>JAZRGS010000097.1:0-16766 GCA_045644305.1 Eubacteriales bacterium | reverse complement strand
GTTTCATCGATAATGGTGATGTAAGGAATGTCTTCGTCGTCCTTACCGGTAAGGGTGTGACCCGAGCCGACGTACATAGAGGTTACGAAGTTCTGGTTAATAAGGAAGCCGTACTTGTCTTTGTGGGACATGCCGGTGGTGCCGTCGGTATCAGCGGTGACCTTACGAGCCATTTCCTGAAGCTTATCGATGGTCCATTCGTTGTTGTTAACCAAATCGTAGGGATTTTCAAGGGCATAGGTGTCGATCATGTCCTTGTTAAATACGAGTGCGTGGGTGCAAGCAAGCGAAAGAAGCGAAATATCGCCGGTTGCAAAGTAATTCTTGTTGTTGATAGAAAGGCTGTTAACAGCGTTCTGGTCCCAGCAAGGATTGGTAAGATCAAGATACTCGAACTCGTTGAGAAGATAGAACTGTTCTTCAAGAGCGAGAGTAGCGGCATCGGGAATGTAAGGCATTACGATGTCATAGTCGGGAAGGTTGGACAAAACCGCGTTACGAACGGTTGCAACCATAGTCGAGGTATCGGAAGTGCGTTCTTCGTTGATTACAACGTTGAAACGGTTTTCGACAAGCTCGTTACGTGCGTTGACTTTGTCGTTAAGAATTTCGGGAGAAGTTTCCTGAGCCATGATTTCGGCAGAGGCATAGTCTCCACGGTAGTCGCCTTCAACGAGGAAGGTTACGGTTGCTCCGCCGTAGTCTTTTTCGGGAAGACCGGCGAAAAGCTCCTTAGCGGTATCTGCGTTGTTGCTGTTGCTAGATTCATCGTTTTTGGAATCACAAGCCGCAAATGCAACGAACACGAAGCAGAGCACCAAAAGAAGCGAAAAAATGCGAAGGGCCTTTTTCATAGTTACCTCCATGATAATTAGATGACGGTTTACGTCAAAATTTTTATGAATTATTATAGCAAAAATTTTCTTGTTAGTCAAGAGATATTTTTTTTGACATTTGCGTTGATTTGTGTTATACTATTTTGGAAGAAATTTTACTGGAGATATTATAGATGTTTGAGAAATCAATCCCCGATTTGTCGATCGATTTTGTATTAAAGCTATTCGGAACTCTCGACGGAAATATTGAAAATATCGAAAAGGCGTTTTCGGTTTCGGTAGTATCACGCGAGGGGGTTATTAAAATCTCGGGCGAAAGTGCGAACGAGGTCAATATGGCTGCATCATGCATCGAGCAGCTCGAGCGCGTGTCCAAGCTTTCCGAAAGCATAGATGAAAATACAATCAACTATGTAATTTCGATGGTGCGCGAGGAAAAGGAACAGGAATTAAGCGCCATTTATAACGATTGCATCTGCTTAACAAATAAAGGAAAGCCGATAAAGGCGAAAACCGTCGGACAGCAAAAGTACGTCGATGCGATTAATAAAAATACGATAGTATTCGGTGTCGGCCCCGCAGGCACGGGTAAAACCTTTTTGGCTGTTGCAATGGCGGTTAACGCATTAAAGAAAAAGCAGGTTTCGAAAATTGTTTTGACTCGTCCCGCGGTAGAGGCAGGCGAAAAGCTCGGATTTCTTCCCGGTGATCTTCAAAGCAAGATCGAACCGTATTTGCGCCCGCTTTACGATGCATTGGGCGAAATGCTCGGAAACGAAAGCTTTAAGAATTGCGGCGAAAAGGGAATTATCGAAATCGTTCCCCTTGCATATATGCGCGGTCGAACCTTAGACGACGCCTTTATAATCCTCGACGAGGCACAAAATACAACGCCCGAGCAGATGAAGATGTTTCTTACCCGTCTCGGCAATAACAGTAAGGCGATAATTACAGGCGATATTACGCAGGTTGACCTGCCGTATCTGCGCAAGAGCGGTCTTGTAGATGCTCTGGAAATCCTCGATGATATCAACGGCATCTGCATTTTCAAATTCACTCACAAGGACGTTGTCCGTCACCCGCTCGTTCAAAAAATTATCCTTGCTTACGAAAAGAGAAACAGAGATAACGAAAAGAAAAGCGAGCTGCCCAAGCGAACCGCATTTAAAAGGAGACCGAGGGAATGATAAAAATTTACTTCGACGTTCAAACCGAACCTATCCCTAAGCTTTACGAAACACTCATGAAGCGCGTTATTCGTACAGCCGTTTCGGAGCAATATCCCGACCATAAATTCGAGGTGAACGTAACCGTTTGCGACGATGAGGAAATTCATCAGATAAATAAAGAGCACCGCGGAATCGACCGACCGACCGACGTTCTTTCGTTCCCGTTTTATGATTTCGAAAATCCCGAAATCCTCACACTTTTGGGCGATATTATAATCTCGCGCGATACCGCCTACCGTCAGGCAGAGGAGTACGGACATTCGCCCAAGCGCGAATTTTGCTTTCTCGCCGCGCACTCTGCATTGCACCTTCTCGGCTACGACCATGAAACCGAAGATGAACGCCTCGTTATGGAGGCAAAGCAACGCGAAATACTCGATAAACTCGGAATTAAGAGGTAAGTTATGACTAAGACAGCATTTATAATGATAGCAGGCAAGCCCAACGTCGGCAAAAGCACGCTTCTCAACACTCTTTTGGGTGAGAAGGTTGCCATCGTCTCGCGCAAGCCTCAAACCACAAGAAATCGTATCACCGGTGTGCTTACCAAGGGTGAAAATCAGTACGTTTTCACCGACACTCCCGGTCTTCATAAGCCGAAAACGCTTCTTGGCGAATATATGATGAAATCTGTCGGCAACGTTGCCGAATCCTCGGATATCGTCCTTTTCGTTGTCGAAGCGGGAACCGAGCTTAACTCTAACGAAACCGCTGCGCTCGATAAATACACAGCCTCGGGCTTGGAGGTTATTCTCGTAATCAATAAAACCGATAAGGCGAATAAGGTCAAGCTTGCCGAACAGATTATGGAGCTTTCCAACCGTTATTCCTTCCGTGCGGTAATTCCCGTTTCTGCGGTCAACGGTGACGGTGTTAACTTTATTCTCGACGAGCTCGATCCGCTTCTCGTGGAAAGCATTCATTTCTTCCCCGAGGATTACCTCACCGACCAACCCGAGCGTAAGATTTTCGCCGAGCTTATCCGCGAAAAGGTTTTGCGCCTTCTCGATGACGAAATCCCTCACGGCGTTGCCGTTTCTGTCGAATCCTTCACCGAAAAGAAGGGACTTTTGTCTGTTCGTGCCGAAATTTATTGCGAGCGCGAATCGCATAAGCGCATAATTATCGGCAAAAACGGAGCGATGCTTAAGAAAATCGGCTCCTATGCCCGCGAAGATGCCGAAGCGCTCTTTGAAACCAAGGTCTTTTTGGATCTCTGGGTAAAGGTCAAGGAAAATTGGCGCGACAGACCCACCTTCCTCTCCGACTTCGGCTTTAAGGAAGAAATCGAATAATGCGCCATAAAATAAAGGGCATAGTATTACGCGAACAGCCGAAGGGTGAATCGAGCAAGCTGTTAACGATACTCGCAACCGATTTGGGTGTTATTACTGTCAATGCAAAGGGTGTTCGGAAAATCTCGTCGCCCTACCTTAAATCCGCCCAACAATTCGCGTTTTCGGATATGCTTCTCTATGAAAAAAACGGCTTCTATACCTTAACCGAAGCCGCGCTCATCGCCGATTTTTACACAATCCGCGAGGATATCAAAAATTATTCGTTGGCATGCTATCTTTGCGAGGCGGCTTCCTGCTTTGTCATACCGGGTGAAGAATCAAAAAGTCTTTTAAGGCTTCTTTTGAACGCGCTTTACGCTATCGAAAATTCGGTTACGACTCGAAAGATTATAAAAGCAGCTTTTGAATTAAGGCTTTGCGCCGAGTGCGGTTATCTTCCCGAAGCCGAAGCTTGTGCAAGCTGTGGCAACGAATTGCAAAACGAAGCTTTTCTCTTTGATACGCTTCACGGAGTTGCATCTTGTCGAGAATGTCAAAATGCCGACGCCGTTAATTTATTACTCAATCCCTCTGTCGGTAAAGCTATTACGCATATAACCGAAAGCGATATTTCGCGCTTCCTTTCCTTCAAAATAGGGGAGGAAGAGCAGCTTCAGCTTGGGCTCGTTGCCGAACGCTTTATGCTTTCCTGCGCCGAAAGAGGCTTTAAAACCCTTTCCTTTTACAAACATTGCGAGGAACTTCCATGAAAGGCTTTACAAAAGCAAAACATATACTTGAATACGATAAAATCATCTCGACGGTTTCTTCGTTCGCGGTTACCGAAGCCGCACGCGGAAAGCTTCGCGAAACAGTCCCCGAAATCGATTCTATAATCGTTTCGCGTCTTTTGGACGAAACCGAAGAAGCGCTCGATCTGCTCGTTTATAAGGGCAAGCCGAGCTTTTCGGCACCCGAAGGGGTTATCGATGCGGCGGACCGTGCCGAAAAGGGCGCGACTCTTACACCGCTTGAATTGTTAAACGTAGCGTCTCTGCTTCGCGCGGTAAGCTCTGTCAAGAAATACCCCGCGGGTAAGGATATTCCTGCGCTCTTTCCGTATTTCTCAACACTTACCGAGCAAAATTCCTTATCAAACGAAATCAGCATGAAAATAATCGGCGAGGATACAATTGCCGACGACGCATCTCCCGAGCTATATCGTATCAGACGCGATATACGCCGTGCAGAAGCGAGCGTTCGTGAAATTCTTTCGAACCTCACTATGGGAGAAAATTCAAAATATCTTCGCGATTCGGTGGTTACAATCCGATCGGGAAGATACGTTATTCCCGTTCGTGCAGAGCACAAAAATGAAATCAAGGGTCTCGTTCACGACTCGTCTGCCTCGGGTCAAACCCTGTTTATCGAGCCGATTGCGGTTTTAGAGGCAAATAATAAGCTTCGCGAGCTCAAGGGCAGGGAATCCGAGGAAATCGAAAAGATTCTTTACGACCTTTCGACAAAGGTTGCTTCCTCCTCGGGTATAATTAAGGTCGATTATATGGCGATGACCGATCTTGACGCTATTTTCTCGCGTGCGGCATATTCCTCCGAAATTATGGGCACTCGCCCCAAGACAAACGCTAAATCGATCAAGCTTGTCCGCGCAAGACATCCGTTAATACCCAAAAGCAAGGTCGTACCGATATCCGTTGAATTCGGCGAACGCGATAACGCACTTATCATCACAGGCCCCAACACGGGCGGTAAAACCGTCACCTTGAAAACCTTGGGACTTTTATCACTTATGGCACAAAGCGGCTTGTATATCCCCGCGGACGACGGAAGCGCGCTTCCTATCTTCGACGGTGTGCTTGCCGATATCGGCGACGAGCAAAGCATCGAGCAATCGCTTTCAACCTTCTCTTCGCATATGGTTAACGTTGTTTCGATACTTAAGGAGTGCTCGAGCGGCTCGCTCGTGCTTTTCGACGAGCTCGGCGCGGGCACCGACCCGACCGAGGGTGCGTCGCTCGCAATCGCTATACTCGAGCGTGTCCGTGAATCGGGCGCGATAGTTGCCGCAACAACCCATTATTCCGAAATTAAAATCTACGCGCTCGATACCGAGGGCGTCCTTAACGCTTCTTGTGAATTCGACCTCGCAACGCTTAAGCCTACCTACCGACTTATCACGGGCATCCCCGGTCGAAGCAACGCGTTTGAAATTTCGCTTCGTCTCGGTATGGACGAAAGCGTCATCAGCCGCGCCAAGGAGCTGTTAGCCGATGATAATATCCGATTTGAGGATGTAATCGTCCGCCTTGAGGAAACCGAGCAGGATCTCCGAAAGGAAAGAAGCGAATCCGAGCGCGCAAGAGCCGAGGCGTTAAGAATCCGCGAGGAATCGACCCGCATCGCAAAGGAAATGCAGGAAAGAGCCGAGGCAGAGCTCGATCGTGCACGCGCGCAGGCGCAAAGAATTCTCGATGCCGCCAAAGCGTCAAGCAATCAGGTGTTTGAGCAATTAAACGAGCTCAAAAAAGCCGACGCCAAACGCTTGGAGCTTGCAAGAATCGAAGAAGCTCGAAAGGCGATTCGCCAAAATCTAAAGGACACCTCCGCCGCGATTTCCGACGTCGAGGAATTTGAGGTCGAAGAGGAAAATTACGTGTTGCCTCGTCCGCTTCAGGTTGGCGATAAGGTCTTGCTTGCCGATATCGGTAAGGAAGCGATCGTTAAAAGCATCTCGGGCGAAACCGTATTCTGTAAAATGGATAGGTTCGAGTCTAAAACGAATATTAAAAATATCCGCCTTCTCGCTAACGCTGCCGCAGTCGATAAGCAAAAAAAGGAAAAGGGCAAGGCACAGTATACCCATTCGGTTTCGGGCGTTAAGAACGAAATCGACGTTAGAGGTAATATCGGCGACGACGCTTGGTTTATCATCGACCGTTATCTTGACGACGCTATACTTGCGGGATATGAAACCGTATCTGTCATTCACGGCAAGGGAACAGGTGCGTTAAGAGCCGCCCTTTGGCAGTTTTTCCGTCAGGATAAGGCGAGGATCCGTTCCTTCCGTTCGGGACGCTACGGCGAAGGCGACTTGGGCGTCACGATTCTCGAGCTCAAGGTCAAAAAATAAAAACAAACACCGCTGAAGGAGCTATGTTGTGCCCAAAGCGGTGTTTTTTGATTGTATATTTATATCCTAATAGGTGTTTTTGTAACTTAAACGGTTATTGTTTTTGATTTGCTTTTGGTTTATAATATATCCGTAAAGAAACAGGAGGTTGTTGATTATGTACAATATAGGCGAAACAATAGCGATATTGCGTAAAGAAGCCGGATTAACACAGGAAACACTCGCGAATAGACTCGGAGTATCGTCACAAGCAGTCTCGAAGTGGGAAACCGGCACAACTATGCCCGATATAATGCTGCTTCCGCTTATTGCTGACGTTTTCGATACCGATATCGATAGGCTGTTCGGCAGAAAAGTCAAGTTTATCAACAAAAAACTTACAAAAGAAAATATTCACGAAGAAATGTATAATTCCTTTTTTGAAATCATGCAGCATTTTTGGTGTCAATACGAAGGAAAAGACGAGGATGACGTTACTGAAGACGCAAAGAAAGCGCGTGACGCAATAAAGAAGTTTACCAATTCTCAAACAATGGTATTTTCCAATTTCGAGGGCAACGGAGTGTTTGCCGATTGCGACATAGCACTTGCATTTAATAGGGATAAAAATGAAATTTTAAAGATTTTCGACGACGATTCTGCTTGGACTGTATTAAAACGCTTATCCGACGGCGAAACGAGAAAAATTTTCAAATTCATCGTTCAAAATCGCGAGAAATCCTTTACAGCCTCTTTCATATCTGCAAAATGTGAAATTGAATTGCAGTCAGCCGAACGTGCGCTTGGGCATCTTCTGGAAATGAATCTATTGGGACGTAAAGATGTCGACACGGGCGACGGCATAATATACGTGTATTTCGCTTGGGGAATGCATAAGCTCCTTCTGTTTTATTCAATGCTTACTATTGCTTCGCGACTCGGCAATTATATGGAATGTTATAGGGGAGGATTTATGTCATGACAGGCGCTCCTTTAGGATGGCTGTCTTTGCTCGTCAAGCGTGCTGTCTTCGGATTCAAAGTGAAACGGCTCTGCAAAATGAACGAATTTATATTAGATAAAAAAAGATTATTTTGGTGGA
The DNA here is from genome assembly GCA_045644305.1 of Eubacteriales bacterium. Lineage (GTDB taxonomy): Bacteria > Bacillota > Clostridia > Oscillospirales > CAG-382 > Coliplasma. The sequence goes on along the minus strand of JAZRGS010000097.1, from coordinate 9,192 downwards.
CGGGGCGTAATAACAGCAAAGATTATAACTTTTCGGTCAAAACAAAAGATAAAATCTATTGCATAAAGATTCTTGGGGTGCGAAGTAAACGGATACTGTATGGATTCGTAGATGAAAATAGGTACGAAATAAAGGATTATACATTCGCTCTGGTAAATACAATGGATAGCTTTGAATACGTGATAAAATCGAAAAAGCCTTACGAATTTGAGCCGAATTCAATTAATTGCATCATTATGCTTCCCGAGAGCGTTAAAGTGACAGTTAGAGACAATTCTTCCCAAAAGAGAAGGGTTGAAATCGGAAACGGCGACCAAACCCCCGAAGGGATTTTCTATACCGCGGAAAAATTCCTTTCCGTTTTGAAGGAAAAATAAAAACAAACACCGCCCAAGGCGATTATGCCCAAGCGGTGTTTTATTTTATCCGAAAACCTCAAAAGCGGCAATGAGATCGAGCATTTCGGTTTGTATTTTATCCCTGCCGTATGCATCGAAAAAGCGATCTCGGTACTTTTCGGTGTGTAAATTGAAGTTGAGTGTCCAAGCGCCCCAGAACAGGTCGATGTGTCTGTCACCGACACCGCCGTTTCCAAGGTCAATGAACCCCGAAAATTGCCAATCGTCAAGCATAATGTTCGGCAAGCAATAATCCCCGTGCAGTAACACGTCGCTTTTAAGGCGGTGCTTGTTCTCTTCGATAACCTTCATCGCATCTTCGGCATTTTTGTAACCGAAGCTGTCGGGGAAGCTGTCTTTGTCGTAAGTGCCTTTTAAATAATTGTCATAAGCGGTTTTGATATAAGAATCGTTTCGGTTTTGTATGGGACAATCGGAAAAATCTATTTCGTGAAGCTCGCGAAGCTTAATTGCTATCGTATCGGTTAAGCGTAAAGGGTCGGACAAATATTTATCGAATATGCAATCCTCACCAAGCACACGCTCGGTCAAAAGCCAATCGTATTCATCCGAAATATAAGAAACAACATTGGCGGATAATCCCTTCTTATGGAAATATGCATCCATAAACGCTTCGTTTTCAAGCGTTCCCTTTGCCGATTTCTTAAGATAAAAGCCGGACTCCTTGTCGATGAAAAATACCTTCGCTTCGCGTGAGCAGCTCGAATCGAAAACGCGTGAATTATGCAATATATGGCGTATTTCGCTTGGGAAATCAAGCGCGTTGATATTAATTTCAGTTCTCTTCATAGTTCTTAAAATATAAATTTTCGATGAAGCATTTTGCAAAGTATTCGGAATCCGCAAGCTCGATAACTTTCGTTTCCTTTGCAATTCTTTCAACTGCTTTTATCTGCTTTTTATCAAGAAGCACAATCGACGCGCCGTTAATCGCTCCGCCGATATTTAAAAGATTTGCGTTTGTCAAGCCCTTGGGCAATAAACCGATTGATTCGGCGTTTTTAAGGTTTAAATGCCTGCCGAAGCTGCCCGTAACGTAAAGCTTCTTTACCATTTCCGCTTTTATGTTTGCCTGCTCGAGCAAAGTAAGAATACCCGAACAGATTGCCGATTTTGCAAGCTGAAGCTGTGAAATATCCTCGGGATTTAGCTTTATGCTGTCAAAGTCAGGCAAATCCTCAATAACGCTTCCGTCACTTGAAATGAATTTATTCTGTAATAGGTATGCAAGCGCATCGATCATCGCGCTTCCGCAGATGCCCGTCGCTCTTTCGTTGCCTAAAACGGATATGCTTTTGTCAGCGCCGATTTGGTAAATTGCGCCGTTTCTTGCGGGCATGCCGCAGGAAATGCTCGCGCCCTCAAACGCGGGACCCGCAGGGGTCGAGCAGGCAAAAAGCTGTTTTCCGTCCCATAAAAAGCACTCGTTGTTTGTTCCGACATCGATTAATAACGAAACCTCGTCGCGTTCGGTCATACCAGAATCGAGCACCGAAGCAATCGCGTCGCCCCCGATGTACGCGTTCGCGCAGGGCATATAATAACGGTTTCCAGCCCAATCACCGAAAAGGCTTTTCGGCATAAAGGGGGCAGTTGCGATTCCGCTCGCATCTAAGCCTGCAAGAAAATGCATCATAACCGTGTTTGCTGTAATAACGTAAAATTCGACCTCTTTACCGAATTTGAATTTTGAATCGTTTATCGCCTTGTTGATCAAGCAAGTCATTTGACCGAAATTGTCTTTGTCGAAATCGATTCTCGTAATAACGTCGGCGCCGTGAATTCGTTGAGGATTGTCGCTTGAATCCGAAAAAACCAAATTTCCGTCGGGTAACGAATAATACCTGAACGCAAGGGTAGTGGTACCTACGTCAACTGCGCAGGCAAAGCATTGCGTATCAGCGGTTATCGGGTCGGGGTTAATTGATATGTAATTATCGCGTTTAAAATTGGGAGAAGTGTTTTTGGGAATGTCAATTACACATTCACCCAAAGCCGTTGCCTTGCAGGATAAACGCGCGCCCTTTTCGATTTCGTTACCCAAAATCTCGCGTTCGATTTCGGTAATTTTTGAAATCGTGCCGCTTACATAAACCTTGCAATTACCGCAGACACCGCGACCGCCGCAGGGCATATCGAAGGAAAACCCTGAATCTGTTATTATTTTAGCCAAGGGCGTGCTTTCAAAATATTCGCTTGTAAAGGCTTCGAAATCTTTTCGAACTATGACCTTAAACGGCATAAAATCCCTCATTTTTCGTAATATAGGTATTTTATCAAACTTAATTGAATTTGTCAACGCGAACTCGGTTGACAAAAGTATGTAAGGATGTTATTATATACTAAAGTAATAAAAGTGAGGAAATGCTATGAGCTCTGCTGATAAGGCCTTCATCGAAACCTGTCGAGATATAATCGAAAACGGTACACCCGTTTTTGACGAAAGGGTCCGCCCGCGTTGGGAAGACGGCACCCCCGCATATACTATCAAAAAGTTCGGCGTCGTAAACCGTTACGACCTTGAAAAGGAATTTCCTCTTCTTACCATCCGCCCGATTTCTCTTGAAAAGGCGGTTGACGAAATCCTTTGGATTTGGCAGAAAAAGTCGAATAACGTAAATGATTTGAACAGTAAAATCTGGGACGCATGGGCTGACGAAAACGGCTCTATCGGTAAGGCTTACGGCTATCAGATGGGCGTTAAGCATAAATACCGCGAGGGCGAATTCGACATGGTCGACAGGGTTTTGTACGACCTTAAAAACAACCCCTGTTCACGTCGAATCATGACGAATATGTACAATTTCCAAGATCTTTCCGAAATGGCGCTTTATCCCTGCGCTTATTCCATGACCTTTAACGTTGTCGACGGAAAGCTCTGCGCAATCCTTAATCAGCGCTCGCAGGATATGCTTGCCGCAAACGCTTGGAACGTCGCTCAGTACGCGGCGTTGGTAATGATGCTCGCGCAGGCGTCGGGCTTAAAGGCGGGCGAGCTTGTCCACGTAATCGCAGACGCGCACATTTACGACAGACATATTCCCATAGTTAAGGAGCTCATCGAGCGCACACCTTTCGACGCACCTAAGGTGACGCTTGACCCGACTATTACCGATTTTTATGCCTTCACACCCGAAAGCTTTGTTGTGGAAAATTACGTTCACGGCGAAAAGGTCGGAAGATTCCCCGTTGCGGTATAGGTGAAATATGAAATTAGTCGTTGCAGTAGATAAAAATTGGGGCATAGGATATAAGGGCGAGCTTTTGGCGCGCGTTCGTGCCGATTTGAGGTATTTTCAAAGCCTTACCAAGGGTCATACCGTAGTCCTCGGCTCCAAGACGCTTTCCACCTTTCCCGGTGGCAGGGTATTAAAGGACAGAATAAATATCGTTCTTTCTCGCAGACCCGATTATCAGCCCGAAAACGCAATCGTTTTAAATTCGTGCGAAGCGGTTCTCGAATATGCGGAAAAGCATCAGGACGAAGAAATTTTCATAATCGGCGGTGCTACCGTTTACGAGCAATTTCTGCCTTATTGCGACACTGCTTACGTAACCAAGTTCGAGCGCGAATTCGAAAGCGACGCATTTTTTAAAAATCTTGACGAATCGGACGAATGGGAGCTCTCTTGCGAGGGCGAGCCTCAAATAACAAACCCCGAAACCGATACCGTTTCCGATATGGAATTCAAATTCTGCACTTATATACGAAAATAATATGAACCTTATTATACGCGAATCAAAAACCGAAGACAGCGAAGCGGTTTACCGACTCCTTCTTTTAATCGCCGAGCTTCACCGAAGCGGCAGACCTGACGTGTTCGGCGATCTTGTCAGTAAATATACAATAGAAGAGGTTTCGGAACGTCTTTCCAAGGAAGATAACGGCGTGTTTGTCGCCGAAATTGATGAAAAGGTTGTCGGATACGTTTTTTGCGAGGTTATAAAAGAGGGAAGAGGACTTACTCTTTATATCGACGACCTGTGCGTCGATCCTTCTGCGCGTCGACATGGCGTCGGACGAAGATTAATTGATGCGGCAAAGCAATACGCCGTTCAAAAAAATTGCTCCTGCGTTATGCTCAACGTTTGGGAATTCAATTCGGACGCGGTTTCATTTTACGAAAAATACGGGTTCGAAACACGCTCCCGACATATGGAGATCAAGCTCTAAAAGGAAGTTTAAAATGAATATAATGAGATTTCTTACCCCTAAAAGTAAGGTTGCCTTTCTCGATTCCGACGCAACCGTACGCAATGGGTTTGAAAAAATGACCTATCACAAATACCGCGCGATTCCGGTTATTTCCCCCGAGGGTGTATACGTCGGCACGGTCACCGAGGGCGACCTTCTTCGCAGTATGCTCAATAATGGCGGCAGCGATATGCGTGAGCACGAAAAGGTCTGCATAAAGGATGTAATACGCGAGGGCTGGAACCCTGCCGTAAGCGTCACCTGCACGGTCGATCAGCTTTTTAACCGAGTTGCCGAGCAGAATTTTGTGCCCGTTGTTGATGACCGCGGTGTATTTATCGGCCTTGTCACCCGAAAGGCTGTTATAACCTATCTCGCCGAAGCTTATGAAAAATCCAAGAATAGCGAGTCTAACGACGAATGAAAAGAACACTTTTCTTGATTCTTGCCTGCATAATGGCTGTTTCGCTTTTTTCGTGCGAGTCGACCGAACCTGTTTTAGAGGATTCTTCGGAAATATCGGTTGAATCATCCGAATCGATCGACCCAACCGAAAATGCGACAAAGACCATTAATTCGCTTGAATACAAAAATAACGGAAAAATGGGCGATACCGACGGACCTGCTTTTTGCGTTTATTCGAAGGTCGGCTATAACGGAGCCTCGGTTGATATAAACCTTGCCGATTCCGAAATCAGCACGCGCTTGCCCGACGGACGCTTTATAAACGCCTATTGCTTTTTGGGACTCGATGTTTACGAAGGTGATTATTGGATAAATTGCGCAGACGTCGGCTTGTGTTGGTCGGGCGAAAACGGCGGTTGGCATGTTTTTTACAACGTCTACGATACTATTGACGCAAATCAACGTAAATGGTATGAATCCGGCAAGATGCTCCCCAAAAACGGTAATTACCGCCTTACGCTTGATATAACTGAAGATAATTACGTCTCATTTTCGGTTGAAAGCCTTAACAGCTCGTTTAAGGACAGCGTGAATTTTGCAGTAAAGGGCGCAAAGAAAAGCGGAATCAGCACCTCGATGCTTTTCAACGTTGCACTTGATTACCCCGAAAATACAAAGATCGATTTAAACGGCAACCCCAGCAATGATTGGACAAAAATCACGCTTGCCAACACCGATTTGGGGCTTTACTTTAAAGGACTTCATGCCTATAACCTTTCTCTTTCGAAAAGTGGAGAATTGATAGATTGGACCGATGGTTTGAATTCTTCATTGGGAATTTGGCCTGATAAGTCGGTCGGCGGCTTCGATTATTCTCCCGTTGAGGTGTACTTGTTCGACGGAAAAGAATATTTTATTAATCTTGATATGAACAGAAAATAAGAAAATCGGCGGAATTGGGAATGATGTAACTCCCAAGTCCACCGATTTTTTCTATGAATTAATAAGCTCGTGGTTTAAATTAAAAATGAATCGCGTTTTGCCTTTGAATTATAAAAGCTTGTTGTTAAGACGGACAAATTCCAAGGCTTCTTCTGCGGTAAAGGGACGTGAAAGCAACACTGCGGAAAGATATACGTGCTTTGCGATATCCTCTTGATTGTCGTAATCGTTCGAAGCAAGCTTCTTAATTATCGGGTTGTCGAGGTTTACCGATAAAGTCTCGGTGTTCGGCATCTTAAACGCTTCCGAGCCCGAATTTATGCTATACATCTTCATCATATCGGCAAATCTTCTGTTTTCTTCGGAAAGCGAAAGCAACGCCGCAGCGCCCTCTTCGCCTAAAGAAGTAAAGCTTACGGACAATTCCTCGCGTTCAAGCGCTTTTTTGAAAAGGGAAGTAAGCAAATCGTTCGCCTCGTTTTCCTTTTCTTCAAAGCCCGAATCGATTCTGCGGAATTTTATCAGCTCGTTCTTACTTTCAAAATACTGTGCGAAGCTGTTGTCGATAACGCTGTCGAGAACAAGAACCTTTGTGTTCTTTTCGGCGAACAAGGAAAGATAATAGCTTTGTCCTTCCTTGTCGTTGGTATAATAGATAACGCCTTCGTTTTTGCCGTCAAGATATTCCGAAACGGTTGTGTAACCGCCGTCGGTCAGCTCGAAAAGAATGCTGTTTCTTGCCGAATCGCCGAATTTTTCATCGCGCATACAAGCATATTCGAAATAGGGCTTCATATCAAGCCAATTCTTTTCAAGATTTTCTCTGTCGGTGTTGAACATCGCGTTAAGCTTGTCCGAAACCTTTTTCGAAATATGAGCTGCGATTTTTCTTACGTAAGCGTCGTTCTGCAAGTAGCTTCTCGAAACGTTCAAGGGTAATTCGGGACAATCGAGCACGCCCTTGAAGTTAACGAGATGCTCGGGGCAGGCGCCCGTGATATTATCGGCAACGAATACTGAATTGTAGAAGAGCTTGAGCTCGCTTTCGGGCGAATCGTAACCGTTCTTTCTCTTGGGAATAAAGAGTACGCCCTTGAAATTCAAGGGATAATCTGCAACGATGTGGAGCTTGAAAAGAGGATCCTCGTAATCGTTGAACACCTTCTTGTAAAACTCGTTGTATTCCTCGTCGGTCACGTCCGAGGGGCGCTTCTGCCACAATGGCTGGGTATCGTTAATAACAGTATCGTTTTCGCCGTCTTTTAAAACGATTTCATAGGGCATAAAGGCGCAGTAACGCTCAATAATGGTTTTCAATTTTACGTTGTCGAGGTAGGAAAGCTCGTCGTCGGCAACGTGCATAATAATTTCGGTACCGTGACCGCTTCTTTCGCAAGCTTCGCTTTCAAATTCTCCGTCGGAGTTGCAGCTCCAATGAACCCCATCGCCGCCTAAATATGAGCGAGTGAACATCTCAACCTTCTCGGCAATAATAAACATCGAATAAAAGCCGAGACCGAAATGACCGATAATGCCGTTATTGCTTTCGCCTTCATATTTTGATATGAATTCGACAGCGCCCGAAAGTGCAATGTTGTTGATATAACGCTCTACCTCATCGGAATTCATACCGATACCGTTATCGGTTACGGTAATCGTTCTTTCGTCCTTGTTCGCTTCGATGGTGATTCTGTAATTCGTGCCGTCGTCCTCAGCTTCGCCCAAGGAAATAAGTCTTTTATGCTTTGTGATTGCGTCGCAAGCGTTTGAAGCTACCTCGCGGATGAAAATATCTTTTTCGGAATAAAGCCATTTTTTAATAATAGGGAAAAGATGCTCGGTATCGACCGAAAGTGCGCCTCTTGCCATAATAATCGTCCTTTCAAATCAAGAGAATCGGCATAAGCCGATCCTCTGATAAATAATATGTCGTTATTATTCTGCGTCGCAGTTTTCGCAGGATTCTTCTGCTTCGCCGTCTTCGGTTTCGAATGCGCAGGTGATATCATCGTCGCTGATTTCGAAATCGTCGAAATCTCCGTAAAGCTCGTCGAATTCATCAAAGAATTCTTCTTCGTCAAGAAGCGCCTGCTTGCGTTCCTTGTAATCGGTTACAAGAAGATATGCGCCTGCAGCGCCGCCGAGTGCGCCGAGAATACCGAACGCGCTTGCAAGGGGCTTCTTCTTTTCGATGTTAAGAATAGAAAGAATGAAGAAGGTGATAGACTGGATGAGAAGAGAAATGCCGATAATGGGTCTGAACTTTTTCATAATAAATTACCTCCGTATTATGAATGTTTTATTTGTTGCAGTTTAATTTGAGATATTCGTTGATAAAATCGTCAAGCTCGCCGTCCATAACTGCCTGAATGTTGCCGGTTTCGCAGCTTGTGCGGTTATCCTTAACAAGCGTGTAAGGCATAAATACGTACGAACGTATTTGGCTGCCCCATTCAATGTTCATCTTGGTGCCCGTTATGTCCTCGATACGCTCCAAATGCTCGCGTTCCTTGATTTCCAAAAGCTTACTCTTAAGCATCTTCATAGCGGTTTCGCGGTTCTGTACCTGGCTTCGCTCGGTTTGGCAACCAACAACGATTCCGGTAGGGATATGTGTGATACGAATTGCAGAGTCGGTCTTATTGACGTGCTGACCACCTGCACCGCTTGCTCTGTGAGCGTCGATTTTTAGGTCTGCTTCGTTGATTTCAATGGTGATTTCGTCGTTGAATTCGGGAAGAACCTCAACCGATGCAAAGGATGTATGTCTGCGTCCGCTCGAGTCGAAGGGGGAGACTCTTACAAGTCTGTGAACCCCCGATTCGCTCTTAAGGTAGCCATACGCGTTTTCGCCCTCAACCATAAAGGAAACGCTTTTAATACCCGCTTCATCGCCGTCAAGATAATCTAAAACCTTGAGCTTGAAGTTCTTTTTAGCGGCGTATTGAGAATACATTCTGTAAAGCATCTGCGCCCAATCCTGTGCCTCGGTACCGCCTGCACCGGGGTGGATGGAAATAATCGCGTTGCTTCCGTCGTATTCACCCGAAAGAAGTATTTCTATTTTCTGTCTTTCGTATTCCTTTTTAACAGCATCAAGGTCGGCTAAAACGTCGTCAACAACGCTGTCGTCGTCCTCTTCGATAGAAATATCGATAAGAGTTTCAACATCGGCAAAACTGCGTTTTAATGCAAGATAACGTTCGAGCGTACCTTTTTTAAACTTAAGCT
>JAZRGS010000096.1:0-6233 GCA_045644305.1 Eubacteriales bacterium | reverse complement strand
CCTCCGACTTCGCAACGGCGCAAACGCGGTGCGCAAAATCTATTTTCATTTTCCTGCGGAATATGAAAAAATAGAGAAAGATTATAGCGACCTGCCCGACCAGCGTGACGAAGAAGAATATCCACAGATCACGTATAAGCGTCGGAGTTGCGTCGACCGAGCTTAAGGTGTAAAGCGAAAGCGCGGGCTGGCAAACGTAGAGCAGGAATTTGGCAAATGCCTTTATTGAGTCCTCGCCGAGCGCCTTGACCTTCACGAGAAGATATCCCGGAACGCCGTAGGCGACCATCATAAGAACCTTTAACGCAGTTATTCCGAACATGGCTTATTTAGGCTTGACGATTTCGTCGATAACGCCGTATGCGAGTGCATCCTCGGCGAACATCCAATTATCGCGCTCGGTATCCTGCGTGATAACCTCGATAGGCTTGCCGATGTTTTCGGCAAGGATGCGGTTGATGCGCTCCTTGGTGCGCTTCGCAAAGTTCGCGGCGATGATGACGTCGGATGCCTGACCGCCCGCACTGCCGATGACCTGATGAAGCATTACTTCGCTGTTTTCAAGCGCGTAACGCTTGCCCTTTGTGCCTGCGGCGAGAAGAAACGCGCCCATGCTGCACGCCGAGCCGACGCAGACTGTCGAAACGTCGCATTTGATGCTTCGCATCGTGTCGTAGATCGCAAAGCCCGCCGAAACGCTGCCGCCGGGAGAGTTGATATATATCGTGATATCCTTTTCGGGATCCTGCGCCTCAAGGAAAAGAAGCTGACCTACGATGCTGCAGGCGAGATCGTCGTTGATTTCGTTGAAAAGGAGAATGATTCTGTCCTTCAAAAGACGCGAAAACAGGTCGTATCCGTTCTGTCTTCCGCCTTCGTTTTCAATAAAAGTGGGGTTGGCTATCATGCTTTACCTCCAAAACCGTATATTCAATCAATTTTATCACAATTTAACGCGCTTTTCAATAGCAATTTATATCTTGTTATGTAAAATAAAGGGATATAAACAGATTTATATTTGACATATCGATAATAATTGTTTATAATCCTTTTACGGAGGTGAAACGAAATGTCTCAAATACCAAAGCTGCTATCCCCCGCGGGAAGCCCTGCGGCGTTAAAGGCGGCAATAGATGCGGGCGCCGACGAGGTTTATCTCGGAGGAAGCGCATTCAATGCGCGTATGAACGCGAACAACTTCGATAGAGATGCGCTGATAAAGGCGGGCAGGCTTTGCCGAAGCGCCAACGTCGGAATGCATATTACCTTAAATACCCTGATTTACGATAGGGAATTCAAGGCGGTGCTTGAATACGTTTCGTTTTTGTACAACGAGGTATTTCCCGATGCGTTGATCGTTCAGGACCTCGGCTTGGCAAGCGTTTTGCGACGCGAATTTCCGTCGCTTCCGCTTCATGCGAGCACCCAAATGCGCATCCATTCCTCGCTCGACGCCGATTATTTAAAAAGCCTTGGCTTTACAAGAGCGGTTCTTGCGCGCGAGCTGCCTTTTGAGGATATAAAGGCGTTTGCGCGAAGCGGCTTGGATACCGAAATCTTCGTTCACGGCGCAATCTGCGTCAGCGAAAGCGGCGGCTGTCTTATGAGCTCGGTCATCGGCGGTAGAAGCGGCAACCGCGGCGAATGTGCTCAGCCCTGCAGGCTTCCCTATAAGGGCGAAAATCGATATCCGCTTTCGTTAAAGGATATGTGCCTCGCCTCGCATTTGAGAGAAATAAGTGATGCGGGGGTAAAAAGTCTTAAAATCGAGGGCAGAATGAAGGCGCCCGATTACGTCGGCGCCGTTACCTCGGTCTATCGCAAGCTTCTTGACGAGGGCAGAAACGCAAACGGCGAAGAGCTTAAATATTTGGCGAAGATCTTCTCGCGCTCGGGCTTTACCGACGGATATTTCGTTTCGAAGATCGGACGCGATATGTTCGGTATCAGAAGCGAATCCGACAAGCAAAAAAGCAACGAGGTTGTTTTTAAAGCAAAAATCGCGCCGAAGCGCCAAAGCCTTGAAGCCGTCGTCCCCGCACAGCCGATTTTCCCGACAAGGGACGAGGAAAAAACGCTTCACCCCTCAAAGCAAAAGGGCTTGGTCCTTCGCTTCGAAGGCAGGCTTCCGTCCGACGCTTTTCTGAAAAGGCACTATGACAGCGCAACCCGAATCGATATTCCGCTTGCGAAGTGCGGTGAGCCGAGATCGCTTCCTTACGTCGAAAAAATTTCGGCGATAATCCCCCGTTCGATTTATTTAAAAGAACGCGAAATTATAAAAAAACAGATCGAAAAAGCGAAAAGCATCGGCATAAAGCAGGCGACGGTTTCGTCACTTAACCACCTGACCCTTTGCGACGGAATGTACCTCCACGGCGATTATGCATTTAACGTCGTAAACCGCGAAACGATTGCGGCACTTGAAAATTATTCGCTGTCCTCGGTGATGCTCTCTCCCGAAACCGACGGCAAATTTGCCAGAGGAAGCAAATGCGCCCTCGAATATATAGGATATGGCAGAACTCCCTTAATGTATACAAGAACCTGCATTATTGCCAATATCGACGGCTGTAAAAAACGCGAATTTTGCACCTCGCGCCTTGTCGACCGCACGGGCGCCTCGTTCCCTGTGATAAGCGGTCACAGCCATACGAATATCATCTATAATTCGCTTCCCGCATATCGGCTCGATAAAAAAAGCGAGCTGAAAAAATCGGGCGTCGGCTTGATAACGCTGTTTTTTACAGACGAACCCGAAATACGCATGGAAGAGGTTATAAATCTCGCACTTACGGGCGAAAAGCCTCAATTCCAATACACAAGAAGATAAAAAAGAAAGGACCGTGCTCGGTAGTGCACGGTCTTTTCATATTTTAGTAGGAGAATAAATTTCGAATTAGTCTTCCTTAACGAAGATGAGCATGTTGAAGGTAAGAGTGGTGGTAGCGTTGTTGCCGAGAGAAGCAAGGCAACCGTTGTTTCTGGAAACGGGAACCTCCTGAATGCTGTCGAGCTTCCAGCCGCCTACTGCTTCGCGGTTGATGATATCAGCGTACTGAGTAATAGCGCCCTCGAAAGAGCCGTTTTTATCAATAGTAAGACCTACGGGACCTGCAACTGTTTTGTACTGAGCCATGATAAATCCTCCAAAATAATAAAAATGTTTTGTATTTGATGCCTTGCGCGCTACCGACGCGCCGAGTGCAATATACAACGAATTATGGTAAATCGATGCCTCCGTTGGGCGGGTGGCATCTGCGAATCCGCTTTATGCCCTTGCCGACGCCCTTGATGACGCCGTATTTTTCAACCGCCAGCAGCATATATTCCGAGCAGCTCGGCGTGAAAAGGCAGGAAGCGCGCATCTTCTTCGGTGCAAAGCGCTGATAAAGCAAAACCGCGCTGATTATAAGCCGCTTGGAATTAATAGATACGACCGTGAAGACCAACGCAACCGAAAAAATTATCGGAAGTGCAATGCCGATGCCGATTTTTTCGCTGACGAAAAAGGCGGCGAAGCACAGAAGCGAAACGACCAAAAGGTACGCAAAAAACTTCGAAATCATCGAAAAAGCCTTGATATCGGGGCGTGTTATTTCGCGCTTTTGCTCGCCCGACATCAGCTCGATCGCCTTTTTAAGGCTTTCTTCGGGGGAGTCGCTTATCGTTTTGTCAAAATCGCGCTGATCCATCGAGCAAAACCTCGTCAACAAGCCATTCGAGAGGCGAAAATTTCGAAACCTTAATAAATTTTAAATATTTTATCACAAAATGTCGAAAAATGCAATAGCATTTTAAAATTTTATTTGATTATTTTGATAAAGCGTCAAAAGCAAGAAAGCGTTGCAGATTGCTCTGCAACGCAAAAAATCATTCAACAGCGTCGGTAAGCGAGGGTATTAACAGGGTTAATGCCTTCGGGAGAACCGAAACGGTGGGGTTTTTCATGGGGTAAATATCGCCGTCGAGGTTTAAATTTATCAAATTTTCGGACAAAAACTGCATACTTTCACAGCTTGTGTAGGAGGTTATGTCCTTGTACTCTTCGATGTGTCTGCCCTCGCGGAATTTGCCGACAAGAGAAAGCAGCTTGAGGTTCGGAACCGTTTTGATGCAAACGAAATCGAGCCTTCCGTCGCTTATGTCGGAATAGGGCGATGCCTTAAAGCCGCCGCCGTAATATTTTCCGTTCGCGGCAATAGCGAAAAGATAGGGACCGTCGCTGTCGCCGAAGGACTCGCCGTCGACCTTTAAATTGAAATAATTCTTGGTGTCGGTGAAAACGCTTTTTACAAGCGACATATTATAAGCCATACTGCCGTTTACGAACGGAAGCTTTTTGAAATTCCTTTGTCCGTAGGCGACCGCGGCGTCAAAGCCTGCCGAAATGATGTTAAGGCTTACTCTTTCGAGCCCGTTTTCATCCTTGGCGGAAAGCAGGTCGACTTCGACTTTGTGACCGTTAAGCAACGCGCGGAAGCTGTTGAATCTTTCGGGCGGCACGTCGAGGCTTTTTATGAAATCGTTTCCCGAGCCAACCGGAACGATTGCGATTGCCGCGTTTCGGTGATTTGAGCGATAAACACCGTTGGCAACCTCGGCAAGCGTGCCGTCGCCGCCGCAGGAATAAACGATAACGCTTTCGTCGAGATGCGCCTTTAAATATTCCTCGGCATTTTGCTCGGCAGAGCCGACTGCGTCGGTGACGAAAATATCGTAAGGATCCTTTATTTTAAGCTTTTCGATCAAGCTGCGAAGCTTCTCTGTACGGTCTCTTTTGCCTGCCGCGGGGTTCAAAATAAAAAGATGTCTGCTCATCGTTATTCTCCGATTTTTGGGTTGTTGGCTGTGTCCGCAGGTAAGGGGGTCGGATCGCAAAGCGATATTACCTCCTCGATCCGCTTTGAAAGCAAAAAGGCGTTTTTTGTTTCGCTTTTGCATTCCAGCGCGCGAACCGGCTTGTTAACAATATCGATTTCCTTAAGCGATTTTGCCTGCTTTAAAATCCTTCTGCCGGTTTCGTTAAGCGCCAAAACCGTCGTGTAGGGGGGATTGGTGTGCACGCTTTCGCGCTCTATTCCGAAAGCCAACGCGTTTATCGCGCGGCGCACCCTCGCAAGCGTGTAGGATTTGTCGGCGCACGATTCGGCGAGCTCGTCGACCGTGCAAGCCTTGACCGAATTGCGGATGATTTTTTGCGCAAGGTCGTCGGTCATCGAATAAAGGCTTGAAAAATCACGCTTTTCGTAATTCATCTGCCTTAAAGTGCCTATGAAAAAGGTATCGATTTTATGCGCGTTTCTCGGGAAGCTTTTGCCCTTTTCGCGGGACAGAACCGAGGCGCTTTCTTCGGGAATAAGGCTTAATATCTTATCCGCATCCGATTCCGAGCGGATTTTTGAAGAGGAGAGAAATTCGCAGTTGCGCTTTATGGGGAAGGGGGTAATTCCCGTGTTTTTGAGCGATTTTAAATATTCAAGCGTTAAAATATTGTTGGGCTTTTTAACCGCCTCGGCGGCTTTGGCTCCGAAGCGCTCGAAAATCGCCTCGGTGAATGCCTGAGGATAAGAAATATTTCTGCCCGAAACGACAAAATTCTTCACAATGTCCGAAAATTCGTCGGTTTTGGTAAAAGAAAAGATTTCGCAGAGTAAATCAAAATCGTCCTCGGCGCCGAAGGCGAGCGAATCCGAGCCTATCGCTTTTGCGATCGAAACGCCGCCGAAGGCGAAATCGCGCGCAGATGAGCACGACCAGGGAATCGGAAGCTCCAAAACAAGGTCGGCACCGTTATTCAACGCCGTTTCGGCGCGAAGGTATTTGCCCGCAATTGCGGGGGTGCCGCGCTGTACGATGTCGCCGCTCATGATGCAAACGACGCCGTCGAAGTGCTTTTTCAGCTCGTTAAGCTGAAATTTGTGCCCGAAATGGAACGGATTGTATTCACATATAACAGAAACGAAACGAAATCCTTCCATAAAGCGAAAAATCCCTTGCAATTATTTGATAAAGGTAGTATAATGAAAAAAATATGAAATGTCAAGTAAGGAGAAAACAATGTATATTCTTGTTGTTAACGCAGGCAGCTCGTCCTTGAAGTATCAGCTTTTCGATATGGACACTCAGGAGGTTGCCGCTAAGGGTCTTTGCGAACGTATCGGCATCGACGGCAGACTTACTCACACCTCTACCGGCAAGGAAAAGATCCAGAAGGACATCCCCATGCCCAC
>JAZRGS010000095.1:0-24977 GCA_045644305.1 Eubacteriales bacterium | reverse complement strand
AAATATCCCGTGCCGTATTCGCGGTGGCTGACGCTTTCGGTTTCCTTCAGACAGCGCTCGTCGAAGGCGCGTCCCGCAAAATAATCATCGATCGCAATTTTGTAGGCGTTGGTGATGGCGGCTGTGTAATAGGCGCTCTTCATTCTGCCCTCGATCTTCAAGGAATCGATGCCCGCATCGACAAGGTCGCCGATGTGCTCGATCATACGCATATCACGCGACGAGAAAACGTAGGTTCCGTCGCCGTATTGCTCGGCATAGGCGGTTTCGCCGTGCTTTTCCTCGCGCAGGAAGTATTTCCATCTGCAGGGCTGTGCGCAGGCGCCGCCGTTGGCGTTTCTGCCCGTATAGTAATTCGACATAAGGCATCTGCCCGAATAGGAAATGCACATTGCGCCGTGCACAAAGCATTCGATTTCGGTTTCCTCGGGGATATTTTCGCGAAGGCGCTTGATTTCCTCGAGCGAAAGCTCACGCGCAAGCACGACGCGCTTTACGCCGTAGCGGCTCCAGAATTTGACGGCGGCGGAGTTGACCGTCGACGCCTGAGTCGACAAATGGATTTCGGCATCGGGAATTTCTTCCTTGATGATATCCATAACGCCGGGGTCGCTGATTATAAATGCGTCGGGGGTGATTTTTGAAAGAATTTTTGCATATTCACGCAGCTCCGATAGCTCGGCATCTCTCGGCATGGTGTTCATCGTGAGATATACCTTTGCGTTTTTCGAATGGGCGAAATCAAGCCCCTCTTGCAGCTGCTCGGGCGTGAGGTTGCCTGCAGACGCGCGCATTCCGAAGCGGTTGAGCGCGCAATAAACTGCGTCGGCACCGTAATTTACGGCATATTTAAGCTTTTCGAGGTTGCCCGCGGGGGACAACAGCTCGGGGCGTGTTTTGTTAATCTTCATAGGTTCCGTTCTTTATTGCTTCGTTATCCTTTTTAGCCTGCGCGACGTTGTTTTCGTGGCCGCTCTTGCTCGACGCGTAATAGGTTTTGCCCGCGTCGTTTGCGACGAAGAAGTATGCGTCGATATCCTTACCGCTGCTCGATTGAGGCGGAGTGGGGAAGAGCGTCGCGTAAAGCGCGTCGATGCCGGGGTTGCTTATTGCTCCGGGGGGCAGACCGTTGTAAAGATATGTGTTGTAGGGTGTTTCGTAGGAGGGGTCGAGCTGTGTCGAATCGGAAATTCGCTGAGGCAACGCGTACTGGATGGTTGCGTCACTTTCAAGCTTGGGGAAGCTCGACGGGTGCGAAAGACGATTGTGGAAAACGTAGGAAATCGCATAGAAGTCGTTGACGGTACCGCCCTCGCTTTGCACCATCGATGCAAGCACGATTACGTCGTCGAAGGTCATCTTGTATTTGTCGAGCATCTCCTGCTGATAGCTTTCGCCCTTGACGTTCTTTCGGGTGAAGTCCTTCCAGAACTTGTCGTTGAACGCCGAAAGCATCTTGTTGACGACCAAAACCTCGCTTTCGGTGGTGTAAAAGTCGTAGGTGTCGGGGTACAAATAGCCCTCTAAGCGATATTTTCTCGTTTGGGGATAGCCGTTTTCGTCGAGAAGCTTGACGAATTCCCAAGAGTAGGGGTAATTGTTGATGGCGTCGATGTAATTTTCTCTTTGACCGACACCGTTTGCGACCAAGAGGTCGATGATCTGGTCGATCGTGAAGCCCTCGGGGATGGTTACGCGGACGATTTCGCGCTTGGCGCTGTTTGCAGTCAATGCGGTGATGAGCTGTGAATAGTTGTAGCTCGTGTTGAGCGTGTAATCGCCGGCGATGTATTCGCTCGAGCTGTCACCGTCGCTGCGGTAGTTCATATAGATCTTGTAAACGTTCTTGTATTCGATCAAGCCGTTTTCCTTAAGAAGCGCGCCGACCGATTCGTGGGTTGCGCCCTCCTCGATAGTCACGGTCACCTCGCGCTTATCGGAAACGAGCGCGAAAATGTCGTTCGCGATGGTGATGATATAATAGGAAAGGTATGCCGACGCTATCAGGACGAGCGCGATATAGACGACCGCCTTGGGAACGACCGCAAGTCTGCCGAAGATGCGCTTTACGATGCCGTCGCCTTCCTCCTCTTCCTCTTCGGGCGCGGGCGCGGGCTTGGGCTCGGGAATAGGCTCGGGCTCGCTTTCATCTGCCGAAAGATGGTCGGTGAAGTGGGGCGATCTTTCGCCTATTGCCTGATTATTGCCTGTGCCGACGGCGTGAGCGTCGTTTTCCTCGGTGAGGTGGCTGAAGATGGAGACGGGGATTTCGCCGTCGTTGGGATTTTCGGCAATGGGAGCTTCGGGAGCTGCCTGCTCGGATTCATCCCTGCGATTTAAAATTTCAAGTATTTCGTCGACGTGGCTTTCGCTTTCCGAAATCGGAGTCGGCTCAGAGGATTCGGGGGTAGATTCAGCCGCAATCGGAGCCTCGACGATGTCCTCGCTTGCCGCAATCGGCTCGATAGAGGGTTGCTCGTCGATCGGAGGCTGCATATTCGATTGTTCGGAAATGCTTTTGTCGTCGCTGAATTCGTTCAAAATGTCGAACAGCTCATCAGCGCGGCTGCGTTCATTGTCTGCCATTGCAATACCTCCTTTAGGTTATTATCGAGAAAACGATGAAGATTATGCTTAACAGAATGAAGGTCGGAGAGAAAAATACCTTCATCGCGTGCTTTATGCTTTTTTCGGGAATAGCCTCTACGGGAGGCTTTTCGGCGTAATAGATGCAGATGCTTTCAACCCTCGAAAGGAGAAGGATGAGCATAATGCCCGTGAGCAAAACAAGGACGAAGCCGATGAAGAACGCGCCGTTTTTCACAACGGTTACGCGCAGGAATGCGTCGCTTGCATAGATGCTTAAGGTGTTGCTCAAAAGGTGAAGCGCGATCGAGGGGATTATCGAGCGGGTCATCGCCGTCACAAAGCCGAACAAAACGCCCGCAAAGAGGTAGATGAGCATATTTTCGATCGAAAAATGGAGCATCGCAAAGGTGATTGCCGAAATGATTATCGCGTTGGCTGTGCCGAATTTGCGGTATTCCGAAAATACGATTCCGCGGAAGAACAGCTCTTCGCAAAAGGCGGGGATGATGATAAGCGAAAGGATTATTTCCAAATGCCCCGTTCCTTCGGTCGTGCCCGAGAAATCCTGATAAAAATTAACGAGCGAAGCGACCTCGCCGCCATAAACGAAGTAGAAAAACTTTATCAAAAGCATTCCGCTTACAAAAAACAGCGCGGCGAAGATGAGGAACAGCAATTGCGGGCCGCTTTTCGGCATCACGAACATCGGAGAAGCAAGCTTTCTGTCCTTCAAAAGGTAATATACCATGCAGGGCAGAGCCAAGACGACAAGCTGAACCACGCCGATTGCGAGGAAAAGGTTGGTATCCGAGCTTACACGGGTGAAGGCATATTTCGATGCCTGCATGAACAGCACGACGAAGATAACGAGAAGCGGTGTGGTAATCGTCGGGCTTTTGAATTTTTCCTTAAACCATTCGGACATGAAATCTGCCTCCTTTCGCGATTATTTCTTGGGTTTGTTATGAATATCTTACGCTCGAGCGCATTTCGTTGGCGGCGCTTGCGCCGAACATCAGCTCGACCAATTTAAAGCCGAATTCGAAGGATGCGCCCATGCCCTCTGCGGTGACGAAGATATCGTCGTGCTCGACCTTTTTGCCGGTGATGTTGGCATATTGAAGGTCTTCGGCGAACGAGGGGTAAACCGCTGCGTTTCTGCCGTCGAGCAGACGCATTTTTCCGAGAATCGAGGGTGCGGCGCAGATTGCGGCGATATAGCTTCCGCGCCTTGCGGCGTGCTCGATAAGATCGGCAACGCGGGGGTTCTTTTCAAGATTGGTGGTGCCGGGGAGACCGCCGGGCAACACGATGCAATCCATATCGTCCTTGCGGAGCTCGTCGATAGTGATATCGGCGGTGACGGTAAAGCCGTGCGAGCCGGGGACAGCAAGTCCGCCCTCGGTTGCAACGAGTATTACGTTCGCGCCTGCGCGCTTTAAAAGGTCGGCAGGGATGAGTGCTTCGCATTCCTCAAAGCCTCTTGCCAAAAGAATATATACGGTAGCCATAGTTTAACTTCCTTTCGGTTGCTTATATTACGCAAGCTCGGGGATGATTTCCTTAAGCCTTGCGACGATTTCTTCCTGAATCTCCTCGCGGGGACGCAATTGTCCGTCGCGTGCGCAGTCGATCTTTATCCAGCCCAGCTTTTCGGCAGAATAAAGCGCGGCGCGGTAGGAGCTTTCGAGATGCTTTACGTTGTTTTCGTGGATGTCCTTTTCGGCACCCGTTTCATCACAGCGGTGCTGTATCATTTTTTGCGAAACCTCGGGCGGGACGCAGAGGTAAACCACCGCGTCGGGCTTGGGCACGCCCAATTTGTTATATTCGTAATCCATGAGCCAAGAAAGGAATTGGTCATATTCGCTTTCGTCGAGCTTTGAAAGCTGATGAACTGCGTTTGCCGAGGTGTAACGGTTGGCGAGAATGATGCTTCCGTTATCGTAATCCTTCTTCCAATCGAGCATATAAGAGCAATATCTGTCTGCCCCGAAGAAGCTCGACGCCGCGAAGGGGTTTACGATTTCGGGGTCATCTCCGAAGCGTCCTCTTAAATACATATTGACGTGCGCCGAATAATCCGCGTCGTAGGTGGGGAAGGAAAGATAACGATAAGGCAGACCGAGCGACGCCAATCTATCCTTTAACATTTCGGTTTGGGTCATTTTTCCCGATGCGTCGAGCCCGTCGATAGCGATAAGACGTTTTTTCATACCGTTCACTTCCTCTTCTCTGTCAATAGGGTATATTTATCGATTATTTCTCAATATATAAATATATCACAAATATTATTAAATTGCAAGTAAAATGCGATAAAAAGAGGCATGAGAGCGCAATAGTTTTAAGTGTTCGGAAAAATTTAAAAAAATCATAAAATATTTAAGGAATTTCGCCTGTAAACGACGTATAAATATGTGTAGGAAAGTAATCGACTTCGCTTTTGTTGACGTTTTCGCTTAATGACACATACAGACGGAAGAATAAAGCGACTGTTGGTTTGTCACTTTGGAAAATAAAACGTAACGTATTGACAAATTATTATAAAAGTTGTACAATAAATTTAGAAAAGAGAGGGGGGTGAAACCGATGGGCATTAACGTTTGTGCTTTGCTCGATTCGGAAATAATGAATTTCTAAAAAGGAGAAAGGATTTATGTTTTATCTAACAAAAATGAGCAAAAGGATCATAGCAACTTTTTCTGTTTTGCTTATGATCGCTATAGTCTTGGTGATGTCTGTTAGCGCAGAAGGCGATTTGAACGATCAAGTTGAACCGCAATACACCACGAGATACATTTCGGTAACCGAATATGATTTTGTAACCGACACCGAAAGAACCTATCAAATGTCTTATCGTGTATATGACCTTATGAGTGATATACCTGAATATGAATTGAACGGCGAAACAGATCTTACGTCTCCGATGACGGTATTGCCCAATGACGAATACGAGTGGGAACGCGTGTCTTCGAGCTTGTATTCGACGTTTCCGTACAGCGCAGTATGTTCGATGTATGCAGGCGGTCGTTCTACCGCATTTATCGTGGGCGATCGTATTGCTTTAACCTCCGCTCATTGTGTATACGCAGAAAACGCTTGGGATACTGAAGCATACATTTTGCCACACGCTTCTGGAAATCGTTCCAGCAGTTATATAATGAATAATGGCGTAAGAGCGTTAAAGGCTATAATTCCGACGGCATATAAGACAAACGACATCACAGGCAACGATTGGGCAATATTGATATTGGAAGAAGATGTCGGCACTGCAAATGGTATTCTTCCGTTGGATATTACTGCTCCAACAGTAGGAAACCAAGTGACAGTGCTTGGTTATCCGGGAACGGGTGTTGGCGGTGTCGTGAATTACATGCACGAATCACCAGGAGAAATATTGACGGTTGGAACCAATTATATAAGGTATAATTGTGACACTTCTCAAGGCAATAGCGGCGGTCCGGTAATCAAGGAAAGTGTTGTAAACGGTACAACTCGATATAACGTCATAGCGATTCACTCGTCCGGACACGGTTCTTATAACCAAGGGTGTCGTATAGATATGGCACTATCAAGTATAGTAAAGGCGTTGGATGTGGAATATGATTAAGATTTACAAAGGTATATTGATTTTAATGGCGCTTTGTCTGCTTTTTGTCGGCGGATGTGCGCAGGATTCCGATCAGAGCTCGGTTGCCGAATCGTCGAGCGACGTTTCGGATGGATCTGCGGAATCGTCGGGAAACGAGTCGATCGAGTCCTCCGATATCGTTGAATCCTCCGAAGGAGACCAAAGCGATGCATCGAGCGACGTTTCGGATTATATAGGCGACGACGTTTTGGTTTCGGAATGCATAACGATGACCACCGACTCGAATGAATACGACCGCACTTACAAAAAAATCTACCTAACGATCGTTTCTTCGCACAAGGATGAGGAAATCTCACACGGCGACGAGTTCCTTGTGCAATATTGGAACAGCGAGAAATGGTTGACCTACACCGACGGCGTTAGTTGGCATGAAGAGTTGTTTTCCTTTACAGGCGAAACAACCTATTATGTAAGCTTCAAACGCCTGCCTGTCGGATATGAAAAATACCGCGTTGTCGGTAAGTTCAGCGCCCCCTGCCAAGACAATCAAGAGGTAGTTGCATATTCGAACGAATTTACCTATATCACCGAATAAAAAAAGAATCTCCCTTAACCGTTTGGTCGATTCGGAAACAATGAATTTCTAAAAAGGAGAAAGGATTTATGTTTTATCTATCAAAAATGAGCAAAGGCATATTGATTTTAATCGCGCTTTGTCTGCTTTTTGTCGGCGGATGCACGCAGGATGCCGATCAAAGCTCGGTTGCCGAATCGCCGGGCGGTGAATCTGATGAATCGTCGGAAAACGAGTCGATCGAGTCCTCCGATATCGTTGAATCCTCCGAAGGAGACCAAAGCGATGCATCGGGTGAAGTTTCGGATTATATAGGCGACGACGTTTTGGTTTCGGGATGCATAACGATGACCACCGACTCGAATGAATACGACCGCACTTACAGAAACATCTCCCTAACGATCGTTTCTTCGCACAAGGATGAGGAAATCTCGCACGGCGACGAGTTCTTTGTGCAATATTGGAACGGCGAGAAATGGTTGACCTACATCGGCGATTTCGCTTGCAAAGAAAAGGAATATTGCTTTACAGGCGAAACAACCCATTATGTAAGATTTGATCGCCTGCCTGTCGGATATGAAAAATACCGCGTTGTCGGTAAGTTCAGAGCCCCCTGCCAAGACAATCAAGAGGTAGTTGTCTTTTCGAACGAATTTACTTATATAAACGAATAAAAAAGAATCTCCCTTAACCGTTTGGTCGAGGGAGATTTTGTTATTTCTTGAATTTATCGAAGAAAGATTTGCGCTTTGCGTGGTTTTTGTCGTCCATTGACTTTTTGAATTCCTCAAGAAGCTCCTTTTGCTTCTTCGAAAGTCCTTTGGGGGTTTCGACGGCGACGGTTACGAAAAGGTCGCCCTTGCCTCTGCCGTTGATATAGGGAACGCCCTTTCCGCGGATCGAGAAGGTGGTGCCGCTTTGGGTTCCCTCGGGAATCGTGAGCTCGCCCTCGCCCTCGGGGGTGGGGATGGTGATCTTCGCGCCGAGCGCCGCATCGGTAAAGGTTATCGGCAATTCGTAGCGGATGTTATAGCCCTCGCGAACGAAAAGGTCGTGCCTCTTGATCGCAACCTGAATTATAAGGTCGCCTGCGGGGCCGCCGTTGATGCCTGCGTTGCCCTGACCGTTGAGCGAGATTCTTTGACCGTTATCGATACCTGCGGGTATGTTGACCTCGAGCGTTTTGTTCTTGCGAACCGTACCGTTTCCGCGGCATTCGCGGCAGGGCGTTTGAATTATCTTGCCTCTGCCCTTGCAGGCATCACATTCGACGGTCTGCGTCATAATGCCGAGCATCGAGCGTCTTTGAACGTTAATTGTGCCGCGACCGTTACATTTCGTACAGGTCGAGGTAGAAGTGCCCTTTGCCGCGCCCGAGCCGCCGCATTCGTGACAGTGCTCGATGCGGGTATATGAAATATCGCGCTTGCATCCGAAGATGGCGTCGTTGAAATCGATGGTTATTCTTACGCCGACGTCCTCGCCGCGCATGGGTGCGTTGGGGTTTCTGTATGAAGAGCCGCCGAACATCCCGCCGAACATATCGAAGATATCGTTCATATCGAAGCCTGCGCCCGAAAAGCCGCCGCCAAATCCTCCGCCGCCTGCCGAGGGGTCAACGCCCGCGTGGCCGTATTGGTCGTAACGCGCCTTTTTGTCGGGGTCGGAGAGGATCGAATAAGCGTCGTTAACCTCCTTGAACTTCGCCTCGGCGGTTGCGTCGCCGGGGTTTACGTCGGGGTGGTATTGCTTTGCTTTTCTTCGGTATGCCTTTTTTATTTCTTCGTCAGTGGCGTTTTTTTCTATGCCGAGAACTTCATAGCAATCTCGTTTTTCTGCCATTGTTTACCTCGTTAACCGTCGGAATTTTAAAAAACTCCGACTTGAAATACCCACGAAAAGAGAGGACTTGCGCCTCTCTTTTCGCCAATTTTTTAGTTGCTCTTGTCGGTGAAGTCGGCATCGTAATAATCGCCGTTGTTGCCGTTATTGCCGTTAAAGCCCTGAGCGTTGGGGTCAAAGCCCTGAGCGTTGGGGTCGAAGCCCTGCGCGCCGTTGGGGTTAGCCTGCTCGTAAAGCTTGGTGCTTACCTCGTAGATCGCCTTCTGGAGCGCGTCGGTGTCTGCCTTGATTCTTTCGATATCGTCGGTAGCGGCGCTTTCCTTGAGCTTCGCGATAGCATCGCGGACGGGCTGCTTATCAGCGTCGGTGAGCTTGTCGCCCGCTTCGTCGAGCGTCTTTTCGCACTGGAAGATCATGCTTTCAGCCATGTTCTTGGTTTCAACAGCTTCCTTGCGCTTCTTGTCCTCTTCTGCGTGCATTTCTGCGTCGCGGACAGCCTTGTCGATGTCTTCCTTGCTCATGTTGGTGGAGGACTGGATGGTGACGTGCTGTTCCTTGCCGGTGCCGAGGTCCTTTGCGGTAACCTTAACGATACCGTTTGCGTCGATGTCGAACGCAACCTCGATCTGAGGAATACCTCTGGGAGCGGGAGCGATGGCGTCGAGCTTGAACTGACCGATGGTGGTGTTATTTGCCGCCATTTCTCTTTCGCCCTGAAGAACGTGGATGTCAACTGCGGGCTGGTTGTCTGCCGCGGTCGAGAATACCTGCTTCTTCTGAACGGGGATGGTGGTGTTTCTTTCGATAATCTTGGTGAATACGCCGCCGAGGGTTTCGATACCGAGCGAAAGGGGAGTAACGTCGAGGAGAACGACCTTGTTATCGCCTTCGAATTCGCTGTTCATGATACCGCCCTGAATAGCCGCGCCGACTGCTACACATTCGTCGGGGTTGATGCCCTTGAAGGGCTCCTTGCCGATGAAGTTCTTAACAGCCTCTGCAACTGCGGGGATACGGGTCGAGCCGCCGACGAGGAGAACCTTGTCGATCTGACCAACGGTAAGGCCCGAGTCTGCGAGGGTGCGCTTAACGGGAAGCATGGTCTTTTCTACCAAATCGCGGGTAAGCTCGTCGAACTTAGCGCGGGAAAGGGTTGCGTCGAAGTGCTTGGGACCGGTTGCGTCTGCGGTGATGAAGGGGAGGTTGATGTTGGTGGACATGGTCGAGGAGAGCTCGATCTTTGCCTTTTCAGCCGCTTCCTTAAGGCGCTGCATAGCCATCTTGTCGCCGCGGAGGTCGATGCCCGATTCCGACTTGAAGGTGTCTGCGATCCAGTTCATGATCTTTTCGTCGAAGTCGTCGCCGCTGAGTCTTGCGTCGCCTGCAGACGCGAGAACCTCGAATACGCCTTCGCTGATGTCGAGGATCGAAACGTCGAATCTACCGCCTCCGAGGTCGTAAATAAGAATCTTCTGGTCGATATCCTTATCGAGACCGTAAGCAAGTGCAGGCGCGGTGGGCTCGTTGATGATACGCATTACCTCAAGACCTGCGATTTTGCCCGCGTCCTTGGTTGCCTGACGCTGAGAGTCGGAGAAGTATGCGGGAACGGTGATGACAGCCTTGTCAACAGTCTGACCGAGATATGCTTCTGCGTCGCTCTTCAATTTCTGAAGAATCATCGCGGAAATTTCCTGAGGAGTGTAGTTCTTGCCGTCGATGCCTACTTTATAGTTGGTGCCCATTTCTCTCTTGATGGAGATGATGGTGCGGTCGGGGTTGGTGATTGCCTGTCTCTTTGCAACCTGACCTACCATTCTTTCGCCGGTCTTGGAAAATGCAACTACCGAGGGGGTGGTTCTGTTGGCTTCGGCGTTTGCGATTACTACGGGCTCGCCCGCTTCATATACTGCTACGCAGGAGTTGGTTGTACCGAGGTCGATACCGATAATTTTAGACATAATAAATACCTTCCTTTATATAGAATTGAAATTTAAAACAGATTTAGGGTCAGTTCACTACCTTGACCATTGCGTGACGGATGACCTTTTCGCCGAGGGTATAGCCCTTCTGGAAGGTCTGGGAGACGACGTTTTCGCCCATGGATTCATCGTCCTCGTGCATAATCGCGTTGTGGTATTTGGGGTCGAATTCCTTACCGTCGGATTCGATCTGAGAAACACCGAGCTTTGCGATGATGTCGGTGAAAAGCTTGGATAAAGCCTTGATGCCCTCGTCGTCGGGGGTGAATGCGAGCGCGTTATCGAGCGCGTCCGCGAGGGGGAGAATCGCCTTTACCGCGTCGCAGTAGGCGTCGGCGTAAGCCTCGCTCTTTTCCTTGGTGGTGCGCTTGCGGTAGTTATCGTATTCGGCGGCGAGGCGGAGAAAGCGGTCGTCGTAATCGGAAAGCTGCTTTTTGAGGTCCTCGATCTCCTTTACTTCCTTCTTGGAAAGGGTTTCCTCGGAGTCTGCCGCAACGGAATCCTCGATCACTTCGGTTTCCTCGGCTTCGGGCTCAAGAATTTCTTCGGTTTCGTTTATCTTTTCGTTATTCATCGTTGTTTTCTCCTATCAAGAGGTTGCCTTTGTTGCGGAAATCGCTGTCGATCTGCTCGGTAAGGGTTTCTGCAAAATAATCGAGCGACGCGATAACCTTTTTGTAATCCATTCGCTTGGGTCCGATGACGCCGACTGCGCCGATGACCTTGCCGCCCATGCTGATCGGGTGGAAGACGAAGCCGGTTCCGGGAGGCGCGATGTCCTGCGCTTCCTCGCCGAAGATTATGCTCGTTTGTCCGGGAATCGCCTTTTTCATCAATTCCGAGAAGCGCTTGCGCTCTTCGATCATCGAAAGCACGCTTTGCACCTTGGCGACGTTGAAGAATTCGGGGTAGGAAAGCAACTTTGTCATTCCGTCGATGTGGACCTTTTCGCTGTCGAAGGAATTGAACATTTCGTTTATTACGCGGAGCAGCATCGAGGAGAATGCCTTGTACTCGCCCATCGCGTTTTCAAATTCAAGAACAACGTTTAGGTTGACCTGCTCGGGCGTGATGCCCACGAAGCATCGGTTCAACGCGTTTTTTGCGGTTTCAAGAATTTCGTTGTTAAGGCTTTCCTGCGTTTTGACCTGACGCGAGCGGACCGAACCGTCCTTGCAGATCATTACGAGAAGGAAATCGTGCTCGCCGATGAGGATCGCCTCGTAGCGCTCGGCTTCGGTGCCGCTTCCGCCGATAAAGGCGAACGAGGTGTAGTTCGTGAGCTCGCCGATGGCGTGGCTTGCTTCCTCCATGAGAGTGTTGATTTCGGCAAGCTTGTTGTCGATTACGTCGTCAAGAATTTCGACCTCTTCCATGGCAAGCGCATAGCGGTCCATGAGGTTTTCAACGTAGGTGCGGTAGCCCTTGGCGGTCGGCACTCTGCCCGCCGAGGTGTGGGGCTGTTCGAGATAGCCCATGCTTTCAAGGGCGCTCATTTCGTTTCGAAGCGTTGCGCTCGATACGTTGAAATCGGCGTTTGTGGTGAGGTATTTTGAGCCGACGGGCTCGCCTGTTGCGATATATGCGTCTACGATAGACCGAAGTATCGCCTTTTTGCGTTCGTTAAGCTCCATATATCGCCTGTCTCCTTTGACGTCGTTTTTTAGCACTCTTTGTTGATGTGTGCTAATTACACCTTTATTATACCCCAAAAGGCGGGATTGTCAATAGGTTTTGCTAAAAAAATATTAGAGAATTTGTTAAGAGATTTGCAATATATGTTCAAAAGTGCCAAAACGCGTTAGGCGCGCGTCGGAGCTTGAACGATTTTTGGATTTTTGTGGGATTTATGCGGGATTTTTGTGGAATAAAGAGAGGAAAAGGTTCGGAAAAAGTTCGGATGACATCGCTGAAAAAGAGGTATATAATTACCTTGTAAGGGTTGATAATAAAACAACAACAACTACAACAACAACTCAAAAAGAATTTTTGAAGTAATTAAGAAACGGTTTTGTTGTTGTTAGGTTGTTGTTGTAGTTGTTGTCTTCGTTGTTGTTATCTCTTAAACAAATATAAAAACTTGTTTGGTTGTTGTAGTTGTTGTTGTTACACCCGACGCGAAGCGGCAAGCATAACGTCGAGGGGTAAGATTTGAACCGAACAACTATTGTGCTTTGACGCCCCAGTTGACCTCTTTGCAGCCAAGCTGCAATACTCTTTCGGTATTGCACCATTGCGGGTCCCAACCGGTGGGCTTTTCGTTTGGTTCGCAATTGATAATCAAATCGGGCGTTCCGTAAAACACACCGCTGTTAATTATCTCAATATGATCTCCCAAATATACTTCCTTCAAATCGGTACAGTGTGAAAAAGCGCCGTATTCGATCTTTATCACGGACTCGGGTATCACGATTTCGGTTATCGGAACGTGGGCAAAAGAAACTCGACCGATAATCGAAACACCATCGGGAATTATGCTGTTTATGCAGCCCAACACTAACGTGTTGGTTTCCCTTTCTATAACACAATTGTTTTCGGAATAATACTTTGGGTTGTCGGTGCTTACAGTTATTTCTTCTAAGGTTGTTGAGTTGAAATGGTCTACACTGCCAATTAAATTCGCACCGACATGAACCTTTTTGAGGTTATCTTTTCCAATTTGCACAAAATTTACGCTATCAGACAGAACAAGTTCTTCGATTTTAGTAAAATCAGTAACCTGTATACTAGTCACTTTGCCACCAAGCAATTTATCGGGAATAGTTAATACGGTAGATTCATATTTTGATATGTCCACTAAAGTATAGTTCACACCATATTTTTTGTACCCGAGTTTATCAATGTATATTACTTTGTCGTTTCTGATGTAACTGCAAACGCACAACACGGTAACGAGAATCAGCACAACAGTCAACGCAAACGCTTTAATTTTGATTTTCATGCTAACCTCCTGTATTATTCATTGATGATGCTTGTTTAAAATGTTTTTCTGTTCATTAATGCAAACACGTAATCCAACGAAAGCTATCCAATATAACAACAACCCGTTGAAAATATAAGACACCAAAGCATTTTCAAATATTGTTGGCGCAAGTGACCTAATACACCAAGATGGGATCACTATCAAAAGCATACTTGCGTATACTTTTAAAAAACATTTAAATGCTGCGGAAAATCCGAGCGAATATTCTATGTATAGCTTTCGCAAGTTAAACAAAATAACAAGCCGATAAAACGGTATAAAACTAATCTTTTTTTGTTTTTCAATATCCATTTGACTATTCTCCTTATCCAAACAACAACACCTAATGGGTGATCTTTAATCTTCCGCCTATCCCTAAAGCAAAGCCCAAGGAAAAGGAAGAATCAATAAATATGATACGGCAAAAACGACACAAGTCCATCGGAACGGAGAATACCGCAATGCAATATTGACACTTGAAATTACGGCGAATCCCAAAAACAGCGAGCTTGCCAAATATGCAATTTTTCGTTTTCTCATAAATTCAAACATAGCAACCTTTTAACCTTTATACCAAGATTTAATACGACGCGTTGCCAAACGGCTTATCTCCCCGCGTTTGTAAGACGCAAAGTGGTTAATTTCCCAACGGTACTATAATATAACCCTCAATATTATTGTACACCACGTGTGTTTTCTTGTCAATTGTATCGTGTGTAGTATCGAATGCAGGCTTTTTGTGTATTCTGACGGATGTTTTTGTTTTTATGCTCCTACTTATATATGTCTTTAAAATCAAAAACGTCTATGAAAAGTTTTACTCTTTTTTGTTTTTTATTTTGAAAAATTTTGGGAAAAGAGCGCGAGAGAGGGGCTTTTTTAAAAGCCTCTCTCTCGTAATAAAATCATTAACCTATTTCATAAGTGCCGAAATAATGGCGGCAGATGAGGATGTAGTCGTACTGGTCGACCTTTGTGTCGGTGTTTACGTCGGCGGGAAGCATTTCGGTTTCGGAAAGTATGCGTGTGCCGAAATAATGGCGCTTGACGAGGATGTAGTCGTATTGGTTGATTGCGCCGTCAGCGTTTACGTCGCCGAGGGTGTATTCGGGATCGGGATCGGGGTCGGGATCGGGGTTAGGATCGGGATCGGCGGGGGGCACGGTGCCTTGATGAGAGCAAGCGGTGCATATTCCGTTCACGTCGGGGATGTGAGGGCCGTAGTCGGCAACGTATTCGTCACAGTGGGTGCACTTGTGCCAGTGATAATTGTCGTCGCTTTCCCATTTCGAGGTGTCGATCGAGTGGGTGATGCCAGACCAAATGACGCTTGCGTCGCAGTTGGAGTTCCAGAGCTCGGACCAATTTTCGGGCTGTGCGCTTGCGCCGCAATAGATGTTTTCAAGGCTTGCGCAGAATGCGAATGCGTTCGAGCCGATTTTTTCAACGCTTGCGGGGATTTCGATAGAGGTGAGACCGCAGGAGCTGAAGGCGGCGTTGCCGATGGTCTTTAAGGAGTTGGTGATGTTTATCTGCGTGAGCGCGGAGCAACCGATGAAAGCCATCATGCCGATTTCCTCGGTGTTTTTGCCGAGAGTTACGGTTGTGAGCGACTTGCACTGGCTGAATGCGCCGTAGCCGACGAGGGTTACGTTGGAGCCGAGAACGACCGATTTAACCGAGCTTTCGGAGAATGCGAGTCTGCCGATTTCCTTGACGGGAAGACCTGCGTAGGTGTCGGGAACGACTACGTCGGTGACGCTGTTGCCGCCCACGCCCGAGAGGATGTAGTAGCTGCCGTCGTCGGAAAGGGTGTATTCAAGACCGTTGAGGCGGAGCGCGAGCGCGTTGAGGTCGCCGTCGTTAGCGCGGTACCAGCTGTTTTTGGGGCTGAATACCGAGGAGCTGTTCCAATATACCTTCGGGAAGTAGAGGCAGGGCTCTTCGCTTCCGTTGTTGGTCGAGCAGGAGATGAAATAGGGGATCTGCTCAAGGTCGGTCGCGTTTATTTCGGAAAGGGGAAGACGGAATTCGATCTTGACCGAGTTGGAGGTGGTGGTGAGCGCCGCGATCATTGCGGTGGAGCCGTTCGAGGGGGTGATGCCCGCGCCGCCGTTTTTGCTGTAATAGACGTCGTAGTAGTGGGTCGCGACGGTGGAGGCGGGGTCGGTGTTGAGCCAGAGCCTAAAGTTGGTTGCGCTGCCGTTGCCCGAGCCTGCGACGGGGGTGGTGAAGATTTCAGCCGCGCCGTAGAGATAGTTCACGTCGGTGCGGAACTGATATTTAAAGGAAAGCGATTTGTCGCTGAAGCTCTTCTGCCAATAACCGCTTTCGCCGTCTGCGGTGATCCAGTTAGAATCGATCCAAGCGTTGTCGTTGTGGACGCCGTCAATCGAGATGCTTTCGGTTGCGGGACGGTTCTCCTCGACGTAAATGCGGTATTTTGCGGTGCAGAGATAGCCGCTTTGGTACCATTTGAGGTTGGGGGTGAGAGTGGGCGCCACGAGCGATTCGAGGTTGAGGTTGGTGAATTCGAATCGGGTGCCAACCTCCCAGCTCTTTGCGTCCTCGATAGCGTTGACGGTGTTTTCGTTTACGTAGTTGGTTCCGCCGTTCGAGGTGTAGTCGTTGCCGTGGTTGATGTTGTAGATAAAGCCGCCGTCGGGAACAGAGGAGCCGGTGAACGCGTTGATTACGGTTTCGCTGTCTGCGCCGGAGTTAAGATGGTCGAATTTTTCGGTAAGCTCGTATACGCCGGGCTCGCCCTCGACGGGAGAGAAGATGAAAACAAGGCGCCAAGCCCACGCGTTTATAACGTTGAATTCGTCTTTTGTGATGATAACAGCGGCAGCTTCGTTTGCACTGTCGTTGAAATGGGTGAGCCAAAACGGCTTCCATTCGTTAGGCTTAGCGGTTGCGCTCGTGAATGCGAACGCGGGAAGAACGCAAAGCACGGCGAGGAATATGGCGATGATTTTTTTCATTTTGGGACCTCGTTTCTGACATATTACGTTAGATTATAACACATTATGAGGAAAAGTCAAGGAGTGGCTGACGCTCCCGACGCGAAAACGGGTTTTGTGTTTTTACGAGAAAAACCCTTTTTTAGAAAAAAGATGTTTTTCTCGTGCTCTTTTCCCAAAAAACTTCAATATAAAATAATAAAAAGTGCCCTACCGAAAGGTTTGACCTAACTTTAGAGCACATTTTTTGTTTTTTATTTTGAAAAATTTTGGGGAGAGAGCGGGAGAGGAAAAACTTTTTCAAAAATTTTCCTCTCGCATAATAATTAACCTATCTTATAAGTGCCGAAATAATGGCGGCAGATGAGGATGTAGTCGTACTGGTCGACCTTTTTGTCGTTGTTTACGTCAGCGGGAAGCATTTCTGCATCGGAAAGGATGCGGGTGCCGAAGTAGTGACGCTTGACGAGGATGTAGTCGTACTGGTTGATAGCGCCGTCGTCGTTAACGTCGCCGAGGGTGTATTCGGGATCTACAACGGGAGGATCAACGGGTGCGTTCGGGTCGTAGATTGCGAACTGCGCGGTGCAAACGTATGCGCTCGAATAGTAATCGACGTATTCGGTGGTGGTGGGGATCTCCTGAGTCAAAAGATTGATGCCCGAGATCCGGATCATGTCACCGACCTTTAATGCTCTGCCTGCGGCGATAGCGTCGCGGCTTGCCTGATTGGAGAAGTTTGCGTCGTGCTCGTCCTTGTAAATGTCAACGTAGTTGTTACCGTTGTTGACAGCCCAAACGAAGCCGCCCTCGGGGATGGTAAGCACCTTGCCCGAGCCGTTGCTTGCGCCGTCGCTCTTTTCGACGACTTCATAAACGTTTTCAAGGCCTTCGACGGGCTTGAATGCGATGTTGAGCCACCAAGCACAGCCGGAGTAAGGATTGGTGAAGATGGTGCCTGCGCCTTCAACGCTGTTGTCGTTGAAGTGGGTTACCCAGAAGGTTTTTGCGTTCGTAAGGGAAGCGTCGCCTTCGAAATCAAGGAGCTTGATATAGGGAAGAAGCTCGGTCTTTGCGTTGTCGGCGTCGATGCCCGAGAGCGAGAAGGTGTCGCCTTCAGCGAGGGTGGTGATTCTGTTTTTGTTGATGATGCAGTTTGCGGCAGCCTCGTCGGAATGGCAGGCGATGAGGATCTGACCTTCCTCGAGGGTTACGCTTGCGGTAGAATCGCCGCTGCCTGCGGTTGCAGAGATAACGACGTAATTTTCGTTTTCAGCGTCCCACTGTGCGAGCAGGTTGCGGGTCCACTTGTGGTTTGCGGTTGCGGGATCGATCGTGCCGAAAGCGGGGGTGAATACGATGCAGTCGCCGCCGTAAACCATGCGGTTGATGCCGGTAACGTAGACGGTGTCTTCTGCGGGACGGGTGCGGAGAGCCGCTTCAACCTCGCTTAACCAAACAAAGTTGCCGTTGGGGGTGACAGAAAGACGAACGTATTTTGCGCTGACGGGTTCTTCGGTGACAGCGGTGATAACGGTGGTGTCCCAGGTGCCCTTCTTGTTGACGAGGTTGAAGGTGGTCTTCAACGCGGTCTGGGAAGCGACTTCCTTGAAGTTAACGCCGTCGTCGGAGATAGAAACGGTGAGCTTTGCGGGCTTCTTGATGCCCCAGCCGCCGTCGGATGCGGCGTATGCCGAGAAGCTGTTAACTGCGGTCTTTTCGCCGAGATCGATGGTGATGTCGACTGCGGAGGTAGCGTTCCAGCCGGAATATCTGCCGGTGCCGCCGTCGGTCGAGCCCTTTTCGCCGTCGGTAAGACGGATCTTGTCGTCATCGTGGATGGTGCCGCGGTTGGGAGCGGTGGTGGTGTAGGGCTTGCCCTTGGAAACAACGTAGGGATCGCCGTTCGCGGTTGCGATGAGCGAGGCGAGGGTTTCTGCAAGGCTCATAAGCTTTGCGGTGTCGGGGTTAGCGCTGTCTGCGATAGCCTTTGCTTCTGCAACGGTTTCGCGGATGAGGTCGATGATCGCTTCGTTGTAGCCGAATGCGACGAGCTTTTCTGCCTGTTCCAAAAGCTCGTAAATTTCCAAGGAGTAGGTGAAGGTGAATTCTTTGCCGTTGACGAAGGTGGTCTGGACGTCTGCGTCTGCGGTTTCATAGCCTTCGATAACGGGGGAAGCGACGGTGATGTGTGCGCCTGCCGCACCGACGAGGGTTTCGGTGGAGAGTACGTTGCCGTTCTCGTCAACGCACTTTACGGTCATGGTTGCCTTGTTGGTGCCGTCGTATACCGCCTGAAGGTGGTCGGAGATGTATTTTGCGTACTGCTTTCTGCCGTAGTCGGAGTGGTGGATGCCGTCGCCGTACTGAGCGAAGGTGTTCATGTTTTCGAACGCACATTCGTAGTTGATGTCAACAACGGTGCAGTCGTTTTCGTATGCAACCTCGCGGATAGCGTTGCAGAAGGTTGTCATGTGTTCGCCCGAATAGTCAAGTCCGTAACCGCCGGGAACATAGTAGCCGCTGTTGGAGTTAACGGGGCTGGGGGTTACGAAAACTACGTCGCTGCCGGCCGCTTTAAGCGTCTTTGCGAAGTAATCGAGGTTCGAACGGTAAACCGAAAGCGAGACGTTGGGCTGACCGCTGGACATGATGGTTGCCTGGTCGTTCATACCGAGACAGATGATAACGACGTCGGGATTTTTATCGAGAACGTCGGTCTTGAAGCGTGCCATAGCGTGGTTGGTGGTGTCGCCGCCAACGCCTGCGTTGATAACGGGAACGCCGAGATAATCGTTGGTTCCGAGATAGTACGGATAGGTCTTTTCGCCGGTGCTCGAGGTAGCGCCGCTGGAGGTGGTACCGAAGCGGGTCATACTGTCGCCGAGTGCGACGATCGTCTTGCCCTTAAGTGCAGTCGAAACCGCGCTTGCAGAGAAGGGGATCATAGCGAGCGAAAGGACCGCCGCGAGCACTGCCGCGATTAAACGAGTGGTTCTTTTCATTGCTGTACTCCTTTAAGTTTGTAAATTACCATCTTTATTTTAATGCATATCCCCTTTTTTGTCAAGGGAATATAAATAAAGAAAGACCCAAAATCTCTCTTGGGTCTTTTGATTCACAAAATCAACGGCTGGAGCTGAATTCCAAGCAAGGCTTTTGAAAGAGTCGGCTCTATGAGCGAGAAATCGCAGACCAATGAGGTCGGCTTGCCCGAAGGGCTGTCTTGCCCGAACGGAACGAAATAGATATTTTTCTTTTCGAGCGTCAGCGCGATGCTTTTCAGGTTTGCGCCGAGCCCGTCGTTTGTTGCCAGCGCGATAATCACGGGGCGCCGACAGCGCAGCTGCGCCTTGACGCACATCGTGACGGTCGAATCGGTGATTCCGTTTGCGATTTTTGCGAGCGTGTTGCCTGTGCAGGGCGATACGATTACGGCGTCAAAGCCGCCGATGGTTATCTGCTCCTCCGCCGATTTTATAGAAAGTATAGGCGCTTTTCCGCTTATGACTGTTACGGCTTCGCGCAGGGTGTCTGCTCGACCGAAGCGTGTGTCGGTATCACGCGAGGCCTCCGAAAGTATTGCGGTGACGTCGTTTTTGACCGATAAGGATTTCATCGCCTCGATAGAGCGCGCGTGGGTGCAAAAGGAACCGCACAGGGCGTATGCGAGCTTCAAGGTGTTAGCCCCCTTTCAAGTAAAATCGGGCAGACGGTGTCGAAAATGTAAACGCCTGCCGATATCGGGAAAAGCCTGCCCGGCAATGCGTGCGCCTTGACGATTTTTTCGCTTTCGCAAGCAAATCCGCCGGGATGTGACGCGAGCTCGATAATTAAGGCGTCGCTTTTTACCTTGTTTAACGCGCTTTCGCTTATCAAGGGATGGGGGACGGTGTTGAAGATGACGTCGTAGGATTTAAGGCTTGCTTCGATTTCGTCGGTCGCGATCGCCGTAATCCCGTCGGCTTCTGCGCGTATGCGTGCCTCTTCTCTGCGTGCGGCGACGGTTGTTTTTGCGCCGAACGCCGATAACAGCCTTGAAAGATGCCTGCCGATTCGTCCGTACCCGATTACGAGGATTTTCGATCCGAAAAGCGCTTTTTCGCGCAAGGACAGCGCCAAGGAAATTGCGCCCTCTGCCGTGCAAAGGGCGTTTTTAAGGGTGAATTCTTCGATTTTTGCGTAGTCGATGTGGTTATCGCTGACGCTTGGCAGATTTCCGCCGAAGAACAGCGTTTTTTCGTTACCCGCCTTGAGGATCGCGCCGATGTCATGGCTCGTTTCCGACATCGGCGAATTGAGCTTGCCGTCCTTTTGACAAGGCAACGGCAATATCACAGCCGCAATATCTGCGGGGATTTCTTCGGGAGGAACACTTCCTTTTCCCAAGGCGACTCTTATGATTTCATATCCGAGCTTTTCAAAACAATTAGCAGTAGCGAGCATTCGGTTGTCTCCGCCCGCGACGGCGATTTTCATTGAATCACTCCGTTCGTAATGTCACTACTGCATTATATGCGCCGAATTTAAAGCTTGATTAAAATCGGCTTGCCCGAATCGAGTAATTTTCCGTATTCGTCGAAGCTTTGAGGGTTGGCTCGTTTGATGCTTTCGGGGCTTGCGCGGTATAGCTTTGCTACCTCCCAAAGGCTTTCGTTTTGCTGTGCATAGCAGAAAACAAGGCAAGGCTCGTCGCTTTCGCTCGATACGGTGACCCGCTTTGTCAGTCCCGTGACGAAGCTTTCCTGCTTTTCGGAAAACGCCGAAATTCTTGCGTTTGCAATGACCTTCAGGCTGATACTGCCGTCGGAATGAAGCGTCGGAATCGCTTCCGCCACGTCGCAAGAGGCGTTGAGGCTCGAATGACCTTCGTCGATATCGAGAACGAAAAATTTGGAATAGGGCACCAAGGTGTCGATGCTGCTGACCCCATCCGCCGTTTCGACGAGAAGCGTGACGATAAAGCTGCCGCTAACCGTAACGCCGCCGTCGCCTTGCTCGATCGAGCTGCCGCAATCGCGTGCGTAGGAGTCGAGAATCGCGTCGATTTTCGGCATGGTGGGGGCGAGCTTTGCCTCCTCCGAAAACGCGGTTTCGGAATATCCGCTTCGGAATGGAAGTGACGCGGTTCCTATTACGGGTGAGCTGTCGAAGCCCTTTTCAAAGACGTCGTCTGCGACCGTGTAAGCCTTGGGCTCGTTTATCAACAGCTTCATGCCGACCGAAAAGGCCGCTTTCAGCACTCGGCTTTCGCCGTATTGATCCAATTCGGAGGAGATTCCGACGTCAAACGGGAAAAGCTTGACCGAAATGCGCTTGAAATCCTCGATCGAGTCGTTAAGATATTCGAAAGAGACGGGCACCGATTTTTGTGAGGTGCAATATTTGCCGTCGGCGTCCTCTTCCTCGTAAAGCGCGCGGATTATCGCGGTCGTGCGTATTTCGGCTCTGCCCGGCGAGAGGGTGATTTGGGGAGGCTGAAGCGTGAGCGAGCCGCAAATTATCTCGCCGATGCTTTTTTCGCTTTGCGCGAGCTGAATCGTGTCGGAAAATTTAAAGCTGTCGGTCTGCTTTTTGGTGCGTCCGTCGAAGCCGATCGTCTTTTTTCGAAAGAAGGTGGATTCGTCCTCGTTTACTGCAAGCGCCGAAACCGAAACCTCGCCCTCGACGTCGAAGCTTGCTCCGAGCGTCGTCTTAATTTGAAGCTTTCTCGGGCTTAACAGCTTGCAGCCGATCCTTGTGCAGGTGAGCTCGCAATCGGCGCTGATATCGGTTGCGTCGTTGCGCGGAATCGTGGCGGAGACCGTAAATTCCTGCGTGAAGCTTGCACAGCGGAGTCGGTTTTTGTAGTCGGTTTCGTAAAGCAGGTCGTAAACCGCCTTGCCCTTAACGGTGGCTTTTCCGTCGGCAGCTTCACAGCTTTCGGCGAACGGAGTGCAATCGACCTTGACTATTCGCGCTATGTCGGCGCAGTATTCGGGAAGCGAGGTGTCGAGCTCGAGCTCCTTGTCAACTGTCGAAGCGAAAAGCTTTTTCGGAATCTGTATTTGGTTGGTGGTGATGCTTATTTTCATCGCGCCCTTTCGTTTTTTTATAAATATATGAGCAGGATAGCGCTAATATGAATATATTGAAAGTGAAAGGCTGTGATACATATGACTCGTTGCTGGGGACGCTGTGTCGGAGCGTCGGCGTTATCATTCGGTGCGGGAGTGCTTTTGTGCTTGGTTCTGCCGACGGGCGCGCTCGTGTTTATCGAGGCGGCGCTGATCTGCGGCGCAGGCGCGGCGCTATTTATAAAATAAAGGCAGGTGGCTTATGAAAATATATTGTTTCCGCTCTCCGAAGCTGTTGAAGCCTATATTTCGTTTGTTTTTTAGGCAGTAAAAAGGCGAAAAGCGTTGACATGGCGGTTTTGCGGTGATATAATGTAATTCCTATATTGAAGAGTAAGGGTCGATTCGTGAAGTGCCGCCTGAACGGGGAGTTGTCCGGCGGACGAAAAACGTATTCGTTTGCGGTTTAGGCCCTGCATCCCGCTTCATACAGCAAAATCGGGCGCGCTTTTTTGGCGAACAACCTTCTTTCTTGCTATATGTACGCAGGGGAGGAGGTTTTTTATGTTTAAAAATAATAAAACAAGAATCCGCAATTTGGTTTTCGCGTCGCTGATGATTGCACTCAGCGTGATTATCGGGCTTATTTGCAAGCGATTTCTCACCTTCGGCGCGATAAGAATCACGCTTGAAAACCTTCCCGTTCTGCTTGCGGGCTTTTTGCTCGGACCTATTTTCGGGGCGGTCGCGGGCGCGAGCGCGGACATGATATCCGCTCCGCTTTCGGGGTTCGGGATTAATCCGATAATAACCCTTGGCGCCGCTTCGGTGGGCGCGGTAGCGGGATTGTTTTCGCGCTATATAATTAAAAGGAAGGGATTTTTTGCAATCCTGATTTCTGCGCTGTCTGCGCACGCAGTCGGCTCGATGCTTATCAAGTCGGTCGGACTGTGGCTTTCGGGCTATGCTTGGCAGCTGTGCCTGCTCAGAATCCCGCTTTATCTGTTTATCGGCGCGATCGAAGCCTATCTCGCGTTTGTAATACTTAAAAACAATAGGATGCAATCGCTTGCAAAAGCAGTACGGAAATGAATTACGACGAGGCACTTGAATATATACATTCGGTCGAATGGATGGGCTCGCGCCCCGGTCTTTCGAGAACCGAAGCACTTTTGGCAGGGCTTGGCAATCCCGAACGCGATTTGAAGTACGTGCACGTCGCGGGAACCAACGGAAAGGGCTCGACCTGCGCGATGCTCGATTCTGTGCTCCGCGAGGCGGGATACAAGGTCGGACTTTACACCTCGCCTTACATAGTGCGCTTTAACGAGCGTATGTGTGTAGACGGCGAGCCGATAAGCGATGAGGAATTGGCGGAGCTTGTTTCGGTGATTAAGCCGATCGCCGACGCTATGGAGGATAAGCCGACCGAGTTCGAGCTTATCACCGCTATTGCCTTCCTCTATTTCAAAAGGCATAATTGCGATATCGTCGTGCTTGAGGTCGGAATGGGCGGCAGGCTCGATTCCACCAACGTTATCGAATCGCCGGTCGTTTCGGTCATAACCGGCATCGCGATCGATCACGCGTCGATTCTCGGCAATACCGTTAGGGAGATCGCCGCCGAAAAGGCGGGGATAATCAAGCGCGGCGTTGACGTTGTTTACGGCGGACGCGACGACGATGCATTTGAGGTTATCTGTGCGAAGGCGGAGGAGATGGAAGCGTACGTCACACGCGTGTCTCATCATACGATAAAAATCGAATCGATGTCGGTTCGCGGAACCGTGTTCGCATACGATTGCTTTGAAAATCTCGAGCTTGGGCTTTGCGGAAGCTATCAGCCCGAAAACGCGTCGACGGTTATCGAAACCTTGCGCAAGCTCAATTCGAATGGATTCTATATCGACGAGGATGCGCTTTATAAAGGTCTTAAAAAAGCGAAGTGGCGCGCAAGATTCGAATTGCTCAACGAGGACCCCATAGTCATTTTTGACGGCTCGCACAATCTTCAGGGTGTCACGGCTGCGATGGAAAGCGTCAAGGGCTTTTTCGGGGAATCGAAGGTTTTGCTTCTTATGGGCGTGCTTGCCGATAAGGAATACGGCGCGATGCTCGACAAAATCGTCCCCTGCGTTAAGTCGGCGTTCTGTATTACGCCTCCCTCGCCGCGTGCGCTTGATTCGGCGTCGCTTGCGCAAGAATTTGAGAACAGAGGGGTCTCAGCGGTCGCTTTCGACACCTTGTACGACGGGGTCGAGGCGGCATACCGTGAGGCGGTAACACAAAATATGCCGCTTGTAATGCTGGGCTCGCTCTATATGTACGGCGAAGTGGCTTTTTCTTTGGAAAAAACGAAAAAACTTCAAAAAAACGCGTAAGGCGAAAAGTTTTAAACACCGAAAACCCTGTGTTTG
>JAZRGS010000094.1:0-2779 GCA_045644305.1 Eubacteriales bacterium | reverse complement strand
GGAATGGTCAACCAGTACGACTACATCCTCATCAAGCGCATCTACTTCGGAACTTATTATTTTTAATATTTGGCATTTTCCGAGAGAGAACCTTTTGCAAAAGGTTCTCTCTCGTGCTCTCTCTCCCAAAACCTGCATAATGCAGGAAGTAGTTTCACGATTTACGCAACACCTTGCTTTCTGCTTATCCCCGCGATACACTTCACAAGCTTGCACCCTCAAACCCTTTCGTACTTCACCCATCTTCAAAACTCTTTAAAACAAAAAATTCTTGTGCTCTTAAGTTTGGTTAACCTGACTTTAGGGCACTTTTTATTTTTAATCCATTTTGAAAGGTTTTGCGGGGGTTTAAGGGGGAGCTTTTGCAAAAGCTCCCCCTTGAAAAATAACAAAAGCTATGATATAATGATACTGAATAAATATATGGGAGGGGCAGATTATGTTCAAAAGAGTATTTTTGGTGGTGCTTGACAGCGTCGGCATCGGGCACGCAGACGATGCGGAAAAGTTCGGTGACCTGGGCGCGCACACCTTAAAAAGCGTAATGACTGCTTCCCCGAAGCTCGAAAGCCTTAAGAGATTGGGGCTTTTCAACATCGAGCGCGCAGAGCTTGACGAGTTTGCGACCGATTCCCCCATCGGCATTTACGGTGCGGCGAGCGAAAAGAGCAACGGCAAGGACACGACGGTCGGGCATTGGGAGATAGCGGGGCTTATATCGAACAGTCCGCTTCCGACCTACCCGAACGGCTTCCCCGAGGAGCTCATCAAGGAGTTCGAGCGCAGAGTCGGCGTCGAAACGCTTTGCAACAAGCCCTATTCGGGCACCGAGGTCATCAAGGACTACGGCGACGAGCACGTGAGAACGGGCAAGCTGATTGTTTACACCTCGGCGGACAGCGTTTTTCAGATAGCGGCGCACGAGGAGGTCGTACCGCTTGACAGGCTTTACGAAATCTGCAAGACCGCGCGTGAGATGCTTGTAGGCGAGCACGCAGTCGGACGAGTCATCGCACGCCCCTTCTTGGGCGAAAGCGGAAGCTTTTACCGCACGGGAAATCGGCACGATTATTCGCTTGAGCCGCACGGCGTCACCATGCTCGACCGATTAAAGGAAGCAAATTTCGACGTCATTTCGGTCGGCAAGATAAGCGACATTTTCGCAGGCCGCGGGGTGACCGAAAGCTACCCCACCAAGGGCAACGAAATGGGTCAGGAGCGACTTTTGGAGCTTCAAAATAAGGATTTTTGCGGGCTTTGCTTTGTGAATTTGGTCGATTTCGACTCGGTTTACGGGCACCGCAACGATATTTCGGGGTACGCGAACGCGCTTGCCTCGTTTGACAAGACGCTTGAAAAATTCATTGATAATATGCGCGAGGACGACCTGCTGATAATCACGGCGGACCACGGCTGTGACCCCGGATACAACGGCACCGACCACACGCGCGAAAACATTCCCATCATTTTATATCACGTCGGCTGCGAGCCGAGGCATTTCGGATTAATGAACGGATTCGACTGCATCGCAGACACCGTTCTTGACAATTTCGGATTAAACGACGGATGCGACCGCATCCTGAAGGGAGGCCGAGCAAATGCTTAAAATGAACGACATCATCACCAAAAAACAGCAAAATCGCGAGCTTGACGAGGAGGAAATCGCCTTTTTCGTCAAGGGTGTCACCGACGGGAGCATTCCCGATTACCAGATAAGCGCGCTTTTGATGGCGATTTGGTTCAACGGAATGACCGAAGAGGAAACCATAACTCTTACCGAATATATGACCGACAGCGGCGAAATCAACAAGCTTCAAAGCATCGTCGGCAAGAAGGTCGACAAGCACTCCACCGGCGGTGTGGGCGACAAGGTTTCGCTTATCGTCGGACCCATGGTTGCGGCGGCGAACAAGGGCGTTTACCTGCCGAAGATGGCTGGGCGCGGGCTCGGCTTTACAGGCGGAACGCTTGACAAGCTTGAATCCTGCACCGGTGTGAGCACCGAAATTTCCGCCGAGGAGTTCGAAAGCATCACGCGTGAGCTCGGCTTCTGCATTGCGGGTCAGAGCAAGCGACTCGCACCTGCGGACGCAAGAATGTCGGCTATCCGCGACGTCACCGCGACGGCGAACTGCATCCCCTTGATTGCGGCGAGCGTTATGAGCAAGAAGCTCGCATCGGGCGCGGAATGTATCGTGCTCGACGTTAAATGCGGAAGCGGCTCGTTCTGTAAAACCATGCGCGAGGCGGAGGAGCTGGCGCGGCTTATGGTCCGCATCGGCGCACGCGAAAAGCGCAAAACGGTTGCAATTATTACAGATATGTCATCCCCTCTCGGCTGTGCGGTGGGCAACTCTGTCGAAATGATCGAGGCGATAAGGGTGCTCGAGGGCAGAGGCGACGAGCGCTTAACCGAGCTTTGCATAACGCTTGCGGCGAACATCCTTTACGCCGCGAACGTCGACGATTACGAAGCCTGCGTGGCTATCGCCGAGGAAACCATTTACGACGGAAGCGCGCTTAACAAGCTCGCGGATCTTGTCGAGCGATTGGGCGGCGACAGACGATATATTCACGATACGAGCTTGTTTGAGGAAAGCAACGTCACGGCGATGCTGGTTGCCGAAAGAAGCGGATATCTTACGCGCGTTGACGCTTACGAGGTCGGCAAGGCAGCCGAAATACTCGGCGCGGGCAGAGAAAAAATCGGCGAGGATATCGACCCGACGGCGGGCATTATTCTGAACAAGCGAATCGGCGACAGAATCGAGGAGGGCGA
>JAZRGS010000093.1:0-19444 GCA_045644305.1 Eubacteriales bacterium | reverse complement strand
GGTGGGGGGCCGGGATGGGGATCGGGAGTGGGAGTGATGACGGGGGATTCAAAGACAAGCACGCCGTTTTTGACGGTTACCTCTTTGAGCTCGACGCCCGAAAGACGGGAAAGCGCAGTTTGATACTGAGCGTGAGTTTTGCTGTTAAAGGCGGAAACGACTGCGTTAAGGCTTGTCGCTTTGCTGCCGTGCTCGTCGGTAAGCGAGGTGCCGCTTGTATTCATGCGGTCGTAGAATACGTTGTGGTACTGAGTTGAGGTATCGTTGCTAGCGACGGGGTATGCCTTGGTAGCCGAAAGGGTGCCCTTTGTGTAAACGTTGTAAACGAAGCTGTAATTCGAATAAATAATGCCGTTTGCGATGTCGTTCGCGAAAACGTCAACGTCGAAGATGCAGTTGATAACGCTTCCGTAAAGCGTGCGGACGGGCTGAGCCGAAACCTCGGATTTGATGCTTCCCTTGATGCAAAGGTTTGCGATAACTCCGTAAACGTAGGGGAATACCGAGCGCTGGTTTGTGTCGTTGATGTTGACGGTGAGGGTGTGTCCGTCGCCGTTGTAAATGCCCGCGAAGAAGGCTTTTGCGTTGCCGTTTGCCTCGGTGCCCGAATAACCGTAATAGTTGGTCATATCGATGTCGGCGATCTGCTTGAAATGCTTGCCGTAGCCATACATTTCGGATTCTACGGTGCTGTCGGACGCGTTAAATCCCGCGGTGAATGCCATAAAATCGTCGGCGTCTGCGATGATATAGGGGTCGTCTGCGGTGCCCTTGCCCTCGAAAACCTCGTCGGGGTCCTTGGGGAGATTGGGGTTGCCCGCGCCGCCGTAAGCGGTTACGGGGATGATGAGGCAGGCGGCGGGGATGATTTTGCCGGTCGAAAGATTGTAGCCGGTGTAGACGATGAAGTCCTTGTAAACCGAAACCGTGTAAGCCTCGCTGCCGTATTCGGGAGTGACGCTGTATCTGCCGTCGGTGCTGCGGACGTAGGTCGAGCCTGTGCCGTAAGCGCAGGGCTGGCTGCCCGAGCCGATGTGAACGGTGCGTGCGAAGGAGTTGTATTCGTCGGAATAGTTCACGCCGTCGTAAAGCGAAACGTGGGTGTGGCCCGACATAACGATGACGTTCTTGTAGGTCTCCAAAAGTCCCTTAAGACGCATTGTTTGGGCATATTCGGTCTTGAAGGTTATAAGCGCCGTGTAGCCGCCGTTTTTGCGGTCACCCGCACCGTAGTTGAGGAAGGGGGAGTGGAGTGCGACGAAAATATTGGTTTTCGTGCTTCCGTATTGCTTAAGGAGCGATTCGAGCCAGTCGATTTGCGCCTTCGAGAAGTTTTCGGCGCTCGCGCTGCCGCCCGGTGCGGTCAGCTCCTGACGCATAAATATGAAGAGGTTGTCGCGGGTTTCGCCCTTGATGAGCACGTGGTAATAGGGCGAGCCTGCATAGGGATGAACCTCGTTTTTGCCCGAAAGGTAAGAGGTGAAAAGTCCGATGTCGGCAGGGGTGTTGCCGTGGTTGCCGATACATTCGTAAACGTTGTTGAAATCGATTTCGGAGGCTTTGATGGTCGAAACGTATTTCTCGTACTGTGCCTCGAGGTCGGGATTTTCGCCGCGGTCGCCCGTCATGTCGCCCGCTACG
The DNA here is from genome assembly GCA_045644305.1 of Eubacteriales bacterium. GTDB lineage: Bacteria > Bacillota > Clostridia > Oscillospirales > CAG-382 > Coliplasma. The sequence continues at coordinate 17,803 of JAZRGS010000093.1, read as the reverse complement.
ACGATGTGCTCGATGCCGTTGTCGGCATAAAAATCAAGCGCGTTTTCCCATTTTGCATAAGCGCCGCGGGAGTGCTGCTCGTAATTCATGTGGACGTCGGAAATTGCGCCGAAGCTAAGCTCTGCCTTGCCCAAATCGGGGGTCTGCTTCGAGGCGGGGATGCTTGCGGTCGCGACTGCATCCTTTATCGAAGGAGTTGTGTCGTTAAAATGCTTTTTACTTTCAAAAACGGCGATTCCCTTTGCGCCGACGGGTATCATCGTGCCGTCCTTGACCGTGCAGGAAACCGAGCTTCCGTCGGTGATTTCTATCCAGCCGAGCTCGTCGTAATCTTTAAGGGTTTCGACGCCGTCGGTGTAGTAAATCGTGTAATATCCGTCAAGCGCGGCACCGTCGCCGGGGATGACGGTTATCGTGCTTTGCATAAAGCCCGCCTTGTCCGCCTCGTCGCCGATAAAGGTGATGATAACCTCTGTTTGGGTATCGGTCGCGAGCGAAACAAGCGGTAGGCTTGAAGCAACGAAGCACAAAATAAGTAAAAGTGAAATGATGCTCTTTTTCATTTCGGCACCTCCGTTTTTTTGATTCATTGTATCACCGAAAAAGGGAAAAGTCAAATGAAAAAACGCCCTTAGGCGCTTTTTCATTTTATATCAATACGTCGAATAATACACGACGTTGAGAATCAAATTAAAGGCAAACATAGAAGCGAGTATGATTACATCCGACTTCTTGTATCTGACGCCGCGGCGATAGATGGTATAGCCTATAACTGCGGCAACAAAGAACATAAGTCCGAAATAGAAATCGTCTCCGAGCCCCGAAATTATACCCGCAAATCCGCAAACGGGGATGAGCGTCTTGTAGCCGAAAACAGTTTCGGAAACCTCTTCGGCAGACTCTGCCCTTTTGTCGGCAAAGATCCTGTAACAGCCGTAAAGCGAAAGCGCACCGACGATCGCCCAGATAATGAGCCAAAGCCAAATAAGATCCTCGTTCAGATCGATATCGTAATAGGGATCGGGATATTTCCTTTCCGCCTTGCGTGCAAAATCCGAAAGAAGCTCGCCGAAGAAGGAATAGCTGGATCCATACTCCTCCGAGATATAATTATAATCATATACATGGTTGCGGAGCAGATATTCTCTGCGCACGTTATTGAAGCAGCCTATTAAAAATATGGGAGCGATCTGGTAGGCTATCATAAAGATATAACCGTCGCCCGAGGTGTTTGCGAGGTTGTAAACAAAGGCAAAAAGCGTGTAGATTACAAAACCCGCAAGAATCGACAAAAGGAAATGACAAAGAATGTATTCATGTGCGAGATTGCCGAACAGCCCGCTTGCCATATTCGATAAAATAACCTGCGCATAAAGAATCAGGAAGGGGAGATAAACCGCAATCAGCCCCAAGCCGTATTGTATCATTCCGAGTGTTCTGCGCGAAATGGGGAGCGAATAGAAGCAGTCGAGATTGCGCTTTTTCTTGAACATTAAAAACATCCAGCCGGGCGCGACTGCCGCCATTATCATCATAACCGTGACGGGATAACCGAGCGACGGCTCGTAAATTTCATAGCATTCCATGTTGGTCGCTTTTGTGTAAACCCCGTAGTTGTAGATACGATGGTCATTGCTTACGTACTCTTGTGCGTCGTGGCTGTAATGAAGCTCGCTCTTGTATCCGTTGCTGACCGAGTTAATGCCCGAGCCGATAAGCAGGGTTATCGCGATGATGATAAGCATCGGACGGAAATAAAGCTTTAATTGATGTATGAAATATGATTTCGCGTTCAGCATAATTCATTCTCCTTTCCCGATTCGACGTCGTGAATGAAGGTCTCTTCAAAATCAAGCGGCATTTCGTCCATAACGGCAGGGTTTAGCGCCTCAAGGCGAGAATGCATTTCATCCTTGTCGCCCTCGAGCACGATAGTCGCAAATCTGCTCTTGATTTCGAGCGAAACGATGGGAAGATTTGCGAAATCGGCACGCTTGATTTCATTTGTAAAGGCAAGCTCGAACTTGCAAAGCCTTGCGACGTGCTCGGCGATGTCGCCTTGGTTTTTGATGACGTTGCGGTCGATGAGCGCGAATCTGTCGCAGAAGTCCTCGAGCTCGCGAAGCGAATGGCTTGAAATTATAACCGTCGTGTTTTCTTCCTCGACAAGCGTTATTATCGCGTCCTTGAAAATCTTTCGCGATAGCGGGTCGAGACCGTCGAACGCCTCGTCTAAAAGCAGATATTTCGGCTTAACCGCAAGAGAGAGCGCGATAAATACCTGACGGCGCATACCCTTTGAAAAGTTGCGGACGTTTTTCTTGGGGTCCAATTCGTATTTCGCGATAAGCGAATCGAAAACCGCCCTGTCGGTTTGGGGATAAAACGCCTTGTAAAAGTCGAAAAGCTTGTTCGGCGTGGTTGCCGAGGTGAAATAGGGGTCGTCGGGCAGGAAGAAAATATCTCTGCGCGTTTCTTCCTCGTCGGGCGATTTGCCGTCGTAAAGCACCTTGCCCTTCGATTCGTAAACCCCCGAAATAAGGCGCAAAAGCGTCGATTTGCCCGCGCCGTTGATTCCGACAAGTCCCAAAATCGTGCCGTCGGGAATCGTAAGATTTATGTTATCCAGAACCAATTTACTTCCGAAGGAATGTGATAAGCCTTTGATTTCAATCATTCTTGTATACCTCCTTTAATAGCCTCGACATTTCGTCGTAGGAAACCCCCTGTTCCTTATATTCGGAAAGGGTCTTGATGATGCGTGAATTCAACCCGCCCGCCGCGTCATCGTCGGCGTTTGACGAATAGGTGACGAACGCCCCCTTTTTCGGCAGGGTTTTGACAAGCCCGAGCTCTTCAAGATAGGCGTAAGCCTTTTGCACCGTGTTCGGGTTTACGCTAAGCTCGCTTGCCGCCGTTCGCACGCTCGGCAGCTTGTCACCGTCGCGAAGCACGCCCGCAAGAATGTACTTTTCGTAACGCTTCGCAACCTCGATATAAACGTCGCTCTTGCCGCTGAAGATGTTTTGCTTCATCTGATCACCTCTCTATCTGTATTATCTGTACTATCTGTCACAACTGTATTATACCAAACCGACGCGATTTGTCAAGAGTTTTTTTCAAAATTTTTCAAGGCGCAAAAAAACGGCAGGGGGAAGCCTGCCGTTGATTTATATATATTTTGAAAGTAAATTTATGATTTCGGGTTCTGCGAATTTCATATCAAGCAGCTTTGCGGCGGATTCCCAAATCGCCTCATCGTCGGTCGAAAGTGCGTTGCCGTTTGTCATACGGTTGGCGTGATGAAGCAGCCTTGCCGTGTATTCGACGCCGGTTATCGCGTCGTAAAGCGCCGACAGCGCCCAAAAGCGCGCGCAATCGACAAAGCCCGATTCGAAATGGTGATGCACCGTCAAAGCTATGTCGTATTCGACCTGAAGCAAATCGGCGTCTATCTTGCCGTTTTCGACCGAAAGCAGTGCATACTGAGCCTTGCAGGCACTGCCTCGCGGCAAGCCGACCGAGCCGGGGTTGATGATGGTTTTGCCGTTTGATCTTGCGATATATTGCTTGTGCGAATGACCCGTAAGAAGGTATTTCGTTTTCATTCCCGAAAAGATTTTTTCAATCGTTTCGTCGCCGATTTCGAAGAAAACACGGTCGTTTTCCATACCCGAATGCGAGATTTCGACGTCGATTCCTTCGATTTCGATTTGCGCGCTTATGGGAAGGCTTGCGAAATAATCAAGGTCGTAATCGGTCAGCTGATTGTAATTATAAAGCCACGATCCCGTTCTTGTGCCTTTTAAAAGCTTGATTTCGCCGCTTTCGGCTTCAAGCATATAGCGCTCGCGGTTGCCGCGGATGATATGGCAGGGAAAGCTATCCCTGATTTGATAAAGCAAATCGAGCGTCTTTCGTGCATCGGGGAAATCGGTGATATAATCACCCAAGAATATAAAGGCAGTAGCGCCTTTTTTTATCGCGTCGTTGACGACGGCTTCGAGCGCGTAAAAATTCGAATGTATGTCTGAAATTAAAGCAACTTTTTTCATATTTAATCGGGTCTGCCGGTGAGATGTCCCTCGTCCGAAAGGTTGGGATAATTCAATTGACGCAGAGCCTCGTAGGTGACGATCGCAACGGCGTTCGAAAGGTTAAGCGAGCGGACGAATCCGAGCATGGGGATGCGGATGCAGCGGCTGTAATTTGCCTCGAGCAGCGGCTCGGGCAGTCCGTGAGATTCCTTTCCGAAAACGAAATAAAGATCCTTGTTTTGCGGATATTCGACCTCGGAATGGCATTTTTGCCCCTTTGTCGAGCAGAAATAAAATTCGCCGTTCTGATTTTTCGCGGCAAATTCATCCCAATTCGCATAGCGTGAAACGGTGAGATACTGCCAATAATCAAGCCCTGCGCGGCGAATGGTTCTGTCGGACAGCTCAAAGCCCAACGGCTCGATAAGATGCAAATGGCATCCCGTAACTGCGCAGGTGCGCGAGATATTTCCCGTGTTTTGGGGTATTTCGGGTTCGTAAAGCACGATGTGTATCATAATAAACCTCACTTTTAGCCATTTAAGTCTATCACAGTTTTTCGATTTTTGCAAGTTAAAAACGCCCTTGATTAATTCGAAAAAGTGTACTATAATGAGTGCATAAAGATTCGGAGGTTTAAGCATGTCGCTCGGAATTATCAAAATCGATCCTTATCTTAAGCCCTTTGAGGGCGATCTTATAAATCGCGTCGATTCTTACGCAAAAAAGCGAAAAGAGCTTGTAAGCGTCGGCGAAAGCCTTGTCGATTTCGCAAACGGTTACGAATATTTCGGTATTCATAAAGCATCAAACGGCTGGATTTACCGCGAATGGGCACCGGGTGCGGATGCGATGTATTTCACAGGCGATTTTGCGAATTGGGAAATTTACGCCCACCCGATGACGCGCATCGAAAACGGCGTGTTTGAGATATATTTAAAGGGCAAAAATGCGCTTAAGATCGGTCAGAAGATTCAATGCATCGTCGTTAAGAACGGCGAGATTTTGCGAAGAGTGCCCTCTTACGCGACGCGTGTGGTGCAGGATGCGGTCACTTACGAATGGTGCGCCGAGGTCGACGATATACTTTTCGACGGGTTCGAATGGGATGATTGCGATTTTTCCCCGACAAAAACCCCATTTATTTACGAATGTCACATCGGTATGGCGCAGGAGGAGGGAAGGATAGGCTCCTTCCGCGAGTTTACCGAAAACGTGCTTCCGAGAATCAAAAAGCTGGGATACAACACCATTCAGATAATGGCGATAATGGAGCATCCCTATTACGGCTCCTTCGGCTATCAGGTTTCCAATTTCTTCGCAGTCAGCTCGCGTTACGGCATGGCGCGTGATTTGAAGGAGCTGATAAACACCGCCCACAAAAAGGGCATAACCGTGCTTTTGGACGTCGTTCACTCGCACGCTGTCAAAAACGGCGGCGACGGACTGAATTATTTCGACGGCACGCATTATCAGTACTTCCACGAGGGTCCGCGCGGCTATCACACCGCTTGGGACACCAAGCTTTTCAATTACGACAAAAACGAGGTTTTGCATTTCCTGCTTTCAAACCTTAAATATTGGATGGAGATCTTCCATTTCGACGGCTTCCGCTTCGACGGCGTCACCTCGATGCTTTATCACGACCACGGCTTGGGCAGCGCGTTCACCGATTACTCGATGTATTTTTCGATGAACACCGACACCGAGGCGGTGACCTATCTGATGCTCGCAAACGAGCTGGTTCACGAAATCAACCCCAAGGCGATAACGATTGCCGAGGATATGTCGGGTATGCCGGGAATGTGTATTCCGATAAAGGACGGCGGCATTGGATTTGATTACCGTCTTTCGATGGGTATTCCCGACCTTTGGATAAAGTTTATCAAGGAATACCGCGACGACGATTGGGATATGTTCAAGCTTTGGTACGAGCTTACCTCGCGCCGTGTCGGTGAAAAGGCTGTCGGCTATTGCGAATCGCACGATCAGGCGTTGGTCGGCGATAAAACCATCATTTTCAGGCTCTGCGATGCCGATATGTATTGGCACATGAACAAGGAGAGCAAAAGCGCGGTTATCGACCGCGGAATCGCGCTTCACAAGATGATTCGCCTTATAACCTCGACGACGGTGGGCGAGGGATACCTCAACTTTATGGGTAACGAATTCGGCCATCCCGAATGGATAGATTTCCCGCGTGAGGGCAACGGCTGGAGCTATCATTATTGCCGCAGGCAGTGGAGCCTTGCCGACAATAGGCTTTTGCGCTATGAGTATTTGCGCGACTTCGATCATGCTATGCTGAAGCTCTTAAAGGGCGAGCGCTTGATGGGCAAAAAGCCTCAAAGCCAATGGATAGATCAGGGCGACAAGGTTATTATTTACACCAAAAAAAGGCTCGCGTTTGCCTTTAACTTCCACCCCGATAAATCCTTTACGAATTATTTCGTGCCTGTGGAGGATGAGGGAATTTACTCGGTCATCCTTTCGAGCGACGACAAGGATTTCGGCGGATTCGACCGTATCGATAAGTCGTTTAAATATAAGGCGGAAAGAACCGCAGACGGAAGAATGGGATTTTTCGCCTACCTGCCCAGCCGCTGTGCGATTGCTTATAAAAAGGAAAAATAACAAAAAAGCGCCTCTCGATGCTTACGAGAGGTGTTTTTTTCTTGATTTCGTCGAGGAAATTTTGCGAAAAGTGTTGATAAATAGCAAAAATATGTTAAAATGTAGATTACATTAATTTTTCGACAAGGAGCCTTTTCGATGAAGAAGATTCACAGCGCAGAGGATTATCAGAGCAGAATTAAAAGAGTGCTTATCACCGAAGAAGAAATCAAGGAAGCCGTTGCAAAAACCGGTAAGCTTATCGACGAGCTGTACGACGGCAGACCCATTTTGCTTGTGAGCATTTTGAAGGGCTCTTACGTATTTCTTGCCGACCTTTGCAGAGCCGTAACCGTACCCTGCGAAATCGGCTTTATGTGCGCGAAAAGCTATTACGAGGGTACAGTTTCGACTGGCGTTGTAAAAATTACGATGGACCTCGATCAGGATATTTCGAATTATCACGTAATCATCGTTGAGGATATTGTCGATACAGGCAGAACCTTGAACGACGTGGTGAAGATGCTTAATGCGAGAAACCCGATTTCTCTTCGCGTTATCACGCTTCTCGACAAGCCCTCGCGACGCTTGGTCGATTTCAAGGCAGACGTTTCGCTGTTTACCATTCCCGACCATTTCGTAATCGGCTACGGTCTCGATTGCGGCGAATATTTCCGCAATCTTCCTTACATTGCAGAATACGGCGAATAAAAAAGGGAACAGATACCGATGATTTACGACTCGCTTCAAAAATTAATTGAATATTCGATAACCCGTAACCTGATAACGACGTCGGATTGCTTCGTTATTAAAAATGCGCTTATCGACCTGCTTTCGCTTCCCTCGTGGGAGGAAAGCTTTGCGGCTTACGAGGGCGAAAGCATCGATTGTCTTTTAGAGCCGATAATCGAATACGCGATTGAAAACGGCATAATCGAGGATACCGCGAACTCGCGCGATCTTTTCGATACAAAGCTTATGGGTATTTTCACGCCAATGCCGCGCGAGGTTATCGCCGAGTTTGCATCGCGCTATGCGGTCAGCCCGAAGGAAGCGACCGATTGGTATTACGATTTCAGCAAAAGCCTTAATTACGTCCGCGCAGGCAGAATATCTAAGGATTTGAAGTGGGTTTACGAAAGTGATTACGGCAGGATAGATATTACGATAAACTGCTCGAAGCCCGAAAAGGACCCGCGCGATATCGCAAAGGCGAAAACTGCGGTGACCGCGGCATACCCCAAATGCCAGCTTTGCGCCGAAAACGCAGGCTTTTCGGGACACGCCACCCACCCCGCAAGGCAAAATCTGCGCCCTATTCCGATGCAGGTCAACGGCGAGGAATGGCAGCTTCAATATTCGCCCTACGGCTATTACAACGAGCATTGCATCGCGTTTAATTCAAAGCATATTCCGATGAAAATCGATGAAGCGGTTTTCGATAAGATGTTCGATATCATCGAATTTCTTCCCCATTATTTCGTCGGCTCGAACGCCGATTTGCCGATAGTGGGCGGTTCGATCCTCGCGCACGAGCATTTTCAGGGCGGTAATTATCAATTCGCGATGGCGATGGCGGAAATCGAATCCGAATTTGCTCTTCCCGAATTCCCGAACGTTTCGGCGGGTATCGTAAAATGGCCGATGTCGGTAATACGCATTTCCTCACGCGATAGGGGCGAGCTTGCGAAATGCTGTGCTCATATTTTGGAAAAATGGAGAGGCTATTCCGACGAAAGCGTTTATATCTTCTCGGAAACCGAAGGCACTCCTCACAATACGATTACCCCGATATCACGCAAGAACGGCGAATTTTTCGAATGTGATTTAGTGCTTCGAAACAATATTACGACCGAGGAACGCCCGATGGGGCTTTATCACCCCAACCCGACGCTTCACCACATAAAGAAGGAAAATATCGGTCTTATCGAGGTTATGGGGCTTGCGGTGCTTCCCGCAAGGCTTGTTAAGGAAATCGCCTTGCTCGAAGCCGCGATTTTAAACCGTGCGGATATCGCAAGCATCCCCGAAATTGCGTCGCACGCCGAATGGGCAAATGGTATTTTGGAAAAATACGAATCAATTAATAAAGATAACGTAAGAGGAATTCTCGAATCCGAAATCGGCAAGGTTTTCCTCGAGGTGCTTACCGACGCAGGCGTTTTCAAGCGCGACAGGGTCGGACAAGCTGCGTTTAAACGCTTTATCAGCTCGCTTTAAGGAGAAGATTATGAACTTTCTTGAAGAACGTATTGTAAAAGACGGCATAGTAAAGCCGGGCAACGTGCTTAAGGTCGATTCCTTTTTGAATCACCAAATGGACGTTAAGCTTATGGACAAAATCGGCGAGGAGTTTTACCGCAGATTTTCGGATGAATCGGTCACCAAGGTCTTGACGATAGAGGCTTCGGGCATCGCGATTGCCTGCTCTGTCGCGAGATGCTTTGACGTGCCGATGGTGTTCGCGAAAAAATCGAAGAGCATAAACATCGACGGCGAAATGTACGTCGCCGAGGTTGAATCCTTCACGCATAAGAACAAAAACAACGTCATTGTTTCGAAAAAGTTTATCTCTCCCGATGACCGCGTGCTTATCGTCGACGACTTTCTTGCAAACGGCTGTGCGCTTCAGGGACTTATTTCCATCGTTGAAAGCGCGGGTGCAACCGTTGCGGGTCTCGGTATTGCAATCGAAAAGGGATTTCAGATCGGCGGACGCGTTATCCGCAACCTCGGTTACAGGCTCGAATCTCTTGCTATCGTCGATTCGATGAACGATGAAACCGGCGAAATCGTTTTCAGATAACTTAAGAATAAAAAAATCCGCCCTCTTTGGGCGGATTTTTTATGCCTTTTTCTTGATTTTTAACAATCTGACGATGACAGGCGCAAGTATGACCGAGGTGAGCACCTCAAGGATGAAGTTGCCCATCGCCAATGCCCAGAAAAACGCCATTCCCGAGATGTTCATTTCAAGCATGGTTGCCATTTCGGTTGCAAAATCCATAAAGAAGACAAAGCTTCCGAGCAAAAACAACCCCGTGTTTACCAACGGACAGGAAAGCGCCGCCGCGATGACCGCAACGTAAACGTTTTTCTTTTCAAGCGCCTTGTAAACCAAGCCCGCAACAAGACCGCAGGCAATGCCCTTTACAAGAACCGTGATGAGTGTGCCGTGAATCGAAAACGGCATAAAAAGCGCCGCTCCGCCGGTAACCAAAACCACGATGCCGAAAACCAATCCAAGCCAAGCTCCGACCATCGGGCCGCACATCGCCGCGCCGATAACTATCGGTACCAAGGCAACTGCCGACGAAAAGGGACCGAAAAAGGTCGTCACCGCGCCGAGCGTTTGCAATACTGCCACGATTGCGGTCAGTATCGCGCCGAGCGTAAGCGTCTCGGTTGACATTTTTTTAGAATTCATAAGATTTCCTCCTTGCTGTCGCCCATAAAGGTGCAACGCATATATTTATATTACCCGTAGGAATATATTCATCTAATTATTCTTTATATATATTATATTGAGACCCTTAAGAACAAGGTTTTTGTCAAGGGTTATTTTGTGTCTGCAATAGGGGATGACCGATTCAGCCGAGCCGCCCGTCGCATAAATCGGCAGTCCTTCGCCGAATTCCTCGCAAATGCGGTCGATCATTCCGTCGATAAGGCAGGCGTTGCCGAAAACTATGCCCGAGCGCATACTGTCGACCGTGTTTTTGCCTACAAATCGGGGCGGTGCCTCGACGCTGACCTGCGGAAGCTGTGCCGTGCCCGACGAAAGCGCCTTTGCGCCCATATCGACACCGGGAATTATCGAAACACCCTCGAACGAGCCGTTTTTGTCCATGACCGTCATTTTCGTCGCGGTGCCCATATCGATTATCAAAGCGGGGGTGCCATAGCATTGCTTGACCGCCGCGCAGGCGCATATAAGGTCGGTGCCGACCGAGGAGGGTGTGTCGCAGTGAATATTAACCCCCGTTTTAACGCCGGGTCCGACTATAAGCGGTTCGATTTTATAAATGAAGCTCAACGCGTCGCGAATAACCTTCGTCAAGGGCGGAACCACCGAAGAGATGACGATGCCGTCGACAGCGGTTTTATCGGGATTGTGAAGCGCCAAAGCGGCGAGAATCAAAACGGCATATTCGTCAGCGGTTTTCGTTGAATCGGTGGAAAGCGCCGCCTTGAATACAGGCTCGCTGTCCGAAAATCCGCCGAGTGCAATGTTGGTGTTTCCGATATCTACGGCAATAATCATAAATCGGTTCCTTTATATTTATTGCTGTGATTATATCATTAAACGTTCGAAAAATCAATAGCTTGAGGCAACAAAAAAGCAACGCCCGAAACTCGGCTAAGAAACGGTAAAGAAGAGGGCTTTTGGATTGACAATGCATATTTTGGGTGTTAATATCGTCTTTGAATCGGAATAAGTGGTGGAGTCTGTCACCGAAGTCAAAAAACTTCGGTTTATCTCGATTTTAAGCCTTCGGTTTTTGGCTTGAAAAATGCGTGTGACAGGGTCGGATCAAGCGGCTCTTTTTCTATGCATTTCGGTGGAAAGGCTTTGCTCTGTTCTAATAATAATTAATACGGAGGTTCTTAATGGAACTCAACTTTGGTTTGGTTGTCGGCATTTCGGTTATGATTGCCGCAATCGCTTTTGCCTTTGCTGCATACCTTTACGTTTGGGTAAAGAAACAGCAGCAGGTCAACAAGAGAATCACTGAAGTGGCTCAGCTCATTCGCGAAGGCGCAAACACCTTCATGAGCAGAGAATACAAGATTCTCGCTATCTTTGCAGGTATTATCGCTGTTGCTATCTGCATTTTCCTTCCCAAGCCCATCTGGAGCTCGGAAAACGTCATTCTGGACAACGTTGCAATGGCGGTTGCTTATATTTGCGGTACCGTTCTTTCGGCAATCGCAGGTAAGCTCGGTCTCGTGGTTGCTTCGCTTTCCAACGGCAGATCTGCAGAGGCTGCTGCAAAGGGCATTAAGCCCGCATTCCTTATCGGCTTCCGCGGCGGCTCGGTTATGGGTCTTATCGTTGTAGGCTGTGCTACCCTCGGCGTGGCAGTTGCTCTCGCTTGCGTCGGCTGGGAAAAGGCAAACCTTCTTCTCGGCTTCTCCTTCGGTGCATCCTCGCTTGCATTGTTTGCAAAGGCAGGCGGCGGTATCTTTACCAAGACCGCTGACGTTGCGGCAGACCTTACAGGTAAGGTTGAGCTCGGCATCGCAGAGGACGACCCCAGAAACCCTGCGGTTATCGCAGATAACGTCGGCGACAACGTAGGCGACGTTGCGGGTATGGGCGCCGACCTTTTCGACTCTAACGTTGCGGCACTCACATCTGCACTCGTTCTCGCAGCAGCTCTCGGCAACGGCATCATAAACACTTTAATGGTTCTTGTTTACGCGGCTCTCGGTCTTCTTGCGTCTATTATCGGTATCGCTACCGCTCGTATCACAAAGAACGGTACTCCCACCGGCGCACTTAACTCTTCCACCTACGTCACTTCCGCTCTCTTCCTTGCTCTTACCGCAGGTGCGACCGCACTTTTCGAAGGCTTTGATTGGAGAATCTGGGCTTGCTCGGCAACCGGTCTTGTAGTAGGCGTTATCATCGGTCTTGCTACCGACTACTTCACCGACGATTCCAAGCCTATCGTTAAGAAGTGTGCACACGCTTCCAAGAGCGGCCCCGCATTTACCGTTCTTTCGGGCGTTTCCTACGGCTTCATTTCCGCGCTTCCCGCAATGATCGGTATCGCGGTTTCGGCACTCATCTCCTACAAGATCTGTGCAGGCGTAAGCGAAGAATACGCACTTTTCGGTATTTCGATGGCGGCTGTCGGTATGCTCTCCATCGTTGCAATGATCATTTCCAACGACGCATACGGTCCTATCGTTGATAACGCACGCGGTCTCGCAGAAATGGGCGGCCTCGGCGAGGATGCTATCGCGATTGCAGACGAGCTCGACTCCGCAGGTAACACGGTTAAGGCAGTAACCAAGGGCTTCTCCATCGGTGCGGCAGGTCTTACCGTTATCTCCTTGCTCGGTACCTTCATGGCAGAAGCGAACGCGGCGGGCGCTAACATTCAGTACTTTGACATTATGGACCCCACCGTCTTCTTCGGTATTCTTATCGGTGCGGCTATCCCCGCCGTATTTTCGGCAATGCTCATTCTTGCGGTTGATAAGAACGCACAGAGAATGGTTGCGGAAATCCACCGTCAGTTCGATACTATTCCCGGCCTTAAGGAAGGCAAAGAGGATGCCAAGCCCGAATACGACAAGTGTATCGACGTGGCTACCACCGGCGCACTCCGCGAACTCATCCCCGCAGGTCTCGTAGCGATCCTTGCTACCGTTGTTGTCGGCGTTCTCGGCGGTGCCGACGCAGTAGGCGGTTACCTCCTCGGTAACATTGTTTCGGGTCTTCTCCTTTCGCTCTTCATGTCCAACGCGGGCGGTCTTTGGGACAACTCCAAGAAGTACGTTGAATCGGGCCACGAAGGCGGCAAGGGCAGCGAGGCTCACAAGGCGGCGGTTATCGGTGACACCGTAGGCGACCCCTTTAAGGATACGGCAGGTCCTTCCATCAACACTCAGATCACCGTTGTATCTCTTGTTGCATCGCTTCTTGTTTCCTTGTTCGTTAACACCGGCTTTTTAGGTTAAAGCATAAAGAGGCTGTTGCAAAAAACAGCCTCTTTTGTTATTATATAGCTATACGTTAATCTGTCGGAGGTCGGTATGAAGAAGGTATTCAGAGATATAATCATCACAACGGCAATATTGGTTTCGGCGTTTTTTATCTCGGTTTTGTTTCAGAACGTTTTTGAAATCGACGAGCACGTCACGACCCTGTTCGCGTTTGCGGTGTTTATAATATCGCTCACGACCGACGGATACGTTTACGGTATTACAAGCGCGTTTATCGGGACGCTTGCAATAAACTTTGCGTTTACCTTTCCGTTCTTCGCATTCGACTTCATAACTCCCGTGAACCTTATTTCCGCCATCGTTATGTTTACAATAGCTCTGCTTACGGGCGCCTTGACCACCAAAATCAAGCGTCAGGAGGCGATAAAGGCGGAAAGCGAAAAGGAAAGAATGCGCGCTAATCTTCTTCGCGCGGTTTCGCACGATATCCGCACGCCGCTCACCTCGATTTACGGCTCTGCATCCGCGCTTGCCGAAAACGAATCCGAGCTCAGCGACAAGCAGAGAAGGCGTATGCTTGCGGGTATCTGCGAGGATGCCGATTGGCTGGTTCGTATGGTTGAAAATCTGCTGTCGGTAACCAAGCTCGACGGCGGAAACGTCAAGCTCCATAAAACTCAAACCGTTGTTGACGAGCTTGTCGATTCGCTTTTGCTGAAGTTCAAAAAGCGTTATCCCGACAGAAGCGTCATCGTCTCGCTTCCGAACGAAATTTTGGTGGTTCCGATGGATGCGCTTCTCATCGAGCAGGTTATAATCAATCTGCTTGACAACGCGGTACGCCATGCCGAGGGTATGGATAAGCTTATGCTTTCGGTCTCGTCACAGGGGGCTTATGCCGTTTTCGAAATAGAGGATAACGGCAAGGGTATACCCGAGGAGAAAATGTCGCGCCTCTTCGAGGGATGCAGCGGCTTGGATGACAGCTCGTCGGATTCGCAAAAAAAGAACGCAGGAATCGGTCTTTCGGTCTGTGCTTCCATCGTTAAGGCTCACGGAGGCAGCATCACCGCCGAAAACAAGCCCGACCGAGGTGCTATATTCAGATTTACGCTTGATTTTGAGGAATAAAGAATGAACAATAAATACAAAATATTGCTTGTAGAAGATGAGAACAACATTCGTTCAATGGTCTCGGCTTTGCTTGAAACCAACGGATATCAAGCGATAGTTGCCGAAACCTATGCTTCGGCAAAGCTGATGTTTGATTCTTATTTGCCCGATTTGGTTATTCTCGATTTGGGCTTGCCCGATATGGACGGAACCGAATTTATAAATTACGTCCGCCGCGATTCGCTTACGCCGATAATCGTGCTTTCGGCGCGAAGCGGCGAAAGGGACAAGGTTTTGGCGCTCGATTTGGGCGCGAACGACTATGTAAGCAAGCCGTTCGGCACCGCAGAGCTTTTGGCGCGCGTGAGGGCGGCATTGAGAAACAACCGCCACAGCGCCGAGGAAGGCAAGCTTCCGGGCGGCAGATTTGAATTGAGCGACCTATGTATCGATTACGATTCGAGACGCGTTTTTGTTTCGGATATAGAAATCAAGCTTACACAGACCGAATATAACATCATCGCGTATCTTTCCGAGCACAAGGGGAAAATGGTGACTTATTCGTCGATCATAAAGACGATTTGGGCGGAATCTGCCGAAGAGGGGAGCATTAAAAAGCTTCAGGTCAATATGGCGAATATCCGCAAAAAGCTTGGCGTCAAGCCGGGTGACGCCCGTTATATCTATAACGAGCTCGGTGTAGGGTACCGAATGGATGAATAAATTTCAGGGGCGATGCGCTTTATTGGCGTATCGCCCTTTTCTTAACTGACATTTAGCCGCTTTTGTGTTAAAATAGGCACAAGCGAGCAAGCCTTCGGCGTTTGTCGAAATAAATCGCCTTGCGCTTTTAAAGCCTGCTTCGTCGCGCTCGGGAAATTTCTGTCGCGGTATGCGTAAAAAGCGAACAAAGCTATTTTGTGCCCGCATAAAAATCCGCGAGTGGCTATTTTAAACCGACTCATCTAATCCCTTTCTTATAAAAAGGAACCGACGTGGGACGAGACACGTCGGCTCTTTTTTTGCTTCGGGTTTGCAAGACAGAGGATTATTTTAAAACATATTTTTAAGACAGAAAAAGCGGGAGAACGGGGTTGACGCTCTCTCGCTTTTTGAATTTTTTAGTTGTAAAGAACTGCGTCGAGGTTCCATTCCGCTACGACGTAAATGACGTAGTCGGGAGCTTCGCTTGCGATCGACGTCTTGTCCCACGCATAGTTCCACATACCGTAATAATGGGTGTTATTCATGCGCTCTGCAAGGATGTCGTAAATCTGGGTGGAGTAGGAATCGCGGAACACGATGCAGTTGGGCAGCTTTGCGTTGCCTGTGCTGACGTAGTTATCGTAGGTCATAGAATCGTGGTAGGTAAGCTTCATCTGCGAAACGTAGCGGTCGATCTTGAAAATCGAAGCGGGAACCGAGTCCTTGAAGGTGCGGTAGTAGGAATATTCGGTCACGTTTTTTTGGTACTGCATCGCCTGCGACACGTTCGTAGCAAGGTAATAGCTCATATCGCCGCTGTAATAATAGTCGGGATTCCAATTGAATTCGTCGGCGGATCTGGGAGCTGCCTGAGGGAATTTTTCCGAGATGTGGTTAAAGAGCTCCTGATATGCGATGAATGCGCCGTAGTCCGACCAATGGCTGTCGAGCTTGTAATAAAGCGGCATTTCGTCGTTCTTGTGTGCTTCGAACGCGCCCTTGAGGTCGATAACGGTCGCACCGCCCTCTTCAAGTCTTTCGGCGATAAGATCGTATTTGGTTTTGCCGCTTGCGGGGGTGTAATCATCGGGAACGAGCTCGGGATATACGCTCATTGCAGAGGGAACGAGGAGGTAAATGATTTCAGCCTCGGGCTTGTTCTGGCGAAGCAGCTTCAATTTGTTTTGGGTACGAACCGCAAGGTTACCGAGCGAAAGCTCGTTGGGGAGGTTGGTTCCCTGAAAATCGGGAAGCATCTTTTGGAAGAAGAATTGGAAATTGCCGCCTGCAACGACAGGCCACATATCCGCACCGGGATTTACCGGCTTTACGCGGTATCCGAGCATTTCACCGACTTGAACGCCGTCGACCGACTGCGAAAGCGCAACCTCGGCGGTCTGCGAGGTGCAGGGAAGTCTTAAGGAGTACCAGCCCTTGTAGGATTCGGAGGTGTAGGTCTTACCGTTTACGATCGCGGTTACGGTCGCACCGTCCTCACATCTGCCGAGAAGTGCAAAATAAGGCTTTTCGGTGTAGCTGCAGATCTCGATGTTCATTCCGCCCTCAACGTATTGGGTAGGAATCGTGACGTCCTGCATTTGAACGGGGGGATTGCTGTCGTTATCGTCGTTATCGTTGTCGTTGTCGTTGTCGTTGTCGTTATTGTCGTTGTTATCGTCCTTGTCGTCATCGGGCTTGCTTTCGCTCGATTCATCGCCCGAAACGCTTGATTCATCGTTCGATTCTTCGTTATCCTGACTTTCGCCTTCGGATGAAGAATCGTCGCTTTGGCTTATCGACATACCGACGTCGTCACTGCCGACGGACGGAGTCTTTTCCTCGCAGGATGCGAGAAAGAGGGAAAAGAGCATAAGCGCGGCAACAAGTAATAAAAGTGTTTTTTTCATAATTTCCTCCGAAATATTAATACAGTTTTCCGAGATGTCCGGTAGTGATGACGTTTTCGGCGTTGAATACGATCATCACCGCATCAGCCTCGTAAAATTCGGCAAGCGCCGAAACCGAAGCGTTTGTGGCAAGGTTGATTGCGACTATGTCAAACTCCCGCGCGAGGAAGGGGATGAGGGAGTTGGCAAACGAGTCCTTCGCGATAAGAAGGGTCTCGCGATCGCTTCCTTCCTTTTTAATCGTGGTCACAGCCTTTGTTCCGCCGAAGAAAACGGCGTATTTATCGCTTTTTTCAAGGAAAGAACGCTCATAAAATTCGTTTTCGTCGACTCCGTCGGAGTTGATAAGATAATCGCCGTCGTCGGGGAGATGCCACAATTCAAGCACGTCTCGCTCATAAATCGGGAAGTTTGCCTTTGAAGCGGTGGTGCCCGAAAAATCGTTGATATACTCGATTTCGAACTCGCTTTGCGGAATTATCGCGTCCTCCTTGCCAAGCTGTCGCATGGTTTCGCAATAGACGTAATAAGCTCCGAGCGTCGTCCAATGGTGGTCGGTTTTGTAATAGACGTATTCGCCCGATTCGTATTTCGGACGGAGAAGCTCAAGCGCGTCGATATATCCCGCCTTTTCCGAAAGGCCGGCTTCGAAAATTTCAAACAGCTTGTCTCCGTCGGGGCGGTCGTATAAAAACGTCGAATCGGCAATATCTATCGTGCGGGGAGGTATAACCGTTACGACGGGAACGT
>JAZRGS010000092.1:0-10709 GCA_045644305.1 Eubacteriales bacterium | reverse complement strand
TCTTTTCATTTTCTATATCTCCTTTTTTGTTGTTACGTCTATTATACGACTTGGCTTTGAAAATTCCTCATAAAAATCGAAAAAAGGCGCAAATTACGCGCCTTTTTGTTTAATATTTAAAAAATGCAAGAGATGCCTTATACATTTCGTAGATATCGAACTTGCTTGCGAGCTCGGTGACCGAATGCATCGAAAGCACGGGAACACCGCAGTCGATAACCTCGATGCCGTAGTGTGCGATTTCAGCCGCAACCGTGCCTGCGCCGCCCTGATCGACCTTTCCGTATTCGCCAACCTGCCATACTACGCCCTCAGCATCAAAAATGCGCATAAGCTTAGCGAGGGTTTCGGCGGACGCGTCGGAGCAACCGCCCTTTCCGCGCGAGCCGGTGTATTTACTTACGGCAACGCCGCAATTGAGGTAAACCGAGTTTGCAGCCTCGTAAGCGTCGGCATAGCAGGGGTCATAACCGCCGCCGACGTCTGCGGAAAGGCAGATGCTGTTGCGCTTGCAGGAAAGATAATTTGCACCCGTATCGTCGCAAAGCGAATGGATGAAGTCGGGATAATTTTCGCTTCCCAAGCCGGTTACACCGTAAGAGCCGATTTCTTCCTTGTCGGCAAGCATAACGATCGAGGTGTATTCGGGAATACCGCCGTCGATAAGTGCACGGAGCGAGGGGTAAGCGCAGATTCTGTCGTCGTGGCCGTAAGCCGAGATCATCGAGCGGTCAAAGCCAACCTCGCGCGACATCATAGCAGGCACCGCGGTAAGCTCGGCGGTCATAAGGTCACGCACGGTAATACCGTATTTTTCGTTGAGAATCGAAAGGATATTCAGCTTGACACCGCCCTCCTCGTCGATAGGAAGCGAGCCGTTCATAATGTTAAGTCCCTCACCGGGGATGAATTCACTCGCCGACTTGCTCATCTGATCCTTGCCGATATGGGGCATAAGGTCGGAAATATAGAATACAGGGTCGCAGGGGTCTGCACCGATATTGATATCAACTCGCGTTCCGTCGGCGCGGTAGATAACACCGTGAAGCTCAAGCGGAATTGCGGTCCACTGATATTTTTTGATGCCGCCGTAATAATGGGTCTTGAAATAGGAAAATCCGCTGTTTTCATAAAGCGGCATAGGCTTCAAGTCGAGTCTCGGAGAGTCGATATGAGAAGCGATAATACGGCATCCCTCGTCAAGCGGCTTCTTACCGATAACGGCGAACATCACACTCTTTTCGTGGTTTACATAACTTATTTTATCGCCTGCCTTCGACGCTTCGCCGGGTGTGTAAGGTCTGAATCCCTTTGCGATCGCTTCGCCCTCGCAATAGTTAACAGCCATTCTTTCGGTTTTTGCGTTATCGATGAAATGGCGGTAGTCTTTAATGAATTCTTCAACCTTTTGAAGCTCTTTCGGGTCTTTTACGATTGTATAGCGCTTTTTGTTAAGGAGCTTTTCTGCATCTGCTCTGTTCATAGTGTTTGTTCTCCGTTATAATAAAGTTTATTGTAGGTTTCGAAATTGCTTTTAACCTTGTTTACATAATTTTTTGTTTCGGTTATCGGAATTTCCTTCAATTCCACCCCGTCGGAGCTGTATCGCGAATCGTCGAGCCAATTAGCAACCCTGCCGTGTCCTGCGTTATAGGCGGCAAGCGCGGTGTCCCAATTTCCGAATCTGTCGTACAGGTGGCGAAGATAATAGGTTCCGTATTTAACGTTGATTTGCGGATCAAGTATCAAATCAACGGGCGATTCCTCACCGATAAGGCGTGAAAGCCAATCGACCGTATCGGGAATCAATTGCATTAATCCGTAAGCGCCCGCGCCCGATTTAGCCTCGGGATCGAAATTGCTTTCGGTACGTATTACTGCGTAAACGAGTGCCTCGGGAACCCCGTACTCATTCGCATAGAAGCTGACGTATTCCGAATATTTTTGCGGATACAGCCTTTTTTGAATACTCTCGACCGAAAGAACGCAAACTATCGCCGTAAGAATTAGTAAAATCACGCATACAGTCAGCGCGCTTTTTCTGCTTTTCAACTATTCTTCACCTTCGTAAGCAACGCCTTCGAGGCAACACAGAGCGCCTCGGGCGTCGAATCGTTTTTAATAACCTCATCGCAGACCGATTCCAAAAAATCGTTTTCGGGCTGATTTGATATGCGCGCAACTGCGGCTTCGCGAGAAATTCCGTCGCGCTCGATTATTCGCGAAATGCAAGCCTCATCGTCGGCAATAACGCAAACGATCATTTCGCAAATTTTATTGACACCGCTTTCGAAAAGCGTAGGTGCATCGAGAATAACGCAAGCGTCGTCAGGCATTTCTTTAAGCATCGAATCGATCTTTTCGGTTATATGCTTATGGGTTATTTCGTTTAATTTTTTAAGCTTTTGCTTGTTTGAAAATACGATTTGCGCCAGCTTTTTGCGGTTAAGGCAATCGTTTTCGACGACGTCATTGCCGAAATAGGCTTCAAGCTCATCGAGGCAGGGGGTGCGCTTTGATACGATTTCGCGGTAAACGACGTCGCAATCGATAACCTGAAAGCCCATATCGCGCGCGATTTCGCAAAAGCTGGTTTTACCGCTTCCGCTTCGCCCGCAAAGTCCGATTATTCGCATTTACCGAGCACCTCCTCGATTTTTTCGCGAGGGAACGAGCCCTGACGGAGGATTTTAGGGGTTTCGTTTACAAGCGAAACGATGGTAGATTCAAGCCCCAATTCACATTCGCCGCCATCGATAACAAGGTCGGCGCAGGCGGTGACGGAATCGAGCGAGGATGCCTCGGTCACGCTTTTTCCGCCCGAAATATTTGCGCTTGTAGCCGCTATCGGACGACCGAACTGCTTGACAAGGCGAATGAAATATTCGTTCGAGGGAAAGCGAAGTCCAACCGTTTCACCGTTCGAAACGGCAATTGCAGGGACCCCTTCCCTTTTTTTAACGACAAGGGTCAATGGACCGGGGGTGTATTTTTTTATCAGCTCGCGCGCTTTATCGTCCAGAACAGCAACGCTTTCAGCCATTTCGATGCCGTTAATGTGCATAAGCAGAGGCTTATCGAGCGGACGCTGCTTTTTTTGATAAAGCATATTGATCGCTTCCTCATTGAACGCATCGACGCCGATGCCGTAAACGGTTTCTGTCGGGAAAATCAAAAGTCCGCCGTTTGACAGAACCTCTGCACCGCGCAAAACCGCGCAATCTATGGAATTTTCATCGGTTTTGATTATCTTTGCGCTCATAAAACTCACCTCTTTAACGATTATAGCACACAATTCTTTATTTTTCCACAGTTTAGCAAAAAAACTATTGAATAAGCGCTTTTTCTTTGTTATAATAAGTCGAATATAATTTTTGGAGACAGAAATGCCGATTAAAATTCCTATGTCGCTTCCCGCCGCAGAGGCGCTTATCAAAGAGAATATATTTGTAATGGATGAGGCGCGCGCGATCAAGCAGGATATCCGTCCG
The DNA here is from genome assembly GCA_045644305.1 of Eubacteriales bacterium. Lineage (GTDB taxonomy): Bacteria > Bacillota > Clostridia > Oscillospirales > CAG-382 > Coliplasma. The sequence goes on along the minus strand of JAZRGS010000092.1, from coordinate 7,218 downwards.
CTTAAGATCGCAATTATGAACCTCATGCCGACGAAGATCGTTACCGAAACCCAATTTTTGAGGCTTCTTTCGAACACTCCGCTTCAGATAGACATTACCCTTTTGAACACCGCTTCTCACCGTTCGAAGAACACCTCGGAGGAGCATCTTGCAACCTTTTACAAGACCTTTGAAGAGGTCAAGAACGAAAAGTTCGACGGTCTTATCGTAACCGGCGCGCCCGTTGAGCTTTTGGAGTTCAAGGACGTCGATTATTGGGACGAGCTTTGCGATCTTGTTGCTTGGGCTAAGAAGAACGTTTACTCGACCATGTACGTATGCTGGGGCGCTTACGCGGGTCTTTATATCAACCACGGTATCGATAAAATCGCTCTTGACAAGAAGATTTCGGGTGTGTTCAGGCATCAGACGCTTGTCCCCGAATATCCGCTTGTCCGCGGCTTCAACCGCGAATTTTCGGCACCTCATTCGCGCTATTCGGGGGTTATCCGCGAGGATATCGAAGCGCGCGAGGATCTGCTCATTCTTGCAGAATCCGACGAGGCGGGCGTTTATCTTGTAGCCAACAAGAACGGACGCGAATTTTTCGTTACGGGACATTGTGAATACGACTTCGACACGCTTCGCAACGAATACGAGCGCGACGTGGCAAAGGGCATCGACCCCGAGGTTCCGAAGCACTACTTCCCCGACGACGACCCCACAAAAACTCCGATTTCCACCTGGCGCGCACACGCACATTTATTGTATGCGAACTGGCTGAACTATTATGTTTACCAGAACACGCCTTACGATTTAAACGAAATGCTTTAAGTATTTCGCGAAACAGCAACAAAAGAACAGAGGTACTCAAAAACGAGTCCCTCTGTTTTATTATTATTTTGCGTGTTCGGTTCCCAACAATGCCGCGCCGATGATACCGCCGTTACCCTGCAAGGAGGTTGTGACAACCTTACATTCGGGGTAAAGATAGGGATTTACAAGAGCGAGCAGATTTTCGCCCTGATTAGAAATACCGCCCGAAATAGCGATAACCTCGGGTTGGAAAATATGTATCAAGCTATTTAAGCCGTCGGCAAGGATGCGTCCGTATTCGTCAAGCAGCTCGGTCGCGATCGGGCATCCGAGCTCCTTCGCATCAAATGCGGTTTTTCCGTCGATGTCGTCCTTTGCAAGGCGTGCAAGGATGCTTTCGGGCGCCTTTCTTACAGCCGCTTCGGTCTGCTTGATAAGCGCTTTTGCCGAAGCGTATTGCTCAAAGCAGCCGTGAAGACCGCAGGCACAACGAAGTCCGTTACGGTCGATGACGAAATGTCCGAGCTCACCTGCGCGGTTGTTATGTCCGCGCACGACGCGGTCGTCGATGACGATTGCACCGCCGATACCCGTGCCGATGGTGATGATGACCGAATCGCGGTAGCCCTTGCAAGCCCCCGCCGCCTTTTCGCCGATAAGAGCGCAGGAGCCGTCATTATCGATAAAGGTAGGAATTCCCAACGCCGATACCACCTTAGCAACCACAGGCTCGTTACGGAAGGGCAGATTGCCCGCAGTGATAACGACGCCGTTGACAGAATCGATTCTGCCCGCAGAGCCGATACCGATTGCTACGGGGTTGTATTTTTCGATGAGGGGACGGCAATGCTCGATAATGCCTTGAATTATGCTTTCGGAGGTGCATCCCTCGCCCGTCGGGAAGCGGGTTTTATCTAAAACGTTATAATTTTCGTCGATCGCGGCGAGCTTTACGCTCGTGCCGCCTATATCGACGCCTATTCTGTAAGTCATATTTTTACACCCTTTACAAATACCGCTTTTATGTTGAGCTCATCATCGCATACGATCAAATCGGCGCGTTTGCCAAGCTCTATCGAGCCTTTTTTTTCGAATACACCCAACGCCTTTGCGGGATTTTCCGACGCCATGACCGATATTTCCGCGAGCGGGATACCCATTTTCAAAAGGTTTTTCGCGCCTGCGAGCATCGAAACACAGCTGCCAGCGATTCGTCCCTCGGGGTTACGGCATACGCCGTCCTTAACGATGCGTTTTCTTCCGTCGACGATAAATTCGCCGTCACCCAAGCCCGACATAAAGCCGGTATCGCTTACAAGGGTAAGTCTTTCACAGCCCTTTAGGCGGTAAACAAGCTTTATCGTAGCTTCATCAAGGTGAACGAAATCGCATATCATTTCGCAAGTCACTCTATCGTCGGTCAGAACAGCGCCCAAAACGCCTGTTTCGCGGTGAGAAAAGGAGCGCATCGCGTTAAATACGTGGGTGGCTCTCGTCGCGCCCGCGTTGATGGCGTCGACCGTTTCGGCATAGGTCGCGTCGGTATGACCGATCGATGCGTTTATTTGGTAGGAAACGGCGGTTTCGATAGCGGAAGAGGCGTTTTCGCGTTCGGGTGCGATGGTCATAATCTTAAGCATACCGTTTGCCGATTCCGCCAAGCGCTTAACCGAGCTTACGTTACATTCGATATCGGGCGGGTTCATTACCCCGCTTTTTTTGAGCGAAACAAAGGGGCCCTCGAGGTTGATTCCCTCGACAGACGCGCCGTTCGCTTCACGGTCTGCTTCCCTTAAAATATTCTCGATCGCCGCGATAGTTCTGTCGCAGTCGAGAGCGCGCACGGTGGCGGCAAACGAGGTGGTTCCCTCGCTTGCAAGCCAAGATCTTGCCTTTGTGAAATCCTCGTCGGGAGACGCGAATTCGACGCCTACACAGCCGTGGATATGTGTATCGATGAAGCCCGGGATAACGTAAAGACCTTCGGCGTCGAAAATTTCATGTTCGGTTTCGGAATCAAAGACTTCGATGACGCCGTTTTCTATTAAAAGGTCGCGTTTTTCGAATTTTCGATTTCCCGAATCCAAAACCTTTGCGTTTTTGATAAGCATTAAATTACTTCCCTTCGATATCGCGAATCATACGCTGAAGGTTTTCGGTACCGATGGTTACACCCTCGATAGTGTCCTCCATACCCTCGAATTCAAGGCTGACGAATCCGTCGTAGCCCGAAGCGCGAATAGCGTTGAGAATCTGATAAGAGGGAACGTTACCGTGGCCGAAGATGGTTGCACGGCGATAATTACCGCCGCGGGAGAGGTTATAGCCTCTGCCGGGGTTATACATCATACCCGAACGGGTGAAGCAGTCCTTCGCGTGAACGTGAACGATAAGCTCTAAAAGTCGCGAAACAGAGGTATAGCAATCCTCGTCAACACCGCCGAAATTGCCGATGTCGCAAAGGAAACCGTAGTTTTCGTTATCGACTGCATTGAAGAGCTCAACCATACGGTTGCTGTCCTGCATGAGTCTGCCGTGGTTTTCCGAGCAGGTCTTTACGCCCTTCGATTTTGCATAATCGGCAACGTTGGAAATTACGGGTGCAACAGCCTCGATGACGTGCTGATAGGTCTTTACGCCCTGATATTCGGGGGGATATGCCCACGTTATATCGTGACGGAGAAGAGGAATTCCACATTCAGAAGCGATATCGATATGCTTGCAGATTCGTTCAACCTCGCGCTCGGGGTCGGGCACAAAAAAGTTGGCGCCGGTCGTATAGATAGGCACCTCAAGACCGATTTCGCGTGCGTGCGCGGTAAGCGCGAGCGCGTGCTCGCGAGGGGTCGAGCCGTCGGGAGTGGTATCGTCAAGGACGAATTCAACGCCCTCACAGCCCAATTCCTTTGTCTTATCGATCGCATCGAAGCGGGTGAATTTGCCGTCGGCGTAAAGCTTATGGTAGCTGTATGTAGAAACGCAAGACTTCATTTTTTATTCTCCTATAACAATTTCTTTATGCTGCTCTGCCGAATCGTAGATCGCCTGAAGCATTCTTTGCATATCGACAGCCTGTTCGATGGGGTATTTAGTGTTGCGGTTGCCGTTAGCGACACAATCCGCAAAGTGCTCTATTTCAAGCTGGAACTTATCGTTTGCACTGTTAACGGTAATATTATCGGTAGAGAGATATTCGTTTCTTTCGCCGTATACAACCAAGGGCTCTACGGTTGCGCCCGCCTTGGAGCCGCAAATCAGAGTTTCGTATTTTTCGGGTGCGTTGAGCGCCCAGCTTGCTTCGAATACCAAGGAAGCGCCGTTTTCGAAATGGATTACGCCTGCGCCCGAATCCTCACAGTCGAACTGATTATCGGGGCTGGGAATACCATGCCATCTGCTTACACCCTTTGTCTGATAATCGCCGATATTATTAAATACGTTTGCCGAAACGCGGACAGGCTTCGGGTTACCCATCAAATACCAAGCGGCGTCGATTCTGTGCACGCCCAAATCGATGATAGGGCCGCCGCCCGAGGTCTTTTTATCGGTAAACCAGCCAAGAGGAGTGCCGCGACGACGGATATAGCTCGTCTTACCGTAGTAAACGTCACCGAGATCGCCCTTTTCGTACATTTCGCGGAGATACATATTTGCATATCCGAATCTGGAGGGAACCGCAAGGAAGAATATAACGTCGTTTTCCTTAACAGCCTTTTCCATGCGGCATGCATCTTCAAGGCTCATAGCGAGGGGCTTTTCGCACATTACGTGCTTTCCTGCATTCGCTGCCGCGATAAGCACGGGAGCGTGCGAGCTGTTCCAGGTACAAATATCAACCGCTTCGATATCCGCCTTTTCAAGCATTTCCTCAACGCTTGCATAAACCTCGGGAATTCCGAACTGCTCTGCAGCAGCCTTTGCTCTTTCAAAATCAAGGTCACAAATTGCAACGGGTTCACAATTACGGCACTTTTTGTATGCGGGAAGATGTGCGTTAACCGCGATATTACCTGCACCTACTACACCGATTCTAACTTTTTTCATATTTTACCTCCGTTTTAACTCTTTAAATATGATATACCACAATCTGCACAAATTGTCAATCGATAAACCATTATTCCTTGACAAAATCGCTCGTTTTATGTTATTCTAAAAACAGATAACAACCAAGGAGGAAATTATGAACTCTGGTCCCAATTTCGACGGTCAGGAAATCGATTTTGCCGGTCTTGCGATAAGAAAGCACGGCGGCTCGAATTCATTCCTTATCGCTTCGCTTTTAATACTTTTCGGCGCTCTGCTCAATATGGTCCTTAACGTCGTTTTGATTATCCTTGGACATGCAAGCGAGCTTTCGAGCGGACTTGTTATCGACCTTATATTAAGCCTTGTATCCCCCGCTCTTACTATTCTCACCTTTTACGGCTTATACCGCTTTCACCAATACTGCAAGGGCGCCGTGAGCGGCGAAAACGGCTTGAAATTCATTTTAATAAGCCTTGCTATATCTTACTGCTCATCGCTTTTAAGCTCGGTTACAGGGGTTTTTGCCGAGCCTACGGCAACGCCCTTTAGCACCGCGCTTTCGTTACTTTTGTCGGGCTGGATACTTTATTATTTCTTCAACAAAATTCGTTCGTCGATGAGGTATGTCGAATCGGCGCTCAACGGCAGACCTATCGGCAAAATCTCACGCGTGATCGGATTTTTCACCTGCGCAACCTTTATCGATTGCGTCCTCTTTATCGCTTTATTACTGCTCACTTATACGGCGTTTCAGTCAATACTTAACGTCGAAATCTACAACGATCCGGCTTACGCTGATATCGCTATATCCGAATCCGATTTGCAATATATCGATAGTATATTAGACCAGCTCATGTATTTTGTTGTACCTCTTGTCCCCACCGCTATCGGCAATTTGATGTTCTTCCGTATGATTAGAAAATTCAAGCAGGAAACAAACCAAATTTAACGATTTAGGGAGGCTTTTATGAAAAAGAAAAACAAGCTTTATTTCGACCATATCCGAAGCCTAGCGACCTCGAAATGCTACCTTTTAGCGCTTGTTTTCGGCGCTATCGACATAGCGCTTAGTCTGTTTTCAACTATATATCGCACTCTAAAGCAATCGACTTATTCCTATGAAAGCCTTGACGACGTATCAATAACTGTCGAAAAGGGCGTTTTCGATTATATCATCCCCATTGCGGTAGTACTGATCAGCGCCGTTATTTCCTCATACTTGCTCTTTAAGCTTTACAAGGTTCGCATAAGCCTTAAGAATTGCGAGGAATGCGATGACGATTTGCGTTCGATACCCGTCATTATGCTCTTCACTACAATTCCAATACTCTTATATTTTATCTATAACGCCTACGCAAACGCGCATCCTTCTATCGGAATATTAATTTTCGCCATTGTTTTCTTTTTACTGATTGTCGTTCTTTTCCAATGGATCTTTTACCGATCAATTAAAAAGACAATTAATTATGCGTTATCCTTAATCGCTAACAAGCCCAGCGGCAAAGCAAGCAAGCTTTTGCGCATAATTGTCGCGTTCGGAATCGTTATTCGGGTCGAGAGGCTTGCCCTTTCCTTCCACCCCTTGATGCTTTTGACGATTTTCAGCTTAGCTTCCGAAATGCTATTCCTTTATATTCTTCTCACCTTTGACAGACCGTTAGAGGCTAACTAAACAGCCGTATTTTATAAAAAAACAATAAATTGCAAAGAAAAAGGACAGGTTTTAAACCTGTCCTTTTTTGGTAAGACTTATTCAGCCGCTGCTTCTTCCTTGACTTCAGCCTTAACTGCCTTCTTGGTAGACTTCTTAGCGGTCTTCTTTTCTTCAGCCTTTTCCTCTTCCTTTACGGTGTAGAGTTCTTCTGCACCTACGAGTTCGATGATTGCCATTTCAGCACCGTCGCCACGTCTGGGACCGATCTTAAGAACACGGGTGTAACCGCCGTTTCTTTCGTCGTAGAGAGGAGCAATCTTGGTGAAGAGTTTATATACAACTGCTTCCTTCTTGAGGAATGCAATTGCCTGTCTTTTAGCAACAAGAGTATTCTTTTTGCCGAGAGTGATCATTTTATCAGCAAGTGCGCTGACTTCGGCAGCACGAGTAACGGTCGTTTCGATTCTTCCCTTTTCGAGAAGGAAGGTGACCATACCTCTGAGCATAGACATTCTATGTGCAGTAGGTCTGCCTAATTTTCTGGTTCCGGGCATTTCCTTTGCCTCCTTATTTTAGTGAGCTTTCAGCTTAGTCATCCGATTTTCTAAGCGACAGACCGAGGGACTGGAGCTTCTGGATAACTTCTTCAAGCGATTTTTTGCCGAGGTTTCTGACCTTAATCATATCTTCCTCGGTTCTATTGGTAAGATCTTCTACGGTGTCAATGCCCGCTCTCTTGAGGC
>JAZRGS010000091.1:0-12960 GCA_045644305.1 Eubacteriales bacterium | reverse complement strand
CGATAACGATTTTCATACCCTTTTCGCGGTCGTTGGTTTCGAGAGCGGAGTTGACCGCCGAAAAAGCCGCTTTAGCCGCTTCGGCACCGCCCAAAAGACGGGGCAGGAATATCTTTTTGGCTTCATAGCCCTCGCCTAACGCGTTGAGGGCGGGGATGAGGACGGATTCGATGATTTCAAGCGGCTTTGTGGTTTCGAGCAATTCGGCTGCTTTTTCCTTCGCTTTTGCCGAAAGTCCGAGGTAAACCGCGTCGAAAAGTGTGATTTCCTTGGATTGCGAGACCGAAGAGGTGTCGACCGTGTCGAGGTCAAAGCTGAAATCGCGCGAGGGGGAGGGCGAGTCAAGCACAAGCTTCATCGATTCGCTTGAGGGGTTGATGATAGCGGCGGAAAGCCCGCGCGCCATAGCCGCGCCGAGGAATGACGCGTTGATGGTTTCGCGGTTCGGCATCCCGTAGGAGATGTTTGAAACCCCGAGCGTCGTGAGGAAGCCGCGGTTGGATAGATTTTCAACGCATTCAAGCGTCTTTTCACCGCTTTTTTCGTCGGTAGCGACGGTCATGGTGAGCGCGTCGAAAAGCAATCTGCTGCTGTCAACGCCGTGCTTTTCGGCGGATTTTATAATCTTTTCGGCGATTTCAAGGCGTTCTTGCGCGTTGTCGGGTATGCCCGATTCGTCGAGAAGAAGCGCAACCGATAAGCCGCCGCACTTTTTAACGATGGGAAGCACCGAATCGAGATTTTCGTCCTTGCCGTTGACCGAATTTATGATGGGAACGCCGTTGTAAACGCGCGAAGCGGCGTAAAGCGCTTGCGGGTTTGCCGAATCGAGCTGAAGAGGCAGGTCGGTCACGCTTTGTACCGCCAAAACCGCGGCGGGAAGCATTTCTACCTCGTCGATTTCGGGAATTCCGACGTTCACGTCGAGTATGTCCGCGCCCGCGGTCTGCTGGGCGACGGCTTCGTTGCAAAGATAATCGAGGTCCTTGTTTTTCAAAGCCTCTTTGAGCTTTTTCTTGCCGGTCGGGTTCAGGCGCTCGCCGACAACTGCGGTCTTTCCGATGAATTTGTAAAGACGCGTGCCCGAGCAAACGGCTTGAATTTTTTGGGGAAGCGGCAGAGAAATTTCCATACCGCACAATGCGTCGCTGACCTGCTTGATGTATTCGGGATTGGTGCCGCAACAGCCGCCAACGGCTGAAACTCCGCTTGCCGCAAGGGTTTTCGCGAATGAATAAAAGCGCGTGGGCGGTACGTCAAAGTAGGTGTTGCCCTGCTCGTCGATCTTCGGGAGCCCCGCGTTCGCGTTGACGATTATCGGCATGCCGCTGAATTTTGCAAGATTTATCGCAATCGGCTCCATCGCGTCGGGGCCGAGTCCGCAGTTGACGCCCAAAATGTCTGCGCCGACAGCTTTAAGGTAAAAAGCGACGGTTTCTGCGTCCGCGCCGGTTAAAATTCGACCGTTTTCGTCGAATGTGAGCGAAACCGCAATAGGAAGGCTTGTGTTTTCCTTCGCCGCGGTGATAGCCGCCTTACATTCGTAAAGGTCTGAAAAGGTTTCGAAGAAGATGAGGTCGGCGCCCGCCTTTTCGGCACCGATGACCGCGCCCTTGAAGGCGTCGACAGCCTCTTCAAAGGAAAAATCGCCCAAAGGAGGCATCAGCTTGCCGGTAGGTCCTATGTCCGCCGCGACGAAAATTTTGCGGTCGGCTTCGCTTGCCGCCTTTTTCGCAAGCGCTACGGCGCGCATAACCTCGATCTCGCTGTCGAGACCGTAAGGGGCAAGCTTCATTTTGTTCGCGCCGAACGAGTTCGTCGAAATGACGTCGGCACCCGCTTCGATGTAAGCGCGGTGAACCGCAAGCACGGCGTCGGGATTTTCGCTGTTGAGGGTTTCGGGAAGCGCACCCGCCTTAAGACCCGCGTTTTGGAGCATTGTGCCCATCGCGCCGTCGAAAACAAGCGGTTTTGTCCCGATTATATTCAAAAAGTCCATAAATTACCCCAAAAATGAGTTAAATGCATCGAAAAACGAGCTAAATGCATCGAATTTCCTTGATATTGTCGAGAATATCCTTCGCAACGTCGGGCTTGTTCATCGCGTAAATGTGGATGTTGTTGACCCCGTTTGCGATGAGGTCGATGATCTGCTCGGTCGCGAACGCGATGCCCGCTTCGCGCATCGCCTGGGGCTTGTCGCCGAAGCGTTCGACGATTTCGCGCAATCTTCTCGGCACAAGCGTGCCCGAAAGGGCGGCGCTTCTTTGAAGCTGGCGTGCGTTCGTAATCGGCATAATGCCTGCAATTACAGGGATATTTATGCCCTTGCGCTGAAACTTGGTCATGAAGGAATACATGACGTCGTTGTCGAAAAACATCTGGGTGGTGAAGAATTCACATCCGCTTTCCGCCTTGATTTTAAGGGCATCGATGTCGGAAGCAACGCTTGAAGCCTCGGGATGCCCCTCGGGATAGCAGGCGCCGCCAACGCAGAATTCGCCCATCGACTTGATTTCCGCCGCAAGATCGCTCGCGTGGGGGTAGATTTTTTTCGGCTCGCGCCCTTGGGGCATATCGCCGCGGAGCGCTAAAATGTTTTCGATTTTGTTGATTTTGAGCGTTTCGAGGTATTCGGTGAGCGATTCCCTGTCGGATGAAACGCATGTGACGTGTGCAAGCGCCGCAACGCCGCAGCTTTCGACCGCCTCCGCCAATTCCGCGGTAAACGATGCGGTCGAGCCCGCCGCACCGTAGGTCACGCTGATAAAATCAGGCTTTAACGCCGCGATTTCGGCAACGATTTTACGGCTTTGCTCAAGCTCGGTGCCCAATTTGGGCGGAAAAATTTCGCAGGAAACGGTAATTTCCTTCGATTTTAAAATGTCACTTATCTTCATTTTCGCTCTCCGTCGATCGGTTGTTTCTTAGTTTTTCTTCAATATATAATATTCCTTGTCCGACTCCTCACAGCCGTCAAAGCCCTTGCCCCCCGTGACCGAAACAAGCGAAAAGCCCTCTGCGAGCTTCAAAATTTCATCGCGGGTGTGCAGACGCTGGGTCTGCGATTCGGAATAACGCGAATAGCTTCCGTCCTCTTCCTCGATAAACATATCGATTTCGAAGATACATTCACGGCTTTTTTCGTCGTATTCGCTTCGCCAAACGGTCAGGGAATCCTCGAATTCATAAACGTAGCTTTTTCCGTCATAGACGTTTTTATAGCGGTATTCGCTGTTGACGTCAAAGATAAAAAGCCCGCCCGCTTCAAGATAATTGCGCGCTAAAACAAAGACCTGTTGCAGGTCTTTGTTTTTCGTTATGTAATTAAGGCAGTCAAACGAGGAATAAATTGCCTGCACGGTTCCGTAAAGCTCGAACTCACACATATCCTGACAAAGCAGAAGCGTGTTTTTGCCGTAATTTGCCTCGCGTGCGAGGTTGAGCATTTCGGGGGAAACGTCGAGCCCGATCATATCGTAGCCCATGTCGGCAAGAATTGCGGTGATTCCGCCCGTGCCGCAGCCCAGATCGAGAACCTCGCGCACCTCTATGTCGGCAAGCTTGAACAGCTTGTCGAGCATTTCGGCATAGGGCTTGTAAGCGTTTCCGTTTATTCGGTCATAAATGCAGGCGAGTGCCTCATAGCTCATTATTCGGAAATGCGGTCGAGAACCATTGCATAACCGTCGCTGCCGTAGCGGAGCGCGCGGTTAACGCGGGTGATGGTTGCGGTCGAAAGATGAGTCTTTTCTGCAATTTCGTTGTAGGTGTTTCCGTCTCTCAACATTTCAGCGGCGGTGAGGCGCTTGCTCATTTCGGTGATTTCGCTGATGGTGCAGAGGTCGGAAAGGAAGCGGTAAGCCTCTTCAACAGAACGAACGCTGACTATTGCGGCAGCGAGCTTATCGGTGTTGGCGTCTTTAACTTTTTCAATCATTTTCAATTGTCCTCCATGTTGAATTCTATTTCGTCCGCTTTAAATTCGCCTTTTATAAAGCGGTATGTGTCGTTGTAAACCGAGTGAAGCTCGGGATTTTGCGACTTGTATGCGTCGTAATATACGCCGGGAACTCCGCCCTGATAGTACATGTGCGCGGCATCCTTCATATAGCCGGTAATCGCACCTGCGGCATAATATTTCTTGATTCGCTCGATATGCCAAGCCTCCGTGCCGCCTACCTCAAGCTCGATGCACATTCCGGTAAGCTTCGCGGTTGCAGCCGCGTTGAAAAGTCTTTCGTCGGGAACCGACTGGTTAAAGGCATAGTTGGGCTGGTAGCAAACCACGTCGAAGCCGAGATTGCGCCAATCGTTGTAGCCCGATGCGTGGAAATAGGGGATCCAGGTCGTGATAAGGTTCATTCCGCGGACGTAATCGGTCGTGAAGCGGAGAAGCTCCAAAAGCTGATTGTCGGCGTAATTGATTTCCTCGGTGAACCAATAATAGCCCTTCAAATCAAGATGCTTGTAATTCTTTTCGTTGAAACGGCGGAATTGCTCGTCGATAAGCCACTTAAGACCGGCTTTTCTGTCCTCAAGCTTCGAAAAATCGAGGTTTCTGCCGTCGACAATGCCGAATTCGCTAACGCTGACAACGGGATAAAGAATCGAGAAATAAACGCTGAGCTTGAAATCCTTGATGCCAAGCTTTTCGCCGACCTCCTCAGCCGCCGCCTCGAGCGCGTCCATGTTGTAGCCGTCGATGAACTGGGTATCGATGTAATGCTGCCAGTTTTCCTTGGTAAGCGGGCGCTTGGTGTAGCGGTCGTAAAGGAACGCGACGTAGGGAAGGAAGAGATATCCGTCAAACAGCGTGTCCTTGATTTCGCCGTCTTCCATGTATGCGACGTGGGGGAGGAAAACCTCCTTGGAAATCGGCGCGATGTTATCGTGGCAGATGTAAGCCAAAAGCACGTCCTTCGAGCCTAAAGCCGAGGTCGAAGCGTATTTGTTGGGGAATTCATTTTCGTTTATCGGGTCGGGAACGATGTCGCAAGCGCCCTCCAAATCGGTGCAGCCGAAAATCTCAAGCTGCTCGACCCAGATGTGAACCGCGACGTTGAATGCGAACTTGACGTAGCGCGCCTTGTAGGTTTTTTCAAAATCGACACTCTTGCGGATTATGGCAGGCGAGGATTCGGAAGCAAAGCCCGAAATGTTGCCTGCAAGCGTCCAGCCATCGCCGTCCTCGGAAAGATAAACCGAAAACCTCGGGGGGACACCGACGCCGACCGCATCCTCACGCAAAAGCGAAACGCAGGCACCCGAAACGGCGCAAACCGCGCCCAAATCGTAAAGAATGGTTCTTGCACAGCCGTTGGTGAAGTGGAAAAATGCCTCGTCGTGACATTCCGCCTCCTTTGCGCGCACGCCGTTTGTCAACTGAGGCGAGCTTGCGGGGGTGTTAAACCATTCCGAGGTGTGCATTTCGGGAATGGTATCCACGTTCTTTATCTTTTGAGGAAGTCCGAGCAAAAGGTTCTTTCTTTCCTTTGATATCGGAAACAGCTTCGGCTCGGTCTTTTCAAGCGTAAAATCGCCGTAAAAATCAATGTAAGGGCACATAAATGACAGCCTCCTGCTTTTAAACATTAATGCGTTAGTTTATTATACAATTATTTTTTCAAATTTTCAAGAGCATTTTGACAAAATAATAAGATAAAATAATAAAATTTTCTTGCGTTAATGCATAATTTGAAGTATAATAGGGGCAACTTCCCCAAAATGGAGAATTTTTATGGTAAAATTGCTTGCAAAAATTTTTATAAAGGATTCGAAAAATACCGAATCTCCCGAGGTTCGCAACAAATACGGCATTTTGTGCGGCGGCTTGGGAATCGCGCTGAACGTATTGCTTTTTGCGCTCAAGCTTTTCGTCGGCACCCTGACGGGCTCGGTTGCGGTTACCGCCGACGCGGTGAATAATATTTCCGACGCGGGCAGCTCCGCCGTCACGATGATCGGCTTCCGCTTGGCAGGGAAGAAGCCCGACCCCGAGCACCCCTTCGGTCACGGCAGAATCGAATATATTTCGGGCCTCATCGTCGCGATGCTTATTTTTATGATGGGCTTTGAGCTGATTTCGAGCTCGATTTCGGCAATTATGAGCCCCGAGGCGACGAAAATCGACCTTGTCACTGTCGGAATCCTTGTTTTTTCGGTGCTGATTAAGCTTTATATGTACCTTTATAACCGCGTAGTCGGCAAAAAAATCGACTCTGCCGCAATGACGGCGACCGCGGCGGACTCGATCGGTGACGCAATCGCGACGAGCGCGGTTTTGATTTCGCTCATCGTTTCGCATTACACCGGCTTGCTCATCGACGGCTACGTCGGAATCCTCGTTGCGCTCTTCATCCTCATCGCAGGCTTCCGCGCCGCGAAGGAAACCATCGAGCCTCTGCTCGGCGCACGCCCCGAAAAGGAGCTTATCGAGGAGCTCGAATCGCTTGTGCTTTCAAATGAGCCGATAACCGGCGTTCACGACCTTATTCTTCACGACTATGGCCCCGGCAGGCGCTTTCTTTCGCTTCACGCCGAGGTTCCGATGGAGGAGGACATTCTCCATGTTCACGACGTTATCGATAATATCGAAATCGAAATTTTCGAGCGCTTCGGCATCGAAACCGTCATACATACCGACCCCATCGATACCCGAAACCCCAAATTGAATCGCATTAAGGAAATAGTCAAGGAGCTGCTCGACAAAACCGACGAGGGCTTGAAGGCGCACGATTTTCGAATCGTCCCCGGCGAAACCCACACCAACGTGGTTTTCGACGTCGTGCTCCCCGCCGACAGCAAGCTCGACCCCGATGCCTTGAAGCTCGCGATTGCGACCGCCGTCGCGTCGACCGACAGCACACTTCGCTGCGTAATTAAAATCGATCGCGATTACTCGTGATTTAATTAACTAATTAACAAAAACGACTTGAAATTTAGCGCTGTGTGTGGTAAAATAAAACGATTATTGTAATTTGGAGCTGTTTTTATGACAAATATTGCCATTTTGGGCTTCGGCACGGTTGGCGGCGGCGTTTACGAGGCGCTTAAAAGCTGCAACAAAAAGCCGTTGTCCGACGTCAACATCAAATACATTCTCGATCTCCGCACCTTCCCCGACCATCCGTTGGGAGATAGGGTGACCACCGATTTCGATAAGATTCTTGCCGATGAAAGCGTAAGCGTCGTTGTCGAAACCATGGGCGGCGACGGAGTTGCTTATAAATTCAGCCTTGCCGCGCTTAAGGCGGGCAAGAGCGTAGTCACCTCGAACAAGGCGTGCGTAGATAAATACGGACGCGAGCTTGAAGCGGCTGCAAAGGAAAACGGCGTGGTTTATCTTTACGAGGCAAGCGTCGGCGGCGGTATTCCGATAATCGCTCCGCTCAACAATTGCTTCCCTGTTGACGATATCGTCCGCATCGCGGGTATCCTCAACGGCACCACGAACTACATCCTCACCCATATGCAAAGCGAGGGCAAATCGCTTGAGGAGGCTTTGAAGTCTGCTCAGGAGCTCGGCTATGCCGAGGCTGACCCCCACGCTGACCTTGCGGGTCTCGACTCTGCGAGAAAAATCGCAATCCTCGCAGGAATCGCGTTCGATAAGTACATCTCTTACGAATCGATCACCCACATCGAGGGCATCGAAAACGTAACGAGCGAGGATATCATGCTTGCCGAGCAGCTCGGCTGCGTTATCCGCTTGATCGCGGTTGCCGAAAAGGTCGGCGACAAGGCGAGACTTCTCGTTGCGCCCCATTTGGTCGGCGCGTCCAGCCTTTTCCACGCCATCCGCGAGGCTTTCAACGCTGTAAGCGTTACCGGCTCGGCTGTCGGCGAGGTAGTATTTTACGGTCAGGGCGCGGGTGCGCTTCCCACCGCAGCGGCTGTCTGCGGCGATATCGAGCGCGCAATTCTTTCCAAAGCAAGCGCGACCGTTCGTAAGGATTGCGAAAACGACTTCCTTCTTCCCGAAAACGGAGAGGGCAGATTCATCACGCTTTCCAACGGCAAGAAGTACAGATATTTCGAATAAATTATTGCGAGAGAAGCGCATATCGTTTCTCTCGCTTTTTTATAACCACAAGGAGGAACCAAATGAAAAAACTGCTTTACTTCACTCTTGCATTTGTGTTGCTGTTCACCGCGGTAATCCCCTTTACCGTCGTAAACGCGGCACCCAATGCAGCTCCCACGGTTATTCCCGCTATTCGCCAATGGCAGGGAAGCACGGGTAGCTTTACCCCCAATGCCAGCACGGCTTTGGTAAATCTTTCGTCCTCGAAGTCGGTTTCCAAGGTTCAGGGCTATTTCGCACAGATGCTTGACCTCAACGTAAGGGTCACGTCGACCGCCTCCGGCTCGAATGAGATCGTTTTCCAAAAGGACGCTTCTCTTTCCGCTACCGTTGGCAGCGAAGGCTACGTCCTCGAGGCAACCACCTCTAAAATCACTGTACGCGCGGCGACCGATACGGGTCTGCTTTACGGCGGTATCACTATCGTTCAAAGCGTCAGCGCAGACGGCGCATTCCCCTGCGGTAAGGCGACCGACTACCCCGAATACGAGGTAAGATCGGGTCTTATCGACGTCGGCAGAGCTTGGATGCCCTTGGATTACGTGAGAGAAATCACGCAGTACATGGCATATTTCAAGATGAACGAAATCCACCTTCACATCAACGACGACGGCGTGAACGGCTACTCGGCGTTCCGTCTTGAAAGTGACGTAAAGGGACTCACCTCGACCGACGGCTATTACACCAAGGCAGAATATCGCCAGTATCAGAAGGATATGCTCGAATACGGCGTCACCGTCGTGACCGAAATCGACACCCCCTTCCATTCCTCCTGCTATGCAAAGGCTGAAAATCCGCCTCCCTTCCTTCCCGACAACTACCGTTGCTTGGATATCTCCAAGCCCGAAACGATAACCTTCGTTAAAAATCTTCTTGCCGAATATATGACCGGCTCCGACCCCGTTTTCGTCAGCAAGGTCGTGCATATCGGTACCGATGAATACCCCCGCGAATACGCTGAGCTTATGCGTTCTTACACCGATACCCTCATCGACTATGTAAATTCGCTCGGCTATACCCCCCGCTTCTGGGGCGGCTTGGGTGAGGACGGCTTCCAAGGCACCACTCCCATTTCCGAAAATGCACAGCTCAACTTCTGGGACGTTACCATCAGCGGCTTCGACGAAGTAATGGCAAGCGATTTCGATATCATCAACACCTGTAACGAAATCCTTTACACGGTTCCTACCACCAACTATAATTTCCCCGATTATTTCGACCTCGAAAAGCTTTATTCTCAATGGCAGGTCAACTATTTCAGACTTAACGACCCGTCGCTCCGCATGAACGCGAACGACGAACGCCTGCTCGGCGCATCCTTCGCGCTTTGGAACGACCTTCACACCGCGTACAAGGGCGTAACCCGCTTCGATATCTTCGACAGATTGCGCGGCATGGTCTGCCTTATCGCAGAAAAGACCTGGTGCGGCGCAGACACCGCGAATATCACGGCGGCAAACTTCATCGCAAGATATAACAAGCTCTCGCTCCGCGCGGGCGATGCCGACCCCGGCAGACATTCGCTCGATTCGAAGGGCATCAGCCTCGACTTCAACTATGCCGTTCCCGACTATGCAACCCTCAACGGTGAGGTTGACAACGGTGTATTCGTCCTCGACGGCAACTCCTACATCAGCCTTCAGCCGAAGGCAGTCGGCTTCCCGAACACGCTTGAATTCGAAATCTGCCTCGACAAAAAGCCGACCGGCGCTATCTTCTCGGGCGATGGCGTAACCATTCTCGCCGATGCCGACGGCAAGGGCAATTTCGGCTTCAAGAGCGAATATTACACCTTCACCTATCCCTATCAGCTCCCAATCGGCGAAAAGGTTAAGATTCGTTTGACCAGTACCCTTACAACCACCTATCTTACCGTCAACGACGGACTTACCTTCACCCCCAACAACGCATTAAACGCAAACGACACCAAGCTTTCCACCCTTACCATTCCGCTTGAGCAGATCGGCAAGGGCTGTGTCGGCTACATCGACAACATCAAAATTATCCCTCAATCCGTCGACTTGAAGAACCTCATCGCGAAGACCAACCTCGCCCTGAACGCAAAAACCACCGTTTCGGGCTTGGAGGTCAACGACGGACGCTTCACCTCCGACCTCGCTGTCGACGGTGACGAAACCACCCGCGTTTCCTTCGCACGCGATAAGGACGAGCAATGGATGGTTATCGACCTCGGCGCTAAATACAGCGTTTCGCTGTTCGAAATCTCCTTCCACGAGCACGTTTCCTCTTACGAAGTCCTCGTTTCGACCGACGGAACCAACTACACGAGCGTTTATAAGCTCGTAGGCGGCGCTACACAGACAAAGCAGGTCGACACTATCAAGCTCGACGCGCCCGTAGATGCAAGATACGTCAAGTACGTTCAGCTCAAGCGCAACCACGTTCCCCAATGGAACGCATATTACAGCGGCGGCATCTATGAATTCCGCGTAAGCTCGTTCAACGAAACCATTTACACCAACCTTATTTCCGAAGCAAAGGCGTTCTTAAAGCAGGTCGGCAACACCGATTTCCGCTATGATACCGTAAACCGCCTTACCATCGAGCTTGAAAATTACCTCAAGCAGCCCTCGATGTTCACCTCCAACCTCGAATATTACAGCGCAGAAATCAACAAATGGATGAACCTTACCGAGGATCCCGGCGAATCTACTGTTCCCACCAACGTCGCGCTTTACAAAAATTACGAGGCGACCGTTCTCGACACCACCTACACCGCAAGCCTTACCGACGGCGTTGCCGCAGAAAAGCTTTCCTACGATAACAATTGGTTCGTGTTCAAGAATAACCCCTCGGCAGAACAGCCCTTGGGCGGCGGTAACGCGCCCAACCGTGTCGGTACAGTCGTTATCGACCTCGACGGCAGCTACGACCTCAACGAGGTAAGAATCACCGTAGTTCAGAACGACAATTCGGGTATCAATATCCCCGCAAGAATCACGGTTTACCTTTCGGAGGACGGCGATACATGGAGCAAGGGCTACGACCTTGATATCCCCGACGCTTCCTCGGTTCCCACCGACGTGGCGTTCAAAATCACCGGCGACGTAACCGGCAAGGCAAGCTTTGTCAAGGTTGAAATCGCGCTCGGCGCAAAATCCTTCGTATTCTTCAACGAAATCGAGGTATTCGGCGTTAAATCCAAGGTGGTTGAACCCACTCCCGACCCCGACCCCGAATACACCCTCGGCGACGTAAACGCCGACGGTGCAATCAACCAGTACGACTACATCCTCGTCAAGCGCCACTACTTCGGCACCCGCACCCTTTCCGATGCAGAAATGCTTCCCGCCGACGTCAACACCGACGAAAAGGTCGACCAGTACGACTATATCCTCATCTGCCGTCATTACTTCGGCACTTATGAGATTAAAAACTAAAAAGGAGAAAACAATGAGCAAAAAATTAATAAGCATAGTTCTTGCAGTGCTTTTGGTTGCTCTTCCGATGACTGCTTTGGCTTACGATATTAACACTTCACCCAAGCTTACCTACACAAATTCCGATACGACGCTTCCTTACCGTTTGATTCTCCCCGAGAATTATGACGCAGGCAAGGAATACCCGATGATCGTATTCTTCCACGGCGCGGGCGAGCGCGGCAACGACAACGAGCTTCAGTTCGTTCATTGCGTTCAGTACATCCACGACAACGTCCCCGAGCCCTGCATCATCGTCGCTCCCCAGTGCCCGACAGGCAATCAATGGGTCGATACCCCTTGGTCGCTCGGCGCATATTCTGTCGACAAGGTTCCCGAATCCAACGAACTGAGAGCGGTTATCGAGCTTCTCCGCAGCCTTGAAACCAAGTATTCGGTCGATTCCGACAGAATCTACGCGATGGGCATTTCCATGGGCGGCTTCGCAACTTGGGACGCAATCACCCGTCACAGCGATTATTTCGCGGCGGCAATCCCCGTTTGCGGCGGCGGCGACCCCTCGAAGGCAGAGCTTTTGAAAAATATTCCCATTTTCACCTTCCACGCAATTAACGACCCCGACGTTCCCGTTTCGGGCACCCAGCAAACCGTCGCGGCAATTCAGCAGGCAGGCGGCACCCTCATCAACTACACCGAATATTCCTACGGCGCGCACGGCATCTGGAACATGGCTTTCGCAACCCCGGGCCTCTTCACCAAGCTTTTCGCTTGCAAGCTTTCCGACAGAGCCGCAAACGCTGCTAAAAACAACGTCGCGCTCAACAAAAATTACGAAGCTATCGAGCTCGACACCACCTACACCGCAAAGCTCACCGACGGTGCATCGGCTCAGAAGCTTTCCTATGATAACAACTGGTTCGTATTCAAGAACAATGCCGATGCAGAACAGCCTATGGGCGGCGGCAACAACGCTCCCAACCGCGTCGGTACCGTCGTTATCGACCTCGAAAAGACCTATGAATTGAGCGAAGTTAACCTCAAGCTCGTTCACAAGGATATGGCGGGCATCAACATCCCCGCAAGAGTCACCGTTTATCGCTCGGATGACGGCGAAAGCTGGGACAACGGCACAAATCTTCCCATTCCCGCCGCCTCCTCCATTCCCGAGGACGTTACCTTCTCGCTCGCAGGCGCGGTTGCGGGCAAGGCAAGATTCGTGAAAATCGAAATCGCACTCGGCGCAAAATCCTTCGTATTCATCAATGAAATCGAGGTTTTCGGCGTTGAAGCTGTCGAACCTCCCGTCGATCCCACTCCCGATCCCGACCCCACTCCCGACCCTGACCCCACACCCGATCCCGATCCTAAACCCGATCCCGATCCCGACCCCGAATACACCCTCGGCGATGTAAACGCTGACGGCGCAATCAACCAGTACGACTACATCCTTGTTAAGCGTCACTACTTCGGCAC
>JAZRGS010000090.1:0-15137 GCA_045644305.1 Eubacteriales bacterium | reverse complement strand
ATCGCCCGCAAACAACCGCAAATCAAAAAACAAGCGTCCAATGGTCGCCCCTACAAACAACTTTCGGCAGAGCTATTGTTTTCTCTGCCGATTTGTGTTATAATGGGGCTAACGAAAAGCCTTCCTCCGAGAGGAAGGTGGCACGGCGTAGCCGTGACGGAAGGAGCCTGCGTGACTTTGGATTTGCGCTAATCTCATTTTAACGCACTCTCCCTCAGTCACCTTCGGTGACAGCTCCCTCCCGGAGGGAGCCTTTGGACACGCTCGTGCATCTCTTTAGGGGTATGGGCTTTGCCCGACGCGTTTGTAATACAAAGGCGAAACAGGCGATAAAGGAGAGAAATAATGTTTACAACAAAGAAAAAGAAAATACAGAAATATTTAGAGCAAAAGGCAGGCGATAACAAATGTGCATTTGATGCTCTCCTTTCTGATTATTTGGACGGATCGTTAAAAGAACATCTTGAGTCCATAGAGATAAAGCGAGTCGAAATACATATTGATTGGTTTGATGATATAAAGTGTATTGGAATACAAGGTCGATATAAAAAATATTATATGGACTTACAAATTTACCCCAATGAGTTTAGTGTTTCATTTGATTTAGTTGAACCGGATGAAGATGTAATATATCTGTTTGAAAGTAGAGAACAGATGTATAGAATATTATCAGATATAGTTAAAACTTTATAACATTGAAAAGCCATCGCAATTATTGTATCGCGATGGCTTTTATCATCCTTATGAGAAGGAGCCTTTTGCAGACCTTTTTTCTATTCGGTTATAAGTCGGATGACCTTATCAACAGTGTATTTGGTAATTCCGTGGGTTTCGATCAAGGTGTCGACGCTTGCATTATAGGTGCGCCCGAAGCTCGGCGAATTATAGGAAATAAACAGCGTTTTCGTACCGAAGCGCGTCCAGCCGTTCATCATATTCCTCGCCGCGGGGCCCGAAAGCTTGCTTGTGTTGATGCCCCAGCTCGGGCTTTCGATAACCGAGCAAACGATCAAATCGTAATCTCTGCTTTTCGCTATCTGTAAAAGCTTACCGGGACCGGGGTCGTCAAACGTATCGACCTTTTTCGCAATGCTTGAAAGCTTTTTCTGAAGCTCGTCGGTGACCGAAATATCGCTCCAAACGTTGTGTATCACGACGTGCGCGATTTTTTTATCGGCGGTTATGGGATAGGGGAGAAGCGACGCTCTGTCGCGCGTGATTTTCACGGCGTTTTCGCTTATTCGCTTGGCGACCGATTCGGCATGATTTCTGTCGAAATCAACGCAAGTGTGATTGTGCTTTTCGAAATATTGATAAGCAAAGCAAAGCATCCTTAACGCTCTGCTTCGAAGCGTTTCAAGGCTTAAAAGCCCGCGCTCGATGCAGTTTTTCATTTCGGAATAATATTCCTCTGTGCCGTGCATAAACAACAGACAATCGCCGCCTGCCTCAAGAAAAGCGCTCGATGCCTCGTAAAGGTTCATATATCCGCAAAAGCCCGCCATATTTACCGCGTCGGAAACGATGATTCCGTCGAAGCCGAGCTCGTTTTTAAGAATATCGGTAAGCAGCCTTTTCGAAACCGTTGCAGGGGGATAAATGCCGTTTTCGTCGGGCTCGTCAAGGCAGGGAAGCGCTATGTGACCGGGCATAACAGCCATCGCACCGCGATTTATAAGCTCGGAATAGACTCTGCCGAAGCTGTCACGCCATTCTTGCTCGGAAAGAGTGTTTTCGGGCAGGGTTATATGCTGATCGTCGATGCAACCGCCGTCGCCGGGGAAGTGCTTAAGGGTTGCTATTAAGCCGTTGTCCTGCAAGCCCTCCATATACGCACCGCAGTATTTTATAACCGTGTCGGGGTCTGCTCCCGCCGTTCTGTATGCGACCGCGGGGGAATATTCGTTGGTAAGTAGGTCGACGCAGGGGCCGAAGGTCCAATGATATCCTGCCGAAATTGCCTCCTTCGCGGCGATTTCGCCCATCAAATATGCGTCCCTTTCATCTCCCGCAACAGCCGCCGCTTTCATCGAGGGGAATTCCGTCGCGCCGATAACCGCGCCGTGTGCGCCGTATTCCATGTCGGAAACGACAAGTGCTTTGTGCTCTCTGCCCTCGTTCATCTGGCGTGATGCGGCTAACGATTTATCGGCTGTCGTCGCATAGAAGAAAACCGAGGTCAAATCGCCTTCGTCGATTGCGTCCGCAGGGCAGTCGGGGCATATAACCGTCTTTAGCAATTGCTCGACGCTCATCGCGTCAACGTAATCTTTTATGTGAGGATAAATATTTATAGAAAACTTCATAATAACCTCCGTTTGGAAGATTATAACATAAAAAAGCCTTGCTTTCAATAAAAAATGCCGCGTTAGCGGCATTTTTTGTAGCTGTTATTTCGAAGCCTTGCTTCTTAAATACTTAACACCTTCGGAGATGGGGAGGATCAACGCACCGATAACGAGTGCGAGAGCGTATTCCCAAACGGTAATGCTTTCGGAGAAGGAGAACGCCTTGGGCATTACGAATACGACGAAGGTCGTCAAAATGAACGATGCGAACATAGCGAGCCAAAGCACGCGGTTGTGCGAATGGAGCTTGAATACGCTCTTATCGCGCGAGCGGAGGTTGAAGGAGTGAACGATTTCTGCCATCGACATCGAGATAAACGCAAATGTGGTTGCCAAAACCGTGTCACCGCCACCGATTGCCTTACCGATGAAGTAGGAAACAAGCGTCAACAGCGAAAGTGCGGCGCCCTGCCATACAACGTCGATGCCCAAGCCGCCTGCGAAAATGCCTTCCTTGCTGTCACGCGGGGGCTGAGTCATAACGTCGCCCTCTGCCTTTTCCATGCCAAGGCCGAGTGCGGGAAGGCTGTCGGTGATAAGGTTGATCCAAAGAATATGAATCGGCTTGAATACCGTAAAGCCTAAAAGGGATGCGGTAAATACCGTGATAACCTCGGAAAGGTTCGAGGAAAGAAGGAACTGAATCGTCTTTCTTACGTTCGAATAAATACGTCTGCCTTCCTCAACCGCGTTAACGATGGTTGCGAAGTTGTCGTCGCCCAAAATCATGTCGGCAACGCCCTTGGTTACGTCGGTACCCGTGATACCCATGCCGATACCGATATCGGCTGTCTTGATAGAGGGAGCGTCGTTTACGCCGTCGCCGGTCATAGCGGTGATGTTTCCAAGCTTCTTCCAAGCCGAAACGATTCTAACCTTGTGCTCGGGCTGAACACGCGCGTAAACCGAATATTTAGCAATGTCGCGCTCCAATTCCTCGTCGGAAATCTTGTCGAGCTGTGCACCCGTAAGCGCCTGAGATGCATCCTCAATGATGCCCAACTGCTTACCGATAGCGACCGCCGTGTCGATGTGGTCACCGGTAATCATAACAGGTCTGATGCCTGCCTGCTGACAGCGAGCAACCGCGTCTACAACCTCGGGTCTGACGGGGTCGATCATGCCCGAAAGACCAACGAAGATAAGCTCGCGCTCGATATCCTCGGGCTTAGAAAATTCGGGAACTTCGTTGTAAATCGCGATAGCACCCGCAAGCACGCGCAATGCCTTGTCAGCCATTGCCTTGTTGTGTGCGAGCATCGCCTCGCGAGCCTTTTCGTCCATGTCGCGGGTCTTGCCGTCGACGGGGGAGATATATTTGGTACAGCGCGAAAGAATAACGTCGGGTGCACCCTTGGTGTACTGAATCACCTTGTCGCCGAAGCGGTGAAGGGTAGACATCATCTTACGCTCGGAGTCGAACGGTGCCTCTGCAACTCGCTCCTGCTCTGCGATAAGCTTTCTCTTGAACACGCCGTTGTCGAACGCGAACTTCTGCAAAGCCGCCTCGGTAGGCTCGCCCGTTACAACGCCGTCCTCGGTGATATCCGCGTCGTTACAAAGCGCGTTTATGTTGCAAAGCATCTGCAAATTGCCCGAGAAATGCTCGACAACCGTCATTTTATTCTGAGTAAGAGTACCTGTTTTGTCACTGCAGATAACCTGCGTACAGCCGAGCGTTTCAACCGCAGTAAGCTTTCTGATAATAGCGTTCTGGTGCGCCATCTTCGAAACGCCGATCGAAAGAACGATCGTAACGACTGCGCTCAAGCCCTCGGGAATCGCCGCAACCGCAAGCGAAACCGAAACCATAAAGGATTCCAAAATTTCGTCGCCGCGAATCATATTGACCGCGAATACGACTGCGCAAATGCCCAAAACCGCAACGGTTAAGATTTTCGAAAGCTGATTGAGCTTGACCTGCAAGGGGGTCTTTTCCTCGCTTGCATCGGTAATCGCCTTAGCGATCTTGCCCATTTCGGTGTCCATACCCGTAGCGACCACGATAGCCTTACCGCGTCCGTAAACGATGGTAGTACCGGTGTAGACCATGTTGGATCTGTCGCCGAGCGGTACCTCGCCGCTTTCCGATTCGATAACGTCTGCGCACTTGTCGCTGGGAACCGATTCACCCGTCAGCGCCGATTCCTCGGCCTTAAGGGAAGCAGCCTCGATAAGTCTTGCATCGGCAGGGACAGCGTCGCCCGCTTCAAGAAGGATAACGTCGCCCACTACAAGCTCGTCGCTGTTCACGATGCGCAAAATGCCGTCACGAAGGACCTTGCACTTTGCCTTGGTCATCGCCTTTAACGCGTCGATCGCCTTTTCGGCCTTGCTTTCCTGAATAACACCCAAAACTGCGTTCAAAACCACGACGAAGAGGATAATGAACACGTCTGCAAGCGATTCGTTTTCGATAATAGCAGTCACAAAGGAAACCGCCGCCGCAACCAAAAGAACGATAATCATCGGGTCGGCAAACTGAAGCAAAAACTTCTTCCAAAGCGGAACCGCGGGCGGGTCTGCAAGCTTGTTGGGACCGTTTTCGTTAAGCCTCTTTTCCGCCTCCTGCGAGGAGAGACCGTCTTCACTCGATTTCAAATGAGTGAAAACCGAAAGAAGACTCTCTAAATAATGTTTCATCGTTTTTCCCTTTCTTTATGTGAATAATTTATAACAAAAAAGGCAAGCACAGTTATGGTCACCCATAAAAGTCTTGCAATAAAGCGTAGCCCGGGCAAAAGCCGAGATGTCGAGCTGTACGCGCCTGTTTCCAAGCCGCTACTCCCTTTTATAGACTTATTTTACCATATTTATCCTTGACTGTCAACTAAAAATTTATACCCGCGAGAAAAAAAGAGGCGCGTTAAGCGCCTCCCTTAAATTATTTTGCGTAAACCTCTAATTCGTTGATAAATACGAATAAGCCGTTGGGCGTGAAGCTGAACTTGACGTATCTTCCGCTCACGTCGGTCGTGTTGATGCCCGACCAATAAATCGCGCTTTCGTCGCTCGTGTCGATCGGAAGCTTGCCGACCTCTTTAAAGCTTACACCGTCGCTCGAAACCGAAACGCTTGCCTCGTAAGGCGCGTTGATGCCTGCCGTTCCGCCGTTGCTTAAGTGCGCGCGGAGGAAGGCGATGTCGGTTTCCTTTTCAAGGTCGATTATAACGTAACCGATGCCGTTTTCACAATTTGCCTCGGCTTCGGGAAGTCCTGCCTTGTTGTAGAAGGAGAACCAATTCGCATCGTAGGTAAGGGTGTCGGTAAACTGACCGTCGGTAAGCTTTGCCGTGTAATTGCCGTAGCCGTTTCCGAGACCGCCCGAAATTTCGTAATTCTTACCGCCCGATACAAGCGTGCCGACGGGCTTTACCTCGGTAACGCTTTCGCCCTTGTCGATTTCGGGAGCCTTGGCATCGGGAACGTATTTAAATACCCAATAGCTTTCGGTGTGGTATTCGGTGCCCGCCTTCAAAAGGCGCGGGGTGGTGTTGTTCCACTTTGTGAAATAGAGCTTGTTTGTGGTGGTGTTCATGTCCCAGAACGAGGTTCTGTAGTCGCCCTCGCCCTTTTCAAGCGAGTCCTCAAAGGTGGTGACACGAATGTCGAACTGATATCTCGGATCCTCGTAGCCGTAAAGTACGGCACGGGTAGCTACGTTCTTGTCGTAATGCTTGCCCGAGTAGTCCGCCTTACCGACCTTAAGTGTTTCGATAGTCTTTACAAGATTGCCGTCGTTGTCGTAAAGGTCGCACCAAAGACCGTATTTCTTGCTGATAGGGAACATACAGGTGTAGGAACGGTAATGCTTTACGTCCTTTACGTATTTATAGTCGACGTTAAGCTTGATCTGAGGACCGGTAAAGGTGTACTTTCTCGTCATTTCGGCATAAACGTCGTCGTCTGTGTAGGTCATCGATTTGTTGTTGTAGTCGCCGATGGAGTCACCGTTGTCATCGGGGAACCACAAAAGCTTTGACTTTTCGATAACGTGAAGCGAGTTGACCGTGACCGATTCGCCGATTTCCAATTCGATCTTTTCCTCGGTTTCGGCGTTATAAAGATCAAGCGAGAGGAAAGCCTCGTTACCGTGGTTACCGCCCGACCATACGTTGCTGCCCTTAGGTGTTATCGGGATGTGAACGTATTCGAAGTCGGTCGAGCCCGACACGAAGATATGGCTCTTTCCGTCCTTGTCAACCAAGGTCCAGGACCAAAGGTTGAACATACCCCAAGGGCGCTCTTCAAGAGTGATAGTAAGATCGCCGACCTCGGTGGTGCACTTCATGCTGTATCTTGAAGCGGTGACCTTTTCAACGGTTGTGGGGTAGGAAGTGATTTCTTCGGGAGCGTTAGCGATTTCGTAACGATTGTAGCTTGTGTTACCCCAATATTCGGGCATAATAATTTCCTCCTCAGATACCTCTTCGCTCGATTCGGGCGTCGTGGATTCGTCGCTCGCTTTTTCGCAGGATGCAAGCGTAGAACCGCACATCATCAAAGCAAGCAAAGCCAATAATATACGTCTTTTCATAATAAACCTCCGTTCTTGACTAATTATAACCTAAAAGGTGTTGATTTTCAATAGAAAAATGAATTTCTTTCTTCTTGACAAATTCGGTTGCTTATAATATAATATCTTGATATGTTATTGATTAATATGAGGAGAAATAAAGATGGACACAAACCTTCTTGCCGAACTTCTTTATCCGAATATAACCACCACCCCCGAGGATATTGAAAAGCGCTATCCCGCGCGTAATCTTCCCGAGGGCGCAAAGGTGACGAGATTCGCACCCAGCCCCACGGGCTTCCTTCACATAGGAAACCTTTACGGTGCTTTTGCCGACGAGCGCTTGGCGCACACCTCGGGCGGCGTTTTCTATCTTCGAATCGAGGATACCGACGCGAAAAGAACCGTACCCAACGGTATTCAGATCATCATCGAAACGCTTGCAAAATTAGGCGTTAACTTCGATGAAGGCGCGGTTATTGACGGCGACAACGGCGCTTACGGCCCCTACCGTCAAAGTGAGCGTGCAGAAATCTACCAAACCTATGCAAAGCAGCTTATCAGAGAGGGAAAGGCTTATCCCTGCTTCTGCACCGAAGAAGAGCTTTCCGCTATCCGTGAAAAGCAGGAGGCTGAAAAGTTAAACCCCGGCTATTACGGCGAATTTGCTTTGTGGAGAAACGCTCCTATCGAAAAGATTCAGGAAAAATTGAACGAGGGAATGCCCTTCGTGCTTCGCTTCTATTCCGAGGGCAACCTCAATAATAAGCATAAATTCCGCGACGAGATCAAGGGCGAAATTGACGTGACCGAAAACGATATCGACCACGTAATCCTCAAATCCGACGGAATCCCCACCTATCACTTCGCGCACGCGGTGGACGACCACCTCATGGGCACCACCCACGTTATCCGTGACGAAAGCTGGCTTTCCACGCTTCCGTTCCATATCCAGCTCTTTAAGGCGTTGGGCTTCAAAATGCCCAAATACTGTCATACCGCGCAGGTATTGAAGCTCGATAACGGCAATAAGAGAAAGATCAGTAAGCGTAAAGACCCCGAAGCGGCTCTTACCTATTACCACGCGCAGGGATATCCCGTTGCCGCTGTTCGCGAATATCTTATGACGCTTCTCAATTCCAATTTTGAGGAATGGCGTCTTGCAAACCCCGACGCTCCTATCGAGGAATTCAAGTTCACCACCAAGAAAATGGCTGTTTCCGGCTCGCTCTTCGACCTCGATAAGCTTAACGACGTTTCCGAAAACGTCATTTCACGTCTTACCGCCGAGGAGGTTTACGAATATACCTTGGCGTGGGCAAAGGAAAACGATGCCGAATTCGCAAGCATTCTCGAATCCGATAAGGCTTACGCGGTAAGAATCCTCTCTATCGGCAGAGGCGGCAAAAAGCCGCGTAAGGATATCGCGCTTTGGAGCGAGGTCAAGGGCTATATGTCCTTCTTCTACGACAACCTCTTCGTCCGCACCGACGCTATCCCCGAAAGCTTTTACGGCGACGATATTTCCGACGTTTTGGATGCCTTCACCGCAAGCTACGATGAAAGCGTTGAGCAAAGCGAATGGTTCAACAATATCAAGGCGATCGCCGAAAGCAACGGCTTCTGCCCCGATATGAAGCAGTATAAGGCGAACCCCGAAGCCTACAAGGGCTCGGTTGCCGACGTAAGTATGTTCCTTCGCGTAGCTGTTACGGGCAGAATGAACTCGCCCGACCTTTACGAGGTTATGCAGATACTCGGCAAAGAACGTGTTCTTGCACGCGTTCGCGGATTATTGCTCTAATATCTATCAAGGAGATTAAAATGGAATCTACAAATTTCATTCACGAAATAATTGATACCGACCTTCAAAAGAACCCCGATTTAAAGATTCACACCCGCTTTCCGCCGGAGCCTAACGGCTATCTTCACATCGGCCATTGCAAGGCGCTTGTTATCGACTTTTCCACCGCGGTAAAATATAACGGACTTTGTAACCTCCGTATGGACGACACCAACCCCGCCAAGGAGGATACCGAATTCGTCGACGCTATCAAGGAGGATATCCATTGGCTCGGCTTCGATTGGGACGACCGCTTTTTCTACGGCTCCGACTATTTCGAAGAAACCTATAAGCTTGCCGAACAGCTTATTTTGAACGGCGACGCTTACGTTTGCGAGCTTTCTGCCGAAGAATTCTCAGCGTACAGAGGCGACCTTCAGAAGCCTGCGGTCTCGCCCTATCGCGAGCGTCCTATCGACGAAAGCCTCGATCTCTTCCGCCGTATGCGTGCGGGAGAATTCCCCGAGGGCAAATATACCCTTCGCGCAAAGATCGACCTCGCGTCGGGTAACTTTAATATGCGCGACCCTGTTCTTTACCGTATCCGCTATATCGACCATCACCGTCAGGGAACAAAATGGTGCATCTTCCCGATGTACGACTTTGCACATCCCATTCAGGACGCGCTCGAGGGTATCACCCATTCGCTCTGCTCGCTTGAATATGAGGACCACCGTCCCCTTTACAATTGGGTTATCGAGCATTGCGACGTCCCCTCGACCCCGCGCCAGATCGAATTCGCGCGTCTTAACGTCACCAACACGGTTATGAGTAAGCGCTTCCTTCGCTCGCTCGTTGAAAATAAGCTTGTCGACGGCTGGGACGACCCGAGAATGCCCACCCTTTGCGGACTTCGCAGAAGAGGATATACCGCCGAGGCTATTCTCGACTTTATCGATCGCGTCGGCGTTGCAAAGAATAACAGCCTTGTCGATATCGCACTTTTGGAGCACTGCGTTCGCGAGGACCTCAATAAAAAGGCGCTTCGCCGCGTAGCGGTGTTCGACCCCGTAAAGGTCACCGTAACCAACTATCCCGAGGATAAGGTTGAATATTTCGAGCTCCCCAACAACGTAAACGACGAAAACGCGGGCACCCGCAAGGTTCCCTTTACGCGTGAGCTTTACGTTGAAAGGGAAGACGTATCGCTCGATCCCCCTCCCAAGTATTTCCGTATGAAGCTCGGCGGCGAGGTTCGATTGATGGGCGGCTACATCGTCCGCGTCGATGAAATCAAGGCTGACGAAAACGGCAACGTGCTCGAGGTGCTTTGTACCGCAGACCTCAAAACCGGCAACGGTATGCCCGCAGACGGAAGAAAAATCAAGGGCACCATCCATTGGCTTTCGGCAAACGACTGCGCCGAAACCGACGTCGTTATGTACGACCACCTCTTCACCGAATCGGATATGAACGCGGTCGAATCGGCTCGCTACGGCGAATATCTCAACCCCGAAAGCAAGGTTGTTGTCAAGGGCGTTAAGATCGAACGCGCGCTTTTGGACGCATCTGTCGGTGAAAAATTCCAGTTCGTTCGTAAGGGTTATTTCTGCCGCGACAGCAAGGATACCTCGCTTTTCAACAGCGTGGTTGCTCTTAAGGACAGCAAAAAGTTCTAAATATAAAAACGAAAAGGAGACGCGTCGGCGCCTCCTTTTTTTGCGTTTTATGAGGTTTAATTCATGTCCTCGTTTATCTTTCCGAGGTTCTTTATCGAATAGTCGGTCTTTGTGCCGATAGCCACCCAATCCCAGGTAGCCGACATCGAAAATTCCTTGTTGCTCACGAAAACGTATCTCATATCGTGACTGCTTGCAACGTAGGACTGATAAAGCTTGCCGTCGCAATCGATAATTTCAAGCGTTTCGGGCTGTAAATCGCCCAAATCTCTGCCCGCATTAAGCTTTGCGGATTCGTAAAGCGATTCTATGCTTTCCGAAATTCTTTCATCCTTGTTGAATAACAGAGAACCGTCGATTGCGCTGTCCATGATCGAATAGTAATGGGTCACGCCGTTTGCGTCCTCATAGCTGATACCGCGGCAGGGAAGCTTATCATCGAGCTGTGTTTCTGCGGCAAAGGGCTTGTTGGGAGAAACGGTTTGACAGCTGAAAAGCACCTTTGTGATTACGTAGTCCTTGGCGTTCGGGGTGGTGATTTCGAAAAATCTGAAGTTTTTAACGACACCGTCGGGTCTATAAATAATAACGGGACCTGCCGAGGGAACGTCGTCGGGATCCTTGTAAAATTCGTAAGCGGCGGGATCGAAATCATCGCTTGCAAGCGTTGCGGTAAACTTTACGCTCTCTGCGGCATCGACCGAATCACTCGATTCGTCAGACAGCATCGATTCGATTTCGCTTATCGAATAATCGTAATCGTCAAAGCAAGCGCAAAGCGACAAAATACATAGCAAAAGGGATAAAACCAAAGCGATTCTTTTCATGTTTTTACTCCTGTGTAATTGATTCTGACATATAAGACGAAATAAAATCGTATTTTGTCACACAAATCTTAATTTTTTGAAAAAAGATCGTAAGTGCCGAGATAATGACGCCTGATAAGCAGAATATCGTAAACCGAAATCGTCTGTCCGTCGTTGACGGTCATCGCGTAAAATTGCCTCGAAATCGGAACAAAGGTGTTGTAATAGGTTCGCTTTACAAGGATGTAGTCGAACTGATCGATTATCGCGTTTCCGTCGGCATCGCCGATAAGAACAAGATAAAGCCGTGCGCCGTCGAAATTCAAAATCGCGCCCGTACCGGGAACCTCATCCTCTTTTATCGCGCTTCCGTACATCGAAACGGCGGAAAATGAGGTCGCGCCGTATTCCGAAGCCAATTCGCGCAGAGTGAGGCTTTCGTTTCCGCCAAAGATGAAATAGCGGTTGTCGATTTCGCGGATATCAAGCTCGCAATCGTCGCTCGGTGTAGGCTTCTTGTCGGTCACCGCCTCGGGGTCGAAGATGAGCTGTCCGTCAGCTTGTAAAAGCTTGTTGTTCTCGATCTTGTAATGCAAATTCCCCTCGGAAATCTGCAATTTCTCGATAAATGTGCTTCCGTCAAAGCAGGAAAGGGGAATGGTGTCGATCATTTTGCCGAATGTGATTTCGGTCAGCTTGTCGCCCTTGTCGGCAAACGCGTCGCTTGCAAGCTTGGTGACGGGATAAACCTCGCCGTTTTTAAGCGTTATGTAATCGGGAATGATAACCCGTCCGTTGGGGTTTATCAAGGGTATTGGCGAATCGCCGTTTAAAAGCTTATAATATTCCTCGACGTAGCCGAGAAATTCAAGCCAAAGTGTTCCGTCGTAAACAAATTTGCCGTTATTTTCTCTCAGCCACATCGGACAGTTCTTTTCGGTAACGTCGTAATGCTGAATAACCGCGTCGGTCGTAAGTCCGTAACGAGTGAGCAGCTCGGCTGTAAGCATCGCCGCGTTTCTTAACGATTTCTTGAATCGGTTCTCGACCCAGCTTTCATATGCCTCGCCCTTGAAAATAAAGCTGTTTGCCGATTTCGAGGGTGCGCCGTTAACGCAGATTTCAATGCCTATGCTTTTGTAATTGTGAGAAGAGCCCGCATGGAATCCCACTACGCTGTCGGCAAGCGAGTGATAAATAACGTTCTCGTCTACCGTGTAATGCCAGCCTGTTTCGGAATCCGAGGTGTGCATACGGAGGTTGTACCTCGCCGCGTCGGTGGATTCGTCGGTGGTGCCGGTATTGTGAATTATTATATATTCGATCTTGTTCGGAACGCCCGAAAAATTCGGTCTGCCGTCCCCGATAAGCGAGGAAATAACCTGAACCTCGTTGTCGCTTCCAAGACCGAGCGTGTATTTTATGACGTCCTTGTCAAAGCTTTCGGTGCTCGGAGATATCGCCCCGTGCGAGCCCTTGGGCTCGGTTTCGTAACCTACGATCTCGGCATATTCTCCGTTTATGCGGTAGATAAGCCCCTGACCGTCGTAAAAGAGATCGTTTCCGTTGTCGTTCGCCGAAAACATATTTCCGTAAGCCGCACTACCCACCTCGTTGACCCAAAGCGAGGTTCCGCCCTTGCAATCGATAACCGCACGCATATAACGCGCGCGTCTGCCGCTTTTAAGCTTTAAGCCGTAAACCGCCGCACAGCTGTCGACGCTTACGTCGGTAAGCGTGCTTCCTTCGCCGACAAGCTCAAAGTCGCTTCCGTTTTCGGATATGTAGAAGCGTATGCGCTCGGGCATTTCTGCGCCCGTTTCGCTGCTTCTGTATGCGCGCAGATAAAAGCGGTTGACGTCGGCAGCGATAAAGCCGAAATCTATGGTGACGGTTGCTCTGAAATCGGTGCTTCCGTCATAGCTTTCAAGCATCATCCAGCCCGTAGGCTCGCTTCCGTCGGTCGGCTTTGCAAAGGTATATTCGCGGTCGGTGAGCATAATGCCGTCGTCTTTACCGCCGTCGATATAAACGGCGTTGCGAAGCGTTACGGTGTATTTGCCGTGGGCGTAAACCGCCGCCATCAAATCCTCGTTGGTTCCTGCGACAGCAGTCGTGTCAAACAGGCTCGCTTCGCCCGAGCCGCTTTCGGTGTTGAAAACCACGGGCAGGGGAAGGGTAACCGAAATAAGGATAAGACAAAGCGTGAATGCGATGCTTTTCTTGTATCTGTTTAAATATTTCGAAAGAATTTCAAAAAACTGCATATTACGTCCTTTTTCGACAATGGCGTAAAATTAATCTATCATACTATATTATATAATAAAAATATTACAATTTCAAGGTGTTATGGTACTTTACAAAATATTACTTTTATGATATACTGTAAAAAAATTGTAAAGCATACCGAGGAGAACGCAAATGGGCGGCGAAAGACCCGAAAACCAAAACGAAAATACCAATAGTATAATCAATCGGCGCACGGTTGCGATTTTCGCTGCTGTCGTCTGCGCGATATTGCTTATAACCCGTGCAGATGCCGTGCAAAACCTGCTCTCCTGGGTCACCGAAACTCTTGCGCCTATCTTCTTGGGCGTCATATTTGCGTATATCATCAGCCCTGTCGATTCTTTTGTCGAAAAAAGGTTGTTAAAGGCGCTTGAAAAGAATACAAAGATGCGTCCCGAAGCTAAAAAGCGACTCGCGGGCGGTATCGGTGTCACCACCGCTATCCTTTTCCTTCTTGCAATAATTGCGCTTTTGATATTCCTCATCATCCCCGAATTCATCGTCAGCCTTAAAACGCTTGTCGATATCGCCCCCGATCTTGTGACCAAAGCGGGCGATTGGCTCAATAGCCTCCTTGTCGAGGAAAACACCTTTACCCAGCACCTCGGCGGCGCGATAGACGACGTCATTTCAGCTTTGACAAGCTGGTTCGGTAACGAATTTTCGGGCCTCGTCGGAAGCCTTGCGAAGGGTGTCATCTCTGTTGCGACCTTCGTTATGAACTTCCTCATTTCGCTTGTCGTCTGCGTATACGCGCTTATTGAAAGAGATCAATTCCGCTCGCAAAGCAAAAAGCTTCTTTATGCCTGCTTTAAGCGCGAGCGTGCGAACGATATTCTCCATATCGCGCGCTACGGTAACGATATTTTCGGTAAGTTCATCTCGGGTAAGCTTATAACCTCCTCCATCGTCGGTATTTTGACGTTTGTGTTTATGACGATTATGGGAATGGATTATGCGCTTCTTTCGGCGGGCATCCTTGCCATGACGAACGTAATACCCTTTTTCGGTCCCTTCATCGGCGGTATCCCGACAGCGCTTATCGTCCTTCTCACAAACCCTCGCCACGGCTTGATTTATATCATCTTTATGCTTGTGCTTCAGCAGGTCGAGGGCAATATTATAGAACCCGTTATTATGGAAGACCAAACCGGTATTTCGAAATTCTGGGTAACGTTCGCGCTCCTCTTCTGCGGCGGCGTGTTCGGTATCGCGGGTATGATTTTCTCGGTTCCTCTCTTTGCGGTCATCTTCTATACCATCAAAATGGCTGTCGAACGCAGCCTTAAAAGAAAAGGCTTGCCGATTCCGAGTGAGGAATATTATAACGTCGGCTTTATCCACCCCGAAACAGGCGAAAGGCTTGCGCCTCCTGCCCGTAATAAGCAAAAACGCATCCGTGATGCAATTCAGGATTGGCGCGAACGCGTTACGAATAAGAGGCACGAAGAATCGGAAAATGCGGAAAGCGCAGAAAACGGTGACGATAAAAATGAAGAATAAAATCATCCCGATGCTGCTTGCCTTCCTTGCAACAGCGCCGCTTACTCTTTCGGCGTTGGCGGA
Organism: Eubacteriales bacterium; assembly: GCA_045644305.1. GTDB lineage: Bacteria > Bacillota > Clostridia > Oscillospirales > CAG-382 > Coliplasma. Next base: position 150 of record JAZRGS010000090.1, on the reverse strand, counting down.
GGCGGAGTCGGCTCAAGCAACCGAACAAAATATGCTTCCTTTGATAATCATTACCGCATCGATAGCGCTTCTTTCGGTTGTCTGCGTTGTCTTGGCAAATAAAAAGACTTCGAAATATCGCAAAGCCTTCAAAAGAAAAAAGAAGTCGGA
>JAZRGS010000089.1:0-5369 GCA_045644305.1 Eubacteriales bacterium | reverse complement strand
AATTCTTATCTGCATTGGAGCGCATTGCTCGGAAAGCGAAACGACGATTATTCCTATTGGAATTTGGGGCTTGGGTTCGGCAGAATTTCCGACGTCGCGAGCTTTGGAATTTGGTTCGAGCTTGCAAAAAATTGCGACGTTATCTTTATTTGCTTTGGCGTAAACGACCTGATGCAGGTGGGCGACGCCGAACAGATAAAGCGCGATATCGACAAGGTCGTATCGGCGTTTAAGAATTTAGGCAAGCGAGTGATTCTTCAAACGCTCCCGCCCTTTGATTACGAGGGCGAAAAAATCGAAAAATGGGAAAGCGTCAACCGATTTATCATGGAAACGCTTGCAGAAAAGGTCGATTTGGTGTTTGATTGCGTCGACATTCTCGGTAATCCAAAAAAGCGCCACGTTGCGCAGTACGGCGGACATCCGAACGAAAAAGGCTGTGCACTTTGGGCGGACGCGCTTTATTTAGCACTTTCGGGAATTTTATATTAAACACAAAACAAAAAAAGGCGAGATTAAACTCGCCTTTTTTTATTGCCGTTAATTATTCAACGTAGCACTGCTCGATGAGAGAGTCAATACCGCTCTGGTAGGAGTTCTTCTTCGATTCGTAAAGCGAAACGATGTCGGTCTTGAGCTCGCCGATGAGGTGAGTGTAGAAGTACAAGCAACCATCGTTGTCGCCGCCGTGGAAGTTGAAGATGGTACCCATATCGTAGGTACGGTTGCCGAAGATGAGGTCGAGCATATCGCGCGATTCATCGTCCTGGAAGCGCTTGTAGGTAAGGGTTCTTACATAGTATTCCTCGGTTACGAGCTGACGGCCGTAGAACGCCATAGCCTCGAGAGCGTAGCAGGTAACGTCAAGCTTGTTAACGTTGCTGGTGGGGATTGCGATGATGGGATAGTGATATACGTTAACACCGGTGGTGTAAGATTCCTGAAGCTCGTCCGCCTTAGGCATGGGAAGGAGGCCGTAACGGATTTCAGCTTCACGCATACCGGGGTCGCTTACCAAGGAGATCGAGTAAGGCATAAAGAGTGCGTTACCGTTTTCGAAGATCTTGCCTTCGTTAGCGTACATATCCTCCCAGTGACCGTGGCGGTCTGCGATACCGACGTTTTCTTCATCGTACATCATGTTTGTGAATTCCATGAATACCTGAATGTTACGTTCGTCGTCGATACGGAGGACAGGCTCGTCGCCGGAGTTGTCAACAAGAGTCTGACCTGCGCCCTGCATGAAGAGGAGGAAGTCGTAAGACTGTGCAACCATACCCCAAACGTCGCCGACAGCGGGGTCGTAGGACTTCTGCGAGCCGTGGGTAAGGCTTACCTGCTGAACAAGCTCGTGCATGGTATCGAAGGTCCAACGGTTGTCTCTTACGATATCATAGGGGCTTTCGATGCCGTAGCTATCAACGAGGTCCTTGTTGAAGAAGATAGCCCAGGTGGATTCATCGTCTTCGACGAGAGCGTCGCCGGATACGAAATAAACGTTATTGTTGATCGAGGTCTGCTTGATAAGCGCCTGATCCCACCATTCCATATCAAGGTGGAGATAGTCGTTGCCGACGTCGTTAAGGTCATAGAAGAGACCTTCCATTACCAACGGAGCGGTATAGGTGAACTGACCGATGATAGCGTCGAATTCGCCGCTGCCCGAAAGCATATCGTCCTTAAGCATCTGGATGTAATCCTCTTCCGCCTTGGGGAAGATCGCATTAATATCGATGCCGTACTGTTCCTTGATGAGCGCGTTTCTTTCATAGAAAGCGTCGTTAACGGGTTCGTCATTGAGCTCATCGGTGTCAACCTGACAGTAGGAGAACACGTAAGAGTCGTTTTTGAAGGTAAGAATGTTTACTTCTTCGTCCCAAACCTTTGCAGGGTTCTGGAAGCCCGAAACGTCAGAAGTACTTGCGCCCGACTTATCCTTTTCGCCTTCGTTATCGCAGGATGCAAGCACCATTGCGGACATGGCGAAGAGGATGACAAGAAGCAAGCTTACAAATTTCTTGAGCATAATACACCTCTTTTAAATTTTTATCGATTCCCAAGTTCAATGTCCGAGTGAGGGAATCAACCTATGGTTTATTCTACTACAAAAGGGCATAACTGTCAAGTTATTTAATAATTTTTAAAGGCATTACAAGAAATATTCGCGACTTTACAGGTTATGGCAAAATGCGACAAGGGTTTTTGGTAAAATCAAAAAGAAAAATCTTTAAAGGAGCACTAAAAATGGACATTACCATTGAAAAATCGGGAGATATTGCCACGGCGTTTTTAAAGGGCGAAATCGACCATCACAACGCGCACACAGCGCGCGAAGAGCTTGATAGGTTTATCGACTCCGAGCGTCCGATAAGCTTTGCGCTGAATCTTTCGGGCGTGACCTTTTGCGATTCGTCGGGGTTGGGGCTTGTTATGGGCAGAATGAGAAAATGTCAATCGGTCGGCAGCACGCTATATATTCAAAGCCCATCAAAGGCGTCACTGACGATTCTTGAAATCGCGGGCATGGACAAAATTTTAAAAATCGAGAGGTAAAAAATGCAGGACAAGGTTATTAACACAATGAAGATGGAATTTTCGGCGAAAAGCGTAAACGAAAGCTTTGCGCGCGCTTCGGTCGCATCATTCGCGGCGCAGGCAGACCCGACTATCGCTGTTTTGGCGGACATAAAGACAGTCGTTTCGGAGGCGGTGACGAACGCGATAGTTCACGGATACGCATCCTTCGACGACAAGAGCGCCTGCCCCATTTACATACAGGCGAAGCTTTTCGAAAGCGGGAAACTGACGGTTCGAATCAAGGACCGAGGTGTCGGCATCGAGGACATCTGCATGGCGCTTCAGCCGCTTTTTACCACCGACACCGACGGCGAGCGAAGCGGAATGGGCTTTACGATAATGCAGACCTTCACAGACGGCTTTAAGATAAAATCCGAGCCAAGCAAGGGAACGACGGTTGTGCTTGAAAAGAGGTTGAAGGCTTGAGCGATTCCAAAATCGCGCTTATAGAGCGTGCAAAAAGCGGTGAAAAGTCTGCCATGGACAGGCTTGTCAGCGAAAATTCGGGGCTTGTTCATTCGATAGCCTGCAGGTTTGTGAACCGCGGTGTCGATTACGAGGATCTTTGTCAAATCGGGCACATCGGGATGATAAAGGCGATAAAAAACTTCGATTCATCAAAGGGGTTTGCCTTTTCGACCTACGCAGTTCCGCTTATCATGGGCGAAATCAAGCGGTTTTTACGCGATGACGGCGAAATCAAGATCGGGCGCGAGATCAAGCGCAAGGCGGCGATTATTATGCAGGCACGCGAGAGCTATCTTCAAACTCACACCGACGAGCCGAAGGTTTCGAGCCTTGCAAAGCTTTGCGGATTCAGCGAGGAGGAGGTTATAGAATGCATATCCGCCTCGAACGCGACGGTTTCGCTATCGACTCCGATGGGCGAGGATTTTTCGCTTGAGGACATCATCGGCGTCGAATTTGAAAGCGAGTTAAACGAAAAAATCGCGCTCTGCCAAGCCATTAACCGCTTGGAGGAGAGCGAGCGCAAAATTATACTGCTTCGCTATTACAAGTCGCTTACGCAGAGCGAAACAGGCAAAATTTTGGGGATGACTCAGGTGACGGTTTCGCGCAAGGAAGCCAAAGCATTAAACACCTTAAAGCAATATTTAAAGTAAAAAAGGAGAGGTCTTCCCTCTCCTTAACGTATTTCAATGTATTTCTTTTTCGTAAATGGGATTGCTGCTCGTTCTTTCGATATAATTGCAAAAGGCAGTTCCCGAAAAGATGAGCGCGTTATCGATTTCCGAGGCGTTATCGCCAACGGCGGGCTTACCGACGGGGCCGATGAAAAATTCACGCGGGATAGGCGAAAGAATTATAATCCTTTTCTGCTCGTCAAGCGTATCCCTGAATTTATATTCGGTATATTTGCTCGTATAGAAAAGCTCGGTCTTGAAAAAGAAATAGCGCTTTACCCTTTGCACCACGCCCGAACCCAAGAAATAAAGCTGAACGCTACGGTTTATATTGGGGATTATCACGCAGTTTTTCGAATTATCCTTCTTTTCAAGCGTGAAATTAAGCGGCTTTTGGCGAAGAAGGCTTGAATAAACACCGGAAGGTGTTTTGAATCGATATCCGTTATCACGCGCGGTTTTCGTGAGCATTTTAATCAGCCTGCGCTGTATCCTTATCGCCCTTATTCTCGAATAAATCAGGGAATAAATAATATAAGCTATTACTGCAACGATTGCGATAAGAAGCGCCCTTGAAACTATCGCCCATATCGAGCCGAGGGTGTTTTTGAGTATCGCGATTATCATAGTGACGGCGAAAACCATCAGCACCCATCTCGCGCAGGAGCCCAAAAGCGTGAAGAAATAGGGGCGCTTTTTCGGAATCACCTCTTCGCCGTTACGCATACAGTAAAACCAGCGTCGATGGGCGAAAATTTCGCCGCAGGTGTTGATAACAAGCACCAACAAAGTAAACCAAACGTTGAAAACGATAAGCGAAAAGAGCAGCCAGACGACCCTTGCGGTGATGAATTCGATCGTTTTACAGCTTCTTATCAGCTCTGCCTTAAAGGAAAACTCGCGATATTCGACGGCATCGATATATTCCCGAGTCTCTTCACTGTCACCGACGTAGCAATCGAAGCTGTACGGTATCAGCAGAAGAAGCGTAAGTATCGGAAAAACGATATTTATCGAGGGGTGCAGTCCGACAAACGCGGTATCCTGATCGGCATAAATCGTGACACAGAGCGCGTAAGCCGTGCGTGTAAGCGCGTAAAAGCACCAAAACGCAAGCGTCGAAAGCAGCGCCTTACGAAAAACCTTAAAATACTTAACAGCGTCCATAATTAATCCTTGATTCCGCGAAGCATTTTATAATATTCATACGCCGCGCGTTCGGTTTTATTATCACCGAATTTATAAAATTCGCCCTCTTTGATATCCTTAGGTAGATATCTTTGCGCCACATAGTGGTTGGGATAGACGTGGGGATATTTATAGCCGGTGTCGGCATCGGGACGATGTGTGTCGCGCAGGTGCGAGGGGATTTCCCTTCCCCTGCCGTTATTAACGGCATCAGCCGCCGCAAAATATGCGTCGTGCGCAGAATTCGATTTAGGCGCGGTTGCAAGCAGCACCACCGCGTCGGCAAGCGGAAGGCAAGCCTCGGGCAGACCGACAGAGGTTGCGATATCGACGCACGCCTTTACTATCGGAATACAGGTCGGGTATGCAAGCCCTATATCCTCGCAGGCAATTATCATCAATCTTCGGCAGGCGGATATCAAGTCGCCTCCCTCCAAAATCCTTGCCAGATAAAAGATT
>JAZRGS010000088.1:0-13094 GCA_045644305.1 Eubacteriales bacterium | reverse complement strand
TAATCCGATTCAAAATCAAACGAGATATCTTCTTGGAGTGCATGGCGTCCGGGGTCGGCTCCGCCTGCACGAAGGGAGAGATTTTCATAGCGATAAAGGAAGTTTTCATACGACATATTCTGGGTGTCAAGTCCGCACCAGGTCTTTTCGGAAACAAGGCAAACCATGCCGCGAAGTCTGTCGAAAATATCGAACTTGGTTACACCCTTATATGCGGTGTGGAGATCGTTCCACAACGCGAAGGAAGCGCCGAGGAGTCGTTCATCGTCAGCATCCATCTTCAAATCGGGATCGTTAAGCGAGAATTCGTTAACCTGCCAATCGTTGTAGAGTCTCTTAAGGTTGAAATAATCGGGGAAATTGTAGTTGGTGGTGGGAACAGTGTAAAGGATATTATTGACGGTATTGATTACGTCGTAATTGCTTTCAAGTGTTTCCTGAACGCCGGAAATACCAACGTCCCAGAAATTCATTTGCGCTTCCTCGGACATGGGAGTTTCGCCCTGGAAGCCATTTTTGCCCAAGCCACCCCAGAAGCGAGGAGTGTATCCCTTGGAATTGATATACTTAATAAGATCGTCGGTATATTTACGCATAAGCTCTGCGTATTCGCGAGGATATTCGTCGGTACCGATGTGCACTACCTTGTTGACGAAAACAGGATCGTCGCCGGTCAAATATTCGTCGAAGAGGTTCTTTACAAATTCAAGCGTTTCGGGCTTCGAAACGTCGAGACAACGGTAGTTTCCGGGGAGATAAGGGGGCGGATTTTCTGCCTTTGCATAGCAGGAGGAATGGAAAGGCGTGTCGATTTCGGTTACAACCGTGACGCCGTATTCAAGCATATCCTTCTGATACTGACGGTATTCATCCTTGGTGTAATAGCCGTCCTCAGAGGACAAGCCCTTCACGTCGCTTTCAAGACGGAAGCCGCTGTATCCGTTGACGCCGTCGTCGTTAATATGGAGGTGTATTTCATTCATCTTGAAATACGCCATATATTTGGTGATTTCTTCTACGTAATAGAGCGGAACCCAAGCTCTGCCCACATCGAGCATACCCGAACGAATTGCATATTCGGGATAGTCAACCGCGTTTCCGCAGGGGAAAGCCTTATCGACCGACAAGCTTTGAACAACGGTCGTACCGCCGTAAAGAAGGCCGATATCGGTCGCCGCACTAATTGTAATTTGCGAATTTGTTGCGTTAAGAACGTAACCCTCGTTACCGACGGTTTCTCTTAAGGATTCGTCGATAGTAAAGACGATTTCATTTGCGCCTGACGAGGTCGAGGTGATTTCCAAATCAAGAGAGAGTATATCAGCGAAATAACCGCCTACCTTTTCGATAGAGGGCGAATTCGAGATATTGACAAGCTTTGTTTCGGAATTTGCCTCAAAGCTGCCGCTTGTGCCTGTCCACTCGCGTATTGCGGGGATAACAGAGGGAGCTTGATTAGAATCTGCGCTTGTTGAAAAAGCAAAAAGGTTTAGCATAGTCACAATCACTATCACGAAAGCAAGAAAGCGTTTCATATTTACTCCTTATTAAGTTTTGAATAGGTTTTTTCGATGAATTTTTCGGAAAATACAACAAAGCGTTCGTGTGTTCCCTCGCCTATCAAGCCCGATTCATCGCTTGCGGAAACCTTGAAAACAAGTCGTCTACCGTCGCGCTCGATTAATTCGGCGGTTGCGGTGACCTGCATTCCGACGGGCGTTGCAGCCAGATGCTTGACGTTCAAAAGGGTTCCTACCGAGGTTTCTCCGTCATTTAAAACGCCTTCCAAAGCAACGCAGGACGCTTTTTCGATAAGAGCGAGCATCGCAGGGGTCGCATATACGGGAAGGCTTCCGCTTCCAACGGATTTTGCGGTATTTAAATCGGTTACCATTTCGGTTACGTTTGCTTTAATAATATCCATATTTAACCATCCTCATTTGATAGTATAATGATATCATAAAGCGATATAATCTGTCAATCGAAAAATTTTGAATTTTTTTCGAAAACCTATTGACAAATTTGGTTGGTTGTTATAGACTAAACACGTGGTTGGTAGTCACAAACCGTTTCGGCCGAACGGTGGAGACGAAAACCGTGTGCACACAATTTTTTTAACGAAGGTGAAATTATGGAAAATTTAAAGTTATGTGAATCCGATTACCGATTTATGTCGGTCATTTGGGACAACGAGCCTCTCCCCTCCGGCAAGCTTGTCGAGCTTTGCAGTGAAAAGCTTGGCTGGAAGAAGCCTACGACCTATACAACGCTTAAGAAGCTTTGTGAAAAAGGATTTGCAAAAAACGAGGACACCGTCGTTAGCGCGCTTATCCCGCGCGACAAGGTTCAAACCTTTGCCAGCGAGCACTTTGTAAACCATACCTTCGACGGTTCGCTTCCGAAATTTTTGGTTACCTTCCTCGACGGTAAAAAGCTTTCTTCAGACGAAGCCGAAAAGCTAAAAAAGCTTATCGACGAGCACAAGGAGGATTAGCTTGGTAGCTGTTTTCAACACGATTCTCGAAATGAGCGTCAAGGGCGCCATCGTTGCTCTTGCCGTTATTATTCTGCGCGCATTTTTGAGCAAAGCCTCGAAGAAATTTTCTTATCTTCTTTGGAGTGTTGTTGGATTCAGACTTATTTGTCCTTTTAGCTTTACTTCGGTTATCAGCATTTTTTCGTTGGCAAGACCGAAATCGCCAACCCTGCCGAGCGTCGGCGGTGACGTTATCTTGGAGGGCGGACGAAGGACTGATCTGACGATAAGCGGCGACGCCTTTGCCGAAAGCGGTAACGCAAGCGTTGAATTTATACAAAAGCAAAGCTTTGTTGAAATATTCAACGTCGTAGTTATGATTCTGTGGCTGACGGTAACGGCTTGCCTACTTTTCTACGTATTTTATTCCTATTTCAAGTTAAAACACAAAATGCAATTTGCCGTGCGTTACGATGGAAACGTATTTATGACGGACAAGGTAAGCTCACCATTTACCTTGGGCTTTTTCAATCCGCGCATATATATACCGTACAACCTTAACGAGGAAACGCGCAGGCAGATTATCGCTCACGAAAAATATCACATCAAAAGGCTCGACCATATAGTCAAGCCGTTAGCATTCTTGATACTTGCAGTGCATTGGTTTAACCCGATGTGCTGGATAGCATTCAGGCTGATGTCGCTTGATATGGAGATGAGCTGTGATGAATCGGTGCTTATCAGACAAGGAGACGATTATATGAAAAAGAACTATTCAAGAGCGCTTCTTTTCTTTGCAACCGAAAATCGCTTCCCCGCTCCGAGTCCTCTCGCGTTCAGCGAAAGCAACGGAAACGCAAAGAAACGAATTCAACACGCATTAAATTTTAAAAAGCACAAGCTATACGTTAATCTTCTTTGTATATTGGTTTGTATCGCGGTTTTGGTCGCCTGCGCGGCGGACGCAAGCGGATACAAGTGGAAGGAGGTTAAAACCGAAACCTTCGGTGAAAGCCCATACAATTTCGTATATCAAAGCAACGGCGACGGAACCTGCTCTGTTATCGAAATCCGCGTTGACAAGGATCACTTGGGCGATATACATTTGAAGGTGCCCGAATATGCTCCCAACGGTGACAGGGTCACCGCAATAAACAACCATTGGGGGCTTGCGAACCACGAAACGGGGATGAATCTTCCGATCGTTCTTACCCACGAATCGATGACCGAAATTGAAAATCGAATCAAGAATTCGAAAGCAGAAAGCGGTTCATACGGAAGATTTTCCTTCGGTGCCAACAAGGAACGAGATGCAAAGATCTTCAAGGCATTTTATGCAACCGAGGTAGCTGACGACGGTACCGGCTATTATTTGCTCGAGTCTTTGGTGAGCTATGAGGAAAAAGATAGACTTTCGGCGCTTTTATTCTTTTACGAATACGGCGAGGAGGAGGCTTACGAGGACACCGTTAAATTCCTCGACAAGTTAACCTCCGAGGAAAGCAAAAGCGCATTTGCGCGCGAAGCCTTTAAATACCTATATCACTACGGCGAAAAAATCACCGAAATCACGATACCGAATAGCGTGAAAACGATCGGTTACGGTTCGTTTGACGGTTGCAACAACCTGAAAAAGGTTAACGGAATCAGCGACGACTGCGAGCTGTTCATAGCAGGCGGCTTGAACGACGCAATGGTCAAGGATATATTGTTGCCTATTAACAGCACTCCCAAAGAAATGCTGTTTGGCGATTATTTCGAACACAACGCAAACGAGGATTTCATCAACGCGCTTGATTAAAAAAAGAAGGCTCTGCTTCATATTGAAGCAGAGCTCTTTTTATGCAAGCAAAACGTCGCTTATAAGCATTATGCAAAATCCTACAAGGAGCGCATAGGTTGCGCCGCGTTCGTTGCCGTGGGAATGTGTTTCGGGAATCATTTCATCGCTTATGACGTAAAGCATAGTACCACCCGCAAATGCAAGCGCAAACGGAAGGATAAATGCCGCAACGCTTACGGCAAAATAGCCGATAAGCGTACCGATCACCTCAACAACGCCGGTAAGCATTGCGCAGACAAAGGTTTTTCTCTGCGTTACGCCTGCGGCGAGCATCGGTCCGATTATGACCATACCCTCGGGGATGTTTTGCAAGGCGATACCGCCCGCAATCATCAACGCCTGCGAGGTATCGCCCGAGCCGAATCCTACACCTGCCGCGATACCTTCGGGAAGGTTATGAATCGCGATCGCGGCTACAAACAAAAGGACCTTATCAATATCGGTGTGATTATTTGAGCCGTGTTCATTATCTGTGCCGATCATTTTATGAAGATGAGGGACAAGCTTATCTATCAGGTTCAAGCAGAGCGCGCCTACGAATATACCTACAATCGTAATTAAAAGTCCGAATTTTCCTCCGTGTTCAAGCGACGGAAGTATCAATCCGAGCACCGCAGCGGCAAGCATAACCCCAGCTGCGAACGAGAGAACTATATCGGAAAATTTATGCGATATTTTCTTGAAAGCAAATCCGATGAGCGCACCGAATATAGTAGCACCGCCAACGCCTAAGGCGGTTAACAGAACCAATTTCATAAAATACACCTCGTAAGAGTAAATCGGGAAGGAACTTAACCCTCCCCGATTATTATTTTATGCGTTATCAGCCGAAGGAGCCATCATAAGCTCGGAAATTATATCGAGCACCTTTTGGTGACAGCCGCCGCAGCCCGTCGAGCAGTGCGTTACCTGCTGTACACCGTTAAATGCCTCGAGAACGTCGGAGAAGTTGGAAAGATTATGAAGTGCGTCCTCGATATCAACGTAGCTTACCTGCTTACAGTTACAAACCATATAATTCTGTTTCATTTTATGTACCTCTTATTCTTCACTGAAATTATCCTTGCCCACGCCGCAGAGAGGGCATTCAAAATCTTCGGGGAGGTCGGCAAGATTAGTGCCGGGAGCTACACCGAAATCGGGGTCGCCCGCTTCTACATCATAAGCCCAACCGCAAACTTCGCATACAACCTTCATTTTTGTTTCCTCACTTTATTAAAGCTCTGCCTTCCACAAGCCGTGGAGGTTGCAATATGCGTAAACGGCAATCGGGGTTTCGTTTTCAAGCGCAAAGGTCACGTTAGGAGCATCGCCTGCAGAAAGAACCTTTCTCTGACCGCCCTTATCGGTGAGGAGATATACCCATTCGATGAGGTGTTCTTCGGTCATGGGATGGTCGACAGAGCCGACGTTAACGTAAACCTTGCCGTTTTCTACCTTCGCAACGGGGATATGCTTTTCTTTGCTCGCTTCAACGGTGCCGGGAACTATTTCGGTCATTTTTTTACCGCAGCACATCATCGGAACACCCGATTCGTGGATCATACCAACCAAATTGCCGCAGGTCTCACATACAAAAAACTTTACTTCTTTCATTTCAATAATTTCCTTTCAATAGTTAATAAATCTGTTTATTCAATAGGTTCGAAATCGCTTGCAGGGTGCTTACACAGCGGACAAATGAAATCATCGGGGAGGTTTTCACCCTCGTGAACGTAACCGCAAATCTTGCAGACCCAGCCCTTTTTGCCCTCGGTTTTGGGCTTGGGCTTTACGTTCTGCTGGTAATAGTTATAGGTCATCGTTTCTGTATCGGAAATGACGCGAGATTCGGTTATCGAGCAGATGAACATTCCGTGAGTATCCAAATCAACGTACTGCTCAACCTTCAACGACATAAACGAGTTGATATACTTGGGAAGGAATACAAGTCCGTTATCGGAACGGTAAGGAGTGCAATCCTTGAATTTATCAACGGTTCTGCCGCTTTGGAAGCCGAATGCTTCAAATACCGCAAAGGGTGCTTCGGTCGAGAGGCAGTTAACGTTCATAATTCCCGTTTGCTTGATTACGTGGTGGGAATAATTGTCCTTGTTAATGGTAACCGCGATGCGATTGGGAACGTTTGTTACCTGAGAAACGGTGTTAACGATCAATCCGTTATCCTTTTTACCGTCGTTGCTTGTTACGACGTAAAGACCGTAGCCGATTTTGAAAAGTGCGGTAAGATCATTTTTATTCGCTGTCGAATCCTGACGCGCAAGATATTCCTTGCAAAGCTCGTTTGCGAGGTCATCGATCTGCTTGGAGCTTTCATCGTTAAGTGCGGACAATATCTTCACGGTAGTATCTGCAAAGGTGATATTTTTGCTGTTTTCGAGCATCGATTTCATAACCTTTGCCGCGAGAGGTGCCCAGCTGCCGTTTTCGATAAACGCAACGGTTCTGTTTTGATAGTTGCGCTCGGTCAAGTGGTTGATGAATTCGCGCATAAACGGGAAAATATCGGCGTTATAGGTTGTCGTTGCCAAAACAAGCTTGCCGTAACGAAAAGCATCCTCGACAGCCTCAGCCATATCGCATCTTGCCAAGTCGTTGACAACAACCTTGGGGCAGCCGTTTGCCTTTAATTTATCTGCCAAGCGCATAACAGCCTTTTTGGTGTTGCCGTATACAGAGGTGTAGGCGATCACGATGCCGTCGGTTTCAACCGAATAGGAGGACCAAGTATTATAAAGACCGAGATAATAGCCGAGGTTTTCGGTCAAAATCGGGCCGTGGAGTGGGCAGATGATTTCGATATCAAGGTTAGCCGCCTTTTTAAGAAGCGCCTGAACCTGTGCGCCGTATTTTCCGACGATGCCGATATAATATCTTCTCGCCACGCAAGCCCAATCCTCTCCAACGTCCAATGCGACGAACTTACCGAAGCCGTCAGCCGAGAAAAGAACCTTATCGGTCGAATCGTAGGTAACGATAACCTCGGGCCAGTGAACCATAGGTGCCGTGACGAAATTAAGCTCGTGCTTACCGAGAGAAAGCTTACTTCCCTCCCCAACGACAATCTGACGCTCTGCAAAATCGGTTCCGAAGAAGTTCTTCATCATTGCAAACGCCTTGACGGAGGAAACGATTTTAATATCGGGATATGCCTTTACAAAATTGAAAATGTTTGCGGAATGATCAGGCTCCATGTGTTGAACGACAAGGTAATCGGGAGCTCTGTCACCCAAAAGGTTTTGGATATTATCAAGCCATTCGTGACCGAAATTGGCGTCGACGGTAACCATAACCGCGATTTTTTCATCAAGAATAACGTAAGAGTTGTAAGCCATACCGTTAGGAACGATATATTGTCCCTCAAAAAGATCGACGGAATGATCGTTTACACCAACGTATTTTATATCTTTGGTAATATTCATAATAATTCGTCCTTTGCCTTAATCTTGATATTATTATACCACATTTTTTCGGTTTGTAAAGGGGTTTTGAAAATTTTATTGAGAATTTTTCTTATTAATGTGCAAAAAGAAAAGGCTTCAATTTCTTGAAGCCTTTTCTTGATATTTAGCCTATAACGTATGTGCCGAAGTAGTGACGGCAGATAAGAATATAGTCGTACTGGTCAACCTTTTCATCAAGGTTTACGTCAGCGCGTGTAATTTCATCCTCGGTAAGAATACGGGTTTCGAAATAGTGACGCTTAACGAGGATATAGTCGTACTGGTCGATTGCGCCGTCGAGGTTTACGTCGCCGATGCTGTTGACTTCGGGTTCTTCATCGCCGAGGCGTTGGAAGGTCGAAGTGCAAACGTAACCGTTTTCGTACCACTTTAAGGTAGCGGTCGAGGTAGGAATGGTGCCGCCTGCAAGGTCGAGGTTACCGAATACGAATTGGTCGCCTATTTCCCAAGTTTCAAGCGATTCGATCATATCGAAGCAGTTTTCGGAGGTATAGTTGGGAAGGTTGTCGTAATCACCTGCGTGCTCGGGCTTTTTATTAAGCTCGGGATAGTTATTACCGGGGTTAATTGCATAAATGAAGCCGCCTGCGGGGATCGAAGGCATAACGCCGTCGCCGACGTTCATACCGTAAGAAGCTTCAACAAGCTCGTATGCGTTACTGCCTTCAACGGGCGCGAACGCATAATAGTTGTTCCATCGGGAGCCCGTCACATTAGGATCGGTTACGATAACGCCTGCGCCCTCGGCTTGGAGAGAGTTGAAGTGGGTAATCCAAAGAGCGTTTTCATAAACGGTGGTATCGTAATCAGGCTCAACATAGGATGCGTTATACATTACGTAGTTGGAAAGGCAGTTATAGCCGTCCTCGTACCAATAAAGCGTGGGAGTCGAGGTGGGTACCGATTTGCTCGAGGTTTCGATGCCGCTTATCTTAAGCTGATCGCCGACCTTCCAGCTCATCGCGTCAATTATCGCCGCGGTACAGGTGGGAGAGGTATAGTCGGTACCGCTACCGTCACCATTGAGCACGGGATAGTTGTTACCGTGGTTAAGTGCGTAAACAAATCCGCCCGAGGGGATCGAAAGCGCCTTTCCGTCGCCGATATCGGTACCGTCGGAGATTTCAACGATTTCGTAGACCTTGGATTCGCCGGTAGGCTTGAATGCGATGTGAAGCCACCATACGCCTCCGTTATAAGGCTCGGTGAATATTACGCCCGCGCCCTCGGCCACGTTATTATCGTAATGGGTAAGCCAGAATTTCTTACCGCCGACGAGCTGTTCAACGTAAGAAGCGTTGCCGCCGACAGTTCCCGATACTTCAGAGCCGGTGGAGAGATATGCGCCGATGTTGATGAAGGAATACTGAGTATTAATACCGCTGAGGTAAATTACGTCGCCTGCCTTCAAGGACATAACCTTATTGAAGTTATCACCGCTATCGCCTACGGGATTGTCGGTTACAACCTCCCAAGAGTGTGCAGCTATAAGGATTTGGTCAGCAGAAAGAGTGTAGCTCTTATTTGCGTCGCCGTCGCCCGTTTCGGCGCTCAATACGGTATACGAGCCGTCGGCATTTTTACGAGCAAGGACGTTGTGGGTCCAAGCGATGTTTGCCGCATCGTAAGCCGCTTTGACAACACCGTTGTTGTAGGAGCTTGTGAATATCTTGGTATCGCCAGCAAGAATTCTGCTGTTTATACCGGTTACGTAAATACCGTCATCGATGTGGTCGGAGGTATAGCAAGAAGCTTCTACCTCGTCGATCCATATATGCTTACCGCCGTCAGAATCATTATTGGTGAGAACGAATTTCACGTATCTCGCCGAAAGCTTCTTATCGGAGGTTGCTGTTATGGTATAGGTGGACCAGCTTTCGCTTATACCGCTGCCGTTTGTAAGGATAGCGGCGGAAGAGGTTGCTGCCTTAGTATAATTTGTTTTATCGGTCGAAACGTAAACTTCCATGTATACGTTTTTGGGCGCGGAGATGCCCCACGAGCCTGCTGCGAAGTAGGTGGTGAAGGTATCGGTGTTCTGCGCAGAGCCGAGGTCGATTACGATTTCGGTGCTGCCAACAAAGCCCGCATACGCAGAGGTACCGCCATCGGCAGCGCCCTTGCTTCCGTCGGTAAGGCGGATACCGTCATCGTTGTATTGGTCACCGCGGGTCGCGTTGGATGCGGTGTAGGATTTGCCCTTGGAAAGAACAGTCTTTGACGAGGTTGCGGCAAGCGCGTTAAGAAGCGTTTTTCTTGCGTTATCAACTTCGTTCTGTGTTGCGGAAGTGTTATTGTTTACAGATACCGCAGCATCATAGGCTACTCGAACAGCCTGAAGGTTTTGGGGAGTATAGTTCTTGTGCGAAACCTCAGACGCGGTGAGGATGAGGCTGTTAAGAGCGGTCTTGTCAACCTTTGCCTTGGTGGAGGAAAGGAGGCAGAACCAGTCAAGCTTCAATTTACCGGTCGAAAGTCTCGACTGGGTGACCCAGCAGTCGCCGAGACCTGTCGCGCCGTAAGAAGCGGTGCCGCGCGAGGAGCTGGGAGCAGAGTCGTAAACGTGGAACTTACCGTTGGAGGGGTTATAGCCAACGATAGCGATGAAGTGACCGGGAACGTGGCCGATAGCAACGCCGCCATTCGCAAGGTGATTCTTAAGAGTCGTACTTGCAGCGGTCGCCCAATAACCCGAGCCGCCTGCTACGTCACAGGTAAATCCATATGTAGCGCCGTACTTTTTCTGAATTTTGGGATAAAGCGCGCTTCTGTCGGTACCGCCAAAGCCTGCGTTAAATGCGCCTATCGAGTTAGCCCATTTTGCAGCCGAGTAAACCTCGGGAGCATCGCCGGTAAGATAGCCGATGGCGTTGACCATCGAGAAAATGCCGCACGCGGTGTCATACATTGTTCTGCCGCCGACATAATAGCTCTTCCATTTCGCATCCCACTGACGCTGAATCGTAAACGCAGCGGCAGAAGCCGACATGGTGGTTCCGATAAGAACCGAGAGCATCATTGCAACGACAAGAAGCAAGCTTATTGATTTTTTCAATAACTTCATGGTTACACTCTCCGTTTCATTAGAAAACACAAGTTTCTATTTATCCTACATATTATAATAAATTGTGAACGTTTTGTCAACCGACATTCATATTTCAAATGTTTTTCGGCAAAAAGCACAAATTTAAAGCAAAAAGACGGGAAACAGAACCCGTCTTTTTGTTCACTTTTTAATCCTTCAAAAATTCATCAAGCATAGGCGCAAGCTGCTTTTTGAAGCTTGGTATTGCTTCCCTGCTTATCCAGCTTGCCCAGTAGGTATAGCCGCCAAGGGTTAACGAGCGAGGTGTTGCAACGTAGTTATAATAGCCGCCGCATTGATCGACGGGAATGGTTTTCGTACCCGTAAAGCGCGAGCGCATCCAAACAGTCATATCGACCAGCGATTCACCCGGCACACCGACAAACAGATAGCCGCAGAATCTTAATGCGGGAACGTAAACCTTAACCTTGTGGGTTTTCAGGTCTTCATCGGTAAAGCCGTAAAGCGATCCGCGAACCATGTGATTTAGGTGACCAGCGCGCCAGAGATCGTCGATTATGCGCTTGACCTCGTAGGCGGGGCGATTTTCAGCCACTGCTTGTTCAAATTCCTTTTGAAGAGCGTTGAATTTATCCCAGCATTTCGGCATATCCGCGTAATTGTCGGGAATGTCCTCGCTCATGGGCATTATTATTTCAAAGGTTTCGGTTTTGAAAACGGCATTTTCGTCAAGCTTACGCGCGGTTTTATCAAACACCTCGCGAATTTTTCCGCCTATCGATTTAGCCAATCGCTTACATTCGTTCGCCGATGCCTCGTAGGTGCCGTGTCCGGGCGAGCAATCCTTCTTTGTTGCAAGGTCGGCGCAGGGGCCGTTAATATACATACCGATGCCGCCGTAGATTTCAGCCATATCGTCGGCGAGATATCCCGTCCAATCGTAATCATAATGATACTCGTTCAAGCGGTCGGGGTTTTCGCTATGCTCGAAAAGCACGCCGACGTCGGGGTGTGCCGCGAAGCGTGAAACGGTGCCGAGAGTTTCGCCTTTTTTATTCTTGAACATAAAGAGATATGCCATTTGATCGACGGTGTTATCGAAATATATGGGCTTTTCGAAAACCGGAAGCTTGGGCTTATATCCGCGCAGAAGCATAATGTCGGGATCCTGCGTGTAGGCTCTTCCCTGCTCATCGAACTTCATTCCGCGCCAAACCGTTACCCCGCCGAGTCCCTCGATATATTGCTCGCGGTTGAAGGAATAATCGGTGCCCATATCGATTTCGGCGCCGTAAATGTCACATTCCTCTGCGCGGCTTATCATTTCCTTGACGGTTTCGACGGATTTGTCGATAAGCTTGTCCATCACTTCGCCCGCAAGCATATCCTGATACGGAGCGGCGTGTATCTGAAGCTCGTGATACCAGACCGATTTTTCGGGAAGTCCGACTCGTTCGGCAAGCTCTCGTCTCCAACGGTCGGCCTCACGCGGATAGGTTCCGTTGAAATCGAAGCCAACGATGAGCACCCTTTCATCGCCCTGCTCGAGATATAAAAAGCGTCCGTAAAGGTCGGTGCCGTAGGGCCACTCCTGCTTAAACGTACCCTTTGTCGACATTTTAGCAAAGCTGCATTTCATAATTTATCCCTTTCTTTTCGATTTTCGCCTTTTTGTGTTTCGGCAAAAATCGCGTGGTGAAAAGCTTGTTTTTTTATATTATACACCTTTTCTTTTAAAATGCAAAGGTTTTGTCGGGATTTCTTAAGTTCTTGACAATTAAGGTCAGGTTTAAGTAAAAAAACGCCTTCTTCGAGCAAACAAAGAAGGCGTTTGATTTTATAGCTTTTCTGCTAATTCGAGAACCAATTTCTCGGTCTTTTCCCAGCCAAGGCAGGGGTCGGTTATTGACTTACCAAAGACGTGCTCGCCGATTTTCTGTGCGCCGTCGACGATATAGCTCTCGATCATCAAGCCCTTAACGAGCCTTTTGACGTCGTTGTTATATTTACGGCTTTCGACAATTTCGTGGGCGATGCGCACCTGTTCAAGATAACGCTTACCCGAGTTATTGTGGTTGGTATCGACGATTACGGTAGGATTTGCAAGTCCCGAGGAGAGATAAAGCTCGTTGAGCTTTACAAGATCCTCATAGTGGTAGTTGGAAACGCTCTTGCCTGCGAAATCAACGTAGCCGCGAAGGATCGCGTGGGCATAGGGGTTACCCGCGCTCTTAACCTCCCAGCCTCTGTAAATAAAGGTAAGTC
>JAZRGS010000087.1:0-27375 GCA_045644305.1 Eubacteriales bacterium | reverse complement strand
AAGAAGATCGTTAAGGAAAATCTCCTTATCGAACGCTTTGAGCTCCCGAGAGCAGAGGCGATCGCATTTATGGAGGAAAGGAACGAGCCCTACAAGGTTCAGCTCATCAACGAGCTCCCCGAGGGCGCAATCATCTCCTTCTACCGTCAGGGCGAATTCGTCGACCTCTGCGCAGGCCCCCACCTCTTCTCGACGGGTGCGGTTAAGGCTATCAAGCTTATGCAGTGCACAGGCGCTTATTGGAAGGGCGACCAGAACAATAAGCAGCTTCAGCGCGTTTACGGCGCGGCGTTCCCGAGCAAGGACGAGCTTAACGCATATATCACCCAGCTCGAAGAGGCTCGCAAGCGCGACCACAACAAAATCGGCCGCGAGCTTGAATATTTCACGACCGTTGACGTTATCGGTCAGGGTCTCCCCATCCTTCTCCCGAAGGGCTCGCGCGTGATTCAGCTTATGCAGCGCTGGATCGAGGACGAGGAACAGAAGCGCGGCTATCTTCTCACTAAGACACCGCTCATGGCAAAGCGTGAGCTTTATAAGATCTCGGGTCACTGGGACCACTACCGCGACGGTATGTTCATTATGGGCGACCCCGATGACGAAACCAAGGAATGCTTCGCACTCCGTCCCATGACCTGCCCCTTCCAGTATCAGGTATTCCTCAACAAGCGCCGCTCCTACCGCGATCTTCCTATGCGCTTGGGCGAAACCAGCACCCTCTTCCGTAACGAGGATTCGGGCGAAATGCACGGTCTCATCCGCGTTCGTCAGTTCACCATTTCCGAGGGTCACCTTGTTCTTCGCCCCGATCAGCTCGAGGAAGAATTCAAGGGCTGCGTAGAGCTCGCACAGCACTGTCTCGAAACGCTCGGTCTTTGGGAGGACTGCACCTTCCGCTTCTCGCAGTGGGATCCCAAGCGTACCGATAAGTACGAGGGCACTCCCGAGCAGTGGAACGAGGCTCAGGAAATCATGGGCAGATTGCTCGATAACCTCGGCATAAATTACGAAATCGGTATCGACGAGGCGGCATTCTACGGTCCTAAGCTCGATATCCAGTGCAAGAACGTATTCGGCAAGGAAGACACCATCGTTACCATTCAGATCGATATGCTCCTCGCGAAGAAGTTCGGCATGGAATACGTTGATAGCGAAAACAAGCTCGTCAACCCCTATATCATCCACAGAACGAGCATGGGCTGCTATGAAAGAACCCTCGCGCTCCTTCTCGAAAAATATGCAGGCGCGCTTCCGATGTGGCTCTCGCCTATTCAGGTTTCGGTCATCCCCGTCAACGCCGATATGAACGGCTATGCGGCAGAGGTTACCAAGAAGCTCGAGAACGTCGGTGTTCGCGTTCGCCTTGACGACCGTAACGAAACCATGGGCAAGCGTATCCGCGAGGCTCAGATCGAAAAGATTCCTTATATGCTCATCGTCGGCGCTAAGGAACAGGAAATGGGCGCCGTTTCGGTACGTAACCGCAAGGGCGAGGATTTGGGCGCAATGCCTGTCGATGAAATGCTCGCGAAGTTCACCTTCGAAATCGCATCCAAGGCAAAGTAAGAAGATATTTTCTTACTAACCATCGACCCAACAAGCATCGACCCAACAAGCGTCCCCCAAGAACCCTTTTTGAAAAAAGTGTTCTTAAACTCCCAAAAACTTTTAAAATAAAAAGACTTCTTAAAAAAAGAAGTCTTTTTTATTGAACATAATGTAAAATATACTTGACATTTCGTTTTATATGTGTTACAATGCGAACGTAGGAGGTGCAATACCTTGAAAAACAAAAAAATCAAAATCGCTCGCATTGAGCGCGATATGTCGCAGGACGATTTGGCTAAGGCTGTCGGAGTGACGCGTCAAACCATAGGCGCCGTCGAAAACGGAAGCTACAACCCGACGTTAAAGCTTTGCATCGCGATTTGCAAGGCGACGGGGAAAACACTTAACGACCTTTTCTGGGAGGAAAACGATGAAGAATCAGAATAATCAAAACGTTCAACTGGACGAAAGGCAAATGCAGGTGCGCTCGAAAACGACGCTTGCCGCACTGATATTCGCGCTGGTCAGCCTCATCGTCGCTACTGCGATTCGCATTTCTAAAACAGGCGATATCGGTTGGGAATTCTGGGTGATGCTTGGAATTTTGCTCATAATGGCTGTCGGCGACAGATTTTTCGGCGACGTCGAGGAGCCCAAGGATATGCTCGGACGCCCGCTTCCCCTTACAAGCAGTAAGGAGGATAAGGCAAAGCGCATTAAGAATTATATGCTCGAAAGCGGAATTTTCGCGCTCGGCTGCGCGGTTATGGATATTTTGCTTATCGCGACTGGCAAGGATGACGTGACCGATATGGAGCTGGCGGAGATGATTTTCCCGAGCCTCGGAAGGGGAATGACGGTTGCCGTTACCGCGGTTATCGCGTTTGCTACGATGTTTGTGATTTCATTCATTTTCGAATACATTATCGGCGAAAAATATAAGGTCAAAAAATATAACGAGCTTATCGCAAGGCTCGACGAAGAGGACGAAGAATAATAAAAAGCCGTACGCTTGGTAAATCCGAACGTACGGCATATTTTTTTAAACGCTTACGGGTTCTTTAATCAAATACTCTGGGATAAGGCTGTAATCGAACATAACCTCACTTTTGTTGTCCCAAATCAACTGCTTTTCAAGCAATTCGCCGCTCTTTTTGTCCTTGACAAGTCGGTATATCTTCGAAAAGCGGTAATATTTTTCGCCCCTCTTTGCGAAGTGGTGTCCTTCCTCGATAAGCTCGTAATCGTAAGGAAATTCGCGCTCGCTTTTGAGCTCGACGTACATCATCTCGCCCTCGGTGCGGACAAAAAGCTGGATTTTTTGGTCAGTCGTGTTCTTAAAACGGAAGTCGATATAGTTATAACCCGCCGCAGTTCCTGCCGCAAGGGGATGCCTTTCGCCCTCGTCGGGGGCAAGCGCGTCGGAATGTGTGTGGAATTCGGTCACCTTAAGAGGGGTTTGCAGAACAAGCAGATGTATGTAATTGGCAAGGTTGCAAAGTCCGCCGCCGACGCCGGGGATGAGCTTGTTGTTGCGAATAATTCTGCCGTCCTTAAAGCCCTTGCGCTTTGTCGGCTTGCCGACAGTTCTGCAAAACGAAAAGGTTTCGCCGGGGTTAATAACGGTCCCGTTTATGCTTTTGCCCGCAATTCCGATATTGATCGCCTTGTTTTCCTGAAGCGTCAGGTCGACGCCGGGCGCGCGGCGAATCATGTTCGATTCAAACCTCGCGACGGAATATGGGAGAGTAGCCTCGCTTTTGGTTTTGGCGAATTTTTCGTCGCTTTTTAAGTCCTTCAAATGCCTAAGGCAGATTTCCTTTTGTACAGAGATGGCATAGCAGGTTGGATTAATTTCGCAAAACAGCCTTTTCTTCTTTTCTGCCATTTTAAGCCTCCGTTTTCAAAATATCGCCCAATCGGTGGGTGTATTTGCTCTTAAAATATCTGTCGAGAATGATTTTTTCGGCTTTTCTGCGCTTGCCGAAGTTGGTTTCGTTCGGAAGTCGGATGAATTTCACCAAAATGCTTTTGATTTTTGCCCTATTTGCACCGAAAATGTCGGTAAAGATTTGGTCGCCGATAAAAATCGCCTGCTGTTTTTCCACCCCGAGCATACTTAAAGCCCTTAAATAGCTCTTCTTTTTCGGCTTGCCGGCTTCGTCGATATAAATAGTGTCGATGTTTCGAATAAAGCGCTCGATGCGTGCTTTGTTGTTGTTCGAAAGTAAAAGCGTTTTAAAGCCCATGGAATGGAGATGCTCGAAAAACGCATCGATTTCGGGCGTCGAATCGTCGCCGTGGTGAACCAACGTGTTGTCGATATCGAAAATAAGCGCGCAAAAGCCCAAAGCCTTAAGCTTTTCGTAATCTATCGCAAACACGCTTTCGGCATATTCGTGAGGATAAAGCTGTTTGAGCATACTTTCACCGCCAAGAATTGATGATTAATGATACCATAAATGACAAAAACAGTCAATAGTCGGCTCGTATTTGACGAAAAGTGGCGATAAACGATTGATTTTGACGCAAAAATTTGCTATAATTCAGGCAATAAGTGCGAAATTTCGTCGGAGGGATTAAAATGAACCGTCCCGAATTAATCGTGATGCTCACCCATAACGACCTGACCGTTAAAAATGCCTACGAGGTTTTTGACGAATGTCGGCATTTGGACGTCAAATATTGGGGATTCAAGGAAGAGGGCATCGACTATGCCGAAATGAAACGGCTTTGTAATTACCTTAAGGAATCGGGTAAGATCGCCGTTTTGGAGGCTGTTGCCTATACCGAGGGAAAATGCCTCGACGCCGCAAGAGTGGCGGTAGAGTGCGGCTTCGACATCCTTATGGGCACGCTTTATTATGATTCGGTCAATACTTTGCTTAAAAATTTTGGCATAAAATATATGCCGTTTGTCGGCAAGGTCAGCGGCCGCCCCTCGGTTTTAGAGGGCGAAATCGACGAAATAATCGACCAAGCAAGCAAGATGATCGATAACGGCGTTTACGGCATCGACCTGCTCGGCTACCGCTACGTCGGCGATTGCGCAAGGCTGAATTATGAGCTTGTCAAGCGTGTAAACGCGCCGGTATGCCTTGCGGGCAGTATCGATTCGCCGCAAAGGCTTGCCGAGGTAAAGCAAGCGAACCCCTTTGCTTTTACCGTCGGAAGCGCGTTTTTTGAGTCGAAATTCGGCACAGGCTTTGCAAGTCAGATCGAATTCGTGATTGATTATATCAATAAATGAGGTAAAATATGAAAGCAAAAACAGAGGCACTTATCGACGCGTTGACCAAAGATAACCCCGGTGTTGAGGCGGTTGCGCTCTACCAAAACGGCGAAATGCAGCTTGTTCACCGCTTCGCGCCCGCAGGTCCGAGGTTGATTTATTCCCACACCAAAAGCTTTGTTTCGACAGCCGCGGGAATTGCCATCGACGAGGGCTATCTTACGCTCGACACCCGCGTCATCGACCTTTTCCCCGATTACGAGGAATTTATAACCGACGAAAACGTTAAAAATATCACCCTTAAGAATTTTCTTACAATGAGCTCGGGCTTCGGCCCCTCCCTGCTTATGAGCTCTAACCGCCGCAAGGGCGAGGGTTACCCCGATTACGTAAAATATATGCTCTCGCGCGAGATGAAAACCCCGTCGGGCGAAAAATTTGCCTATTCGAACGGCGACACCCACATGGCGGGCTGTATGGTTCAGCGCGCGGTCGGCAAGCCGCTTCTTCAGTATTGCTATGAAAAGCTCTTTTCAAAGCTCGATATGGGCTTCCCCGCGTGGGAAACCGACCCCGACGGAACGGCGTTCGGCGGAAGCGGACTTTATTTGGACATAACCGAAATGATGAAGCTCGGAATTCTTTACCTTAATAAGGGCAAATGGAACGGCGAGCAGGTCCTTTCCGAAAATTACGTCGCCGAGGCGGGCAAAAAGCATATCGACACGGGACATCCCGACAATTGGTCGAGCGGATACGGATTTCAATTTTGGGTGGTCGGCGAGCGCGAAAACTCTTTCCGCGCCGACGGTATGTACGGTCAGTTCTCGATAGTTCTTCCCGAAGAAAACGCGGTGCTTGCAACTCAATGTAACGAACGCAACGACGTCGCAAGGTTCACCGAAATCCTCAGAAAGTATACGATTGCAAAATAAAAAGAGAGGTCAAAAGCTTCTTCTCATAAGGATGTTTTTAATATCCTATGAAATAAACCGATTGACGAGCGCTAAAATCAAAGAGCAGTATAACTCAAAAGTTATACTGCTCTTTTGTATAAGAAAAGGTTTTGCAAGTGTTTTTGCTGCAAAACCTTTATTTTATTTCCTGCTCCAAGCAACAGAACAGCTTGTTATTGAAAAAATCGTTTATAGAAATGCCCAACCCGTCGCAAATTTTTTTGATGGTGGCAACGGTAGTGCTGTTGTTCCTTCCGCTGACGATGTTGTTAAGGGTGGATTGGGTAACGCCACTGAGGGTCGCAAGCTTGTTTACGGTTATCTTTCTTGATTCACATAATTCGATTATCCGCAATCGTACCGCTTCGCCAATTTGCATATAATACCTCCTATTGTTAACTTAATTGGGTTAACAATAGGATACAACATATGTGCCGAAAACATTACCTCAAAAGGGTTGACTTTTCCGAAAAATGTTATATAATTGTATTAAAATATAACCCAAAAGGGTTAAGTTCGATATTTTATATGAAGGAGAACGAAAAATGAAGAAACTATTTGCATTTTTCCTTGCGGTTGCGTTGCTTTTAACGCTTGTTCCTTTTGGTTTATTTAATGTAACCGTGAGCGCGGCAACTCGAAATGAAGCTGTTGCTTGGCTTATAGCACAAGACGGAGCATGGTATGATATAGACGGCGCTTGGGGGGCACAATGCTCGGATTTTGCATCCGCATATATGAATTGGCTTGTTAGCGGGAATCCGCATGGTGGTGTATATGGTGTTTATATGGCATATTATTACCCAACCGTTGCAGGATGGGACACGAGCAAATGGGAAGTTATATCAAATTATTATGATTTCGTTCCACAACCGGGAGATATTTTTGTTACGGTAGGTGCAGATCCTAATTGTGGGCATGTTGGGGTTGTTATTTCATCAAATGTAAATACTGCAACTATTATAGACCAGAATTATCTGAATTGGAATTTGGAAAATGGTTCTAAGGCTGTTATACATGAAATCACTTGGACGGGATCCTATGCACCCACATACTTTATCCGATTTAAACAATTTTCAACTGCTTCATTAGCAACTCCTACAATATCGTTTGATAAATCTTCATATACTTTGGGTGAAGCGGTTAATATCTCTTGGAAGGCTTCTCCCGCAGGTTCTAATTTATCACATTATTGGATAGCTATAGTGGATCCTAACGGAAAAGAAGTTGTAAGTAAAGGACTTGGCAGTTCTGTTACTTCTTATAAATTTACACCTTCTTCAGCAGGAACATATTCGGTGAAAGTTTACGCAACCCCTGTTGGTTCTCAATCCGGCGAGGGTAGTTTGACCGATACAAAATCTATTAAAATAAATCCACCTCATACGCATAGTTACGGCAGTTGGAAAGCAAGAAAAGCCGCAACTTGCACATCTAACGGCACAGATTACAGGACTTGCAGCTGCGGAGCGGAAGAAACCCGAACCATTTCAGCTTTGGGGCACAATTATACAAGTGTTATAACAAAACCAACCTGTACAAAAGGTGGGTATACTACCTATACTTGTTCAAGATGCTCCCATAGTTATACAGGAAATAGCACTTCTGCCAAGGGACATACTCCCGGCGCAGCGGCAACTTGCACTTCGGCACAGAAGTGTACAACTTGCGGAGTGACAATTACAGCTGCCAAGGGACATACTCCCGGCGCAGCGGCAACTTGCACCTCGGCACAAAAGTGTACCACATGTGGAGTAACAATCACAGCCGCCAAGGGTCATACTCCTGGCGCAGCGGCAACTTGCACCTCGGCACAGAAGTGTACAACTTGCGGAGTGACAATCACAGCTGCTAAGGGACACACTCCCGGCTCTGCGGCAACTTGCACCTCGGCACAGAAGTGTACCACATGCGGAGTAACAATCACAGCTGCCAAGGGACACGACGAAGGCAAGTGGGAAATACTTGAAGACGGTTCCGAAGAACGCCGTTGCACCAAGTGCGGTCATCTTCTGGAAACCGTTCCTGCTCCCAAGCCCAAGCCCGATCCCGATACTGATGTTGCATTCGGCGACGTAAACAAAGACGGATTGATCGACCAGTACGACTATATCCTTGTTAAGCGTCATTACTTCGAAACTCGTTATCTTACCGATGATGAGCTCCTCAGAGCAGACATAAACCGGGACGAAATAATTGACCAGTTCGACTACATTCTTATCAAGCGTATTTACTTCGGTACCTATACGATTGGTTAATAAGAATAGCCCTTATGAACTAAAAAACGTTAAATTAAAAAGGACTGTCTTTGCAGTCCTTTTTGCTTTGTTGGATAAGAAAAAAAGAGCAACCGCGGTTGCTCTTTAATTCATTATAAGCGATTTTGCTTTTGCCGCCGCACCGAACGAGGGCGCGAGGCTTTTATGAACAAGGCTTGCTTTCGGATTTATCATTGACGAAATCAGAGAAACCGACAAATCGGCATTGAGGACACCGCCCGCAAGCGCCACAGGGTAGGTCGAATCGAAATAATCGCCTGCGCGGTTGATGAGCTGAGCGATGTATTCCATATTTTCGCGTATTATCTGAAGCGCGTTAGCGTCGCCCTTTTCAGCCGCTTCGAAAACAAGCGGCGTAAATCTTGCAAGCTCATCTTTTGACATCAAAAGCAGCGAATCGAGCGCCTTTAGGAAGTCGTCGCCCAATTTTTCGTGAAGCAGCTCCTCCAAAATGCCCTCTTTTTCGCGTCCGTCGTGGGTTTTTAATGCGTGAGCGATAGCGCTTCGTCCGATTTCATAGCCGTTTCCGAGCAAATCAAACGAGCCGTAGCCGCCGATGCGGATGATTTCGTTCTGCCTTTTCACAAAGCAGGACGAGCCGGTTCCGCAGATAATGCTTACCCCGTCGCTTTCGGGAAATGCGCCGTAAAGCACGTTGATTCCGTCGTGAAGCGCGTCGACTTTTGCGTTGGGAAGCAGCTCTTTAAGCAGACATGATACCCTTTTCGCGTAATCACAGCTTGTAAGTCCCGCAATTCCTGCAAAGGCTGCGGCGACGTCGTTTTTGTCGATGCCTGAATCGTCAAGAAGTGCAGTTATATTCTCGCGCAGAAGCGCCAAAACCGCGTCAATGCCGATATCGTTGGGGTTTGACCGCGATGAAAAACGGCGTGCGACCTCGTTCAATTCAAGGTCGCACAGCAAAAAATCGGTTTTACTACCGCCGCCGTCAATACCCAAAAGGTATTTAGCCATTGTTAGCGTTCTTTTCGAGAAGAGCCTTGATGTCGTTGAGGGTTGCGAGGGTCTTTTCTTCAACGCTGGGTTCTGCGGGAGCTTCGGGTGCGGGTGCTTCTTCTTCTTCCTTCTTCTTAAGGTTTTCGAGCTTGGTGCGCATGTTCATGAAGATCTTGATAACGATGAACATACAGAAAGCAACGATGAGGAAGTCTACTATGTACTGAATAAACTGGCCGTACTTGATTGCAACCTCGGGAACAGCGGGAACAGCCGCGGTGGTTTCGGTTGCGGGTACTTCGGGAACAGCTTCCTTAAGCACGTACTTGAGGTCGGAAACCGACTGACCGCCGAAAAGGTGGCCGACTGCGGGCATGATGATGTCGTTAACGAGCGAGGTTACGATCTTACCGAACGCGCCACCCATGATAACGCCGACTGCCATGTCGAGAATGTTGCCCTTGGTGATGAACTTTTTGAATTCAGAGAAGAATCCTTCTTTTTTAGCCATTTTTAGTTTCGCGTTGTTATGTAGACTTTGATTGTTAACTTCTCCCCGCGACCGTTAAAATCTGCAGGCTCTGCTAATTCGCATCTATCCGCGACCGTTAAGACCTGCAAGTCTCACTAATTCGCATCTCCCCGCGACCGTTAAGATCTGCAGGTTTCACTAATTCGCGTCTATCCGCGACCTTTAAGATCTGCAGGTTTCGTCACGATAGTCGGTCACAGGACAGAAGTTGACAAATTTCGTATCTACCAACGCATTCCTTTCTTGTTTTTTTGTTTTTTGTGAAATTAGATGTTAGCGTTGAGCTTTTCGAGCAAAGCATCTGCGTCCTGACCGTGTGCAGAGCAAGCATCCTTGATGCTTTCGCCGCGCGACATCGGGCAACCGAGACAGTGCATGCCGATTTCGAGGAAGAATTTTGCGAGCTCGGGATGTGCGTCGAGCACGTCGCCTACGAGCATATCAGCGGTTATCTTAGTCATTGCCGTCGCTCCTTTCGTTTTGATTATTTTCATTTTCTTTTTCATCTTCATCGTCCTCAAAGAAATCGGTAAATTCCTCGGAGGAACGGTTGACTGCCTCTTCTTCGTCGCCTTGCGCTTCGGGCGCGTCGGCGGCGTCTTCGGACGGTTCATCCTTCATGATTTCCTGCTTGCCCTTGGGTGAAATAAAGTATCTCGCGATTTGAGTT
The DNA here is from genome assembly GCA_045644305.1 of Eubacteriales bacterium. Classification (GTDB taxonomy): domain Bacteria; phylum Bacillota; class Clostridia; order Oscillospirales; family CAG-382; genus Coliplasma. The sequence continues at coordinate 17,198 of JAZRGS010000087.1, read as the reverse complement.
GCGGTAAAATACGCCAAAATCAGCACCGCGGACAAGGTAAGCTTGCTCGCCTCGGGTACGCCGTAGCCGAACGCCTTGTGCCCGAAGCTCGTGCAGACCAATGCGAAAATTACAAGCAAGACGCCGATACCGCACAGATAAAGCAGTCTGTTGCCGAATCGCTTTGCGGCAAACACACCGCCGTGCGACGCTACCGAGCCTGCGTAAAGAAACAGAATCATGGTCAGCGAAAGCATCGTGCAGGTATGACTTTGGGTTGCAGAGGCTATGAAGTAAAGAACGAAGCCTCCGCCCATCGAGAACATTAAGGGGTAAATAAAATCGTTGATATTAAGGTTTTTTGACGAGAAGGGGTATGCGTCGCGCAGATTTTTTGGGTTTCGCGGCTCGAATGCGAGCGCGCAGGCAAACGCAAGGTTGAATATCATACCCGAAAACAGAACGTCCTGTGCACGGAACGCCACGGTTTGTGTGTGGAACGCCGTGAACAGCGATGCGACTATCATAATAATAATCGCAACGGGGAGGTAGGAAAGCACCGAGCTGATCCTTCGGCAGATGGTTTTCGCGTTGAGTATCGCGTCGGAAATCAGGTTGATTCCGCTTCCGAGCATCATCGCGTCTGCGGTCATTCTTAAGGTATCGCAGGAGCTTTCGGGAACTATCGAAACGTCGGCGGATGCAAGATTCGGGAGCTCGTTAATGCGCTCGGCCGTAACCGCGGCGGTTCTGCCGCTTTCCTTGCGTAGGTTGATTATATCGTTCCATTCTCCGTCGTCGACGTTAAGGAAAAGCTTGTAAAACGGCAGATTCGCTATCAAAAGCCCGCGTGAGCAGGAGCGAAGCTGCTCTGCCGTGACCATTTGCGATTCGTCGGTGATGATGCCCGCACTTTTTGCCGAGTTCAATGCCGTGTAATAGGCGTCGTTTGAGTTCAGCAGAGTTTCGATGCCCGCGTTTTCGCAACGGTACACCGCCTCTGCAACGCCGGGATCCAACGAGCTCGCAAAGGAAACGAAGCCCTTGAATATCAATCTGTGCTCGGCTTCGATGTCGCGCAGGCTGTCCGCTTCGGTTTCACCGCAGGCAACCGCCACCAAAAAGCTCGAGGTTCTTGCCGCGTCCTCGGCGGCAGAAAGTATTTTTTTACGGGTAAAATCGCTTAATTTATAGTCGCTTCCGTCGAGCGTGTATCCAACGCATCGCGAAAGTATATTTTCGGGCGAGCCCCTGACTATAACCGTATTTTTTCCGTTTTTAAGCACCAGCATACGCGAAATATCGCCCGAAAGCGAATATTCTGCGTCCATTCTTATGTATTGCTCGCGAATCATGCCTATCGGCTTGTTCCATTCGCCGAAGTAATCGACGATCGCGTCGTCGATCGGCGTGCCCGAGTATTCGGGAAGTCCGCGGGTCTTTTTCTTTTCCGCCGCGGTGGTCCTCTTTGCGTCGGAGCAAACGAGCAAGAGCTTCAAAAGCTCCTCTGCCGTTTCGTCGGGACGCTTTTCGCGGTCGTAATTCCTGCCCGAGAAAAACATTCCCGTAAGCGCGATTCTTTTGGGAGGAAACGCGAGGTTTCTGCCGCACATTATCGTATCGGTCGCGGCGAGCTTTTGGATACAGCCGTAATTTTTCACGACCATACCGTCCTCCGCCATTTTTTTACAGCCGAAGCCGAGCGACGAGGCACAAAGCGAAACCATACTGTCGCAAAGCGAGCTTGCGCCGATCGCCACCGAAACGATGAACCAATCGGTAATATCGGCACCCGCAAGCACGCCGATGACAAGCATCAGCATACAGGCGAACAGCGAGCCGACCGACATAAATCTGCAAAGCGAGCGAACGTACTTCATTATCGGGGGAGTGTAATCGTCGATATTTTCGCGCATACGGCGATGAAGCGTGTCTCTTCCGATTCGGCAAACTATCGCACTTGCGTGGCCCGAGGTAACGATACTGCCCGCATAAAGCATATTAGGGCTTATGACCTCGCTTCCGTCGCGTGCGAGATATCTGCCGTCCTTGGCAACGCTGCCCGCAGAGCCGCTTACGTGGGTTTCCATTACGCACAAATTCATATCGTCGACGATTCTGCAGTCGGCAGGGACCATCATCCCTTCCTCAAGCGTTATCAGATCGCCCGGGACGAGTATTCGCGAATCAAGCAGGCTTTCCTCGCCGTTTCTCACGACCTTCGCCTTTAACGACGAATATTTTTTCGGAAGCCTCAACGCGATGCTTGCGCGGAATTCGGCGAAAGCGTTGAAGAACATTATCAATGCGACGGTAAACGCCATCGCGAGATAGGTTGGCTCGTTCGGTCGGAAGAGATACATAATTACCGAGGATATGATAAGAAAGACGCCGATAAGTCCCTTGAACTGATTTTTAAGGCTTTCGCGGAAGGAAAGCCTGAATTCTCGGCGGATCTCATTCGTGCCGAAAAGCTTTCGCGCCTTTTTTATCTGCTTAAGCGTCTTGCCCATAACGAGGTCGCTTTCAAGCGCCTCGGCAACCTCTATCGGCTGCATTTCCTCGGGGGAGAAGGTAAGCTCTTCTTCAAATTGTGTGCTCGAAACGGTTTTGATTTTTAATTTATTTCTTCCGTTTTCTGCCATTTCAAACCTCTTAGGGTTTATTTTACTGTGTTAATAACAACGCGTCCGTCTACTGCGTCGGCGGAAATTATCGAAACAGGGTCTTGGTAGGATGCAACGATAACGTTCGCCAGCTCATCCTCCACGTCGGTCTGTATCAGCCTGCGCAGGTTGCGCGCGCCGTATTTTTCGGAATATCCCTTAACCGCAAGATAATCGACAAGCGCCGGGGCGAAGCTGAAGGATATACCCTTTTCGGCAAGCACCTCCTGCAGATCGCCGAGCATGATCTTGCAAATTTCCTTGAAGTTGTCGCGGGTGAGACGGTTGAACACAACGATCTCGTCGACGCGGTTTATAAATTCGGGACGAAGGAAGGATTCACGCGCCTTCATAACCTTGGCGTTGTCGTTTTGAGTAACGCTTTCGCCAAAGCCCGCGATAGAGCTGCCCTCGCTGCTGCCCGCGTTGGTGGTCATAATAATGACGGTGTTTTCGAAGTTGACCTCCTTGCCGTGCGCGTCGGTGATTCTGCCGTCGTCAAGTATTTGAAGCAGAATATTCATAACGTCGGGATGCGCCTTTTCGATTTCATCGAAAAGCACGACGGTGTAAGGCTTTCTGCGAATCTTTTCGGTAAGCTGTCCCGCGTCGTCATAGCCGACGTAGCCGGGAGGCGAGCCGATTATGCGCGAAACCGAGTGCTTTTCCATAAATTCGCTCATGTCGAGCCTGATAAGCGCCTCGGGCGAGTCGAACAAATAGCGCGCAAGCACCTTTACGAGCTCGGTCTTACCGACACCCGTGCTTCCCGCAAAAATGAAGGAAACAGGCTTTTTCTTATAAGAAATGCCCGCGCGGGAGCGCTTTATCGCCTTTGCGACCGAAGCCACCGCCTCATCCTGACCGATGATGCGGTTTTTGACCTCGGATTCAAGGCGCTCTATCTTCATAAATTCGTTTTCGCTGATATTTGTCGCGGGGATGCCCGTCCAAACCTCGATAACGCGTGCGATTTCGGCGTCGGTCAATTTAAGTCCGTCTCTTTCTGCCGAAAGCTGATTGAAGCGCGCCTCCTTCTGAAGCAACGCCGTTTTAAGATCCGCGATGCGGCGGAAATCGTCCTCCTCGGGAGTTTCCTTGCTTTCAAGCGGATTGAGCTCGTCGCGAAGCTTTTTGATTTCTACGCTGAGGCTTTCGATCTCATTGATAATGGGAGAATGCATCGCCATGTGCGCACATGCCTCGTCCATAAGGTCGATCGCCTTGTCGGGAAGGAATCTGTCGGTAATATAACGCTCGGAAAGCGTGACCATTCTGCGCAACAGATAATCGGGAATGGTGATTCCGTGGTGGGTCTCGTAATATTTTTTAATGCCTCTTAAAATGTTTACGCTGTCCTCAATCGAGGGCTCGCCGATCATAACCGGTTGGAATCGGCGTTCGAGAGCCGCATCCTTTTCGATATATTGGCGGTATTCCTTAAGAGTCGTTGCTCCGATAAGCTGAATTTCGCCGCGCGAAAGTGCGGGCTTTAAAATGTTTGCGGCGTTCATGCCGCCCTCGGCGTTGCCTGCGCCGACGATAGAATGGACCTCGTCGATGACAAGGATAGCGTTGCCCGCCTTTTTGGTCTCCTCGATAAGACCGCGCATTCTGTTTTCAAACTGTCCGCGGAATTGGGTTCCTGCAACGACAGCCGTCATATCGACAAGATAAATTTCCTTGTCCTTGAGCTTATAGGGAACCTCGCCGGAAACGATTTTTTGCGCCAACGCTTCGGCAACAGCGGTCTTACCGACACCCGGCTCACCGATGAGACAGGGGTTGTTCTTCTGGCGTCTGGTAAGTATCTGAATTACTCGCTCCAATTCGCTTTCTCTGCCGACGATGTTGTCGAGCTTGCCGTCGCGCGCGCGCTCGGTAAGGCAGATGCAAAAATCGCGAAGATAGCTCACACCGCGCTTTTTCTGGTTTTTTTGCTGCTTGTTGTCGCCGTTTTCGGCTTTTTCGGCACCCTCTTGGGGCTTGTTGTTTCCAAAAAACGCTTCAAGGTCGATCGAAGGCGCTCTGCCCTCGTCGTCGCCGTCGACAGAGTCCATCGGCATAAGTCCGTTCATGCCCTCGCTTATCGCGTCGAGCTCCTCGGGACTGATGTTCATTTGGTTCAGGATATCGTCGATCGGCTTGATGCCGAGCTCCTGAGCGCATTTTATGCAATATCCCTCGCTGGTAACCTTACCCGCAACGCTTTTCTGAACGAAAATTATCGCAGGGCGGATGTTACAGCGCGAGCATCTTTTAAGTTCCATTTAAAGTGTCTCCTCACGTTTGTTGCGTATGGTTTCGTTGTATTTTCCCTTGAATACCTTGAAATAATACATCATCAGCGAAAAGATGAGCATAGAAAGCATTATGCAGCAGATGATTGCGTCAAGGGTGATTGAGTTTCTGATGAAAATTCGCATAAGTGCGCAAACGAAAAGTATAACCGTCGCGAGCTTTCCGTACCACAATGCCTGAACGACGATCTTTTTGCGCCTTTTGACAAGGATACCGCCGATAAGCATAATGGTTTCCTTGACAAACAAGGGTATTGCAACGATAAGGAACCAAACGTTGTCAATCGCAAAGCAGAGCGCCGCCGTAAATTGCATAAGCTTGTCTGCTACCGGATCGAGCACCTTGCCTAAATCGGTTATCCAATTGTTTTTACGCGCTAAATATCCGTCGAGCAGGTCGGTGAGCCACGCGATGAGGTACACCAACGCGGCCTTGTAGGTTACCGAAGGCTCGGTGTATTCGAAATAGCAAACGACGAATACGGGAATCATCAGCAATCGTATGAACGATAAAATATTCGGGATGTGTTTCATTTTTTGCCTCTTGTTCGTTCCTTGGGATATGCCTTAAATAAAGAACGAGAAAACGTCTATCTTACTGAAGAAGGAATAAAGGAGGGTGTTGTCGGGGTCGAGCATATCTATAAACCTGTTGTCGATAAACGGCGCGTTGTTGATGAGAAGGTCAACGATAAAGCAGAAAAGGAAGACGCGGAACAGCGCAAGGATTATTCCGAGCGCAAGCCCAAGCGATTTGTTCGCGGTTCTGAGAATCGGAAGCGATGCGACCCTGTCGAGAATTATCGCAACGATGAGCAAAACAAGCTGTGTTCCGAGGAAAAGCACAATGACCGCCAAAAGCGAAGCCATTATGTCGATTATGGGATTCGAAATGCGCTCTGCGAGCATTTCCTCCTTGTCCTCAAGGCTCGCGGGGGAGGATTCGTACCATTCCTTCAAGTCGTCAAGCTCAAGTCCCGCCACCTTAACGAGGCTGTTGAACTCGTCGTTTTCGCCGTTAAGCAGAACGTAAATGTTTTCTTCGTTGTTCGAGAGCATATTTTCGATTTTTGCCTCGGTGGTTTCCTGAATCGATTCGGCAATCGAGGTCTGCTTTAAATTGTCGGCAAGCGTCGGCGCAAACATCGCGGTTATGATAATCGCGAGAACAAAGGAAAGGGCGCTGATCGCGGTTCGTACAAATCCGTGCTTGACCGCGAAAAATACGGTCAGCGAGATTATGGCTATAATAATTATATCGAGCAAAAAGCCCATGATTATTCTCCTTTTTCGGTGTCAAAGTATTCGGCGCGGTTTTCGGAAAAGAGTATAATCGAATCTCCGTCCGCGACAAGCGAGGAATAAGAGGTGGGGATTTCAAAAACTCGCTCGTTTCCGGTTACAACGTCACATTCGGTGAGCACTCCGGGCGAGAGGGTATAAAGCTTGTCACCGCAGATTATCGAATCGGTCAGCGAGGTATTAAACTGCTTTTTAAAGCAAACGCTGCCGTCGTGAAGGTAAACGGTTGCTTCGGTACCGCCCGAAAGTCCGTCCATAGAATAGTTGATAAGCGCGTATTTATCGAACACCTTGCCCGATAAAAGCTTGTTGTCGTTAAACGAAACCTCGCAAATAACGTTGTTTTCGTTATCAAAAGTGCGCATCGTGTCGGTCGTCAAAAGGCAATATCCCGCCTCGGTGTAATATATGCCGAGCGGTATCTCGCCTATGAATTCGGTTTCAAACACGGCGTTTTCCTGATTTATGTTGAATTTTGCAAGCTGTGTGACAAGGTTGCCCTTCTTGGAATAGTGTGCGGCGGTTATAAATTCCTGTCCGTCGGGGGAAATTGCCGTGAAATCGACGTATTTATCGCCGAAAAGACGCGAATAACGGATTCTGAAATCCTTGTCGTATACGTAAACGGCAGAGCGGTAGCCCTTTGCCGAGCTGACAACCGCAAATTCGCCGCTTTTTGCAGTCGAGACCCAATGGATGGGGTAATCGTACTGAAGCCTTTGAAGCTGTGAATAGGAATTGAATATCCTCAATTCCTTGCCCCCCAAGTCGTAGCAAAAGAGGTTGACGCCGTTTTCTATCATCTTCGGGTGGTCGAAGGTGAACACCTCGCGAAGAATAACGTCGCCGTCCCAGCCCGCAACGGTAAGTCCGTTTTCGTTAAGAATGGCAAGGTCGCCCTTGTAAATAATTCCGCGGTTGCCCTTGCTTCCGTCAAAGGCGATGTGGCTGCCGACGTAGGTGTTTTCATCGTCGCCGACGTTAAGGAACTTCATCATATATTCGAAATTTTCGATGGTTATCTCGTTCGAGTGGAAGGAAAACGCGTAAACCGCGAAGAGTACGATAACCACAAGGACAGCATATCTCGCAAGGGATGCGTATCTCGCCAATCGGGTATAATGCGCCTCAATCGTCGGGGTTTCGCGCTTCTTTTTCTTTTTGTCGGAAAAAACCGAAAAAGCTCCCATGCCATGCCTCCTTTAATAATAAAAGCTTTAATAAAACACTAATAAAACACTCGGTTGAGCGTCAAGCCCTTCGCGGGCGCGGTGATGCCTGCGTTTGCGCGCGTGCGCGATTCGATAATGTCGGAAATCGGCATCATTTCGCTTCCCGATGCAGCGTAAGCCACGGTTCCGACCATAATTCTTACCATATTATATAAGAACCCGTCCGCCGCAACCGTGAAAACGACGTCGTCGCCGTCGCGCTCGGCTTTGAAATATTTGACCTCGCGAACCGTGTCGATTATCTTGGATCCCGCCGCCATAAATGCGCAAAAGTCCTTTTTGCCGACAAACTCTCGGCATAATTTATTCGCCAAATCGACGTCGATCCTTTTCGGGAACAGCCAGCAGAAATCATTTTCAAAGGGGTCGCGTATGCGGGTGTTGCGGATTCTGTAAATATATTCCTTGCCCTTTGCCGAATAGCGGGGATGAAATCCCTCGTCGGCTTTTTCGGCTGATAATACCGAAATATCCTCGGGCAGCTTGGTGTTTATCGCCAAGGGAAGCGCGTCACAGCTTATATCGGGAAGATTTCCCTCCAAAAGCGCGACGAATCCGCGTGCGTGCACCCCCGAATCGGTTCGGCTGCAGCCTGTAAGCGTCACCTCGACGCCGAACGCCTCGGTCGCCGCCGCCTGAAGCGTGGCTTGAACCGTCGGCTTTTCGGGCTGAACCTGCCAACCGCAGTAATTCGTCCCTTTATATGCTATTTTGAGAATATAGCCCTGCAAAATTCAAACGCCTCCGCGAAAGTAATCCTGTTAAGGAAGAAAATTGCGACAGTAAAAAGTGTAACCGCAAAAAGGAAGATATAATCGCCCGCACGAGCCTTCATTACCTTAAGCTTTGTGCGTCCCTCGCCGCCGTGATAGCAACGACATTCCATTGCGTCGGCAAGCTCCTCGGCGCGGCGCACCGCCGAAACGAAGAGGGGAATGAGTATCGGAATAAGCGCCTTTAAGCGTCTTATGACGTTTCCGCTTTCGAAATCCGCGCATCTCGCCTTTTGTGCCGAAATTATCTTGTTGGTTTCCTCGATAAGCGTCGGGATGAATCTGAGCGCGATAGACATCATCATCGCAAATTCGTGAACCGGCACCTTGATTTTCTTAAGCGGGCCCAAAAGACTTTCGATAGCATCTGTAAGCTGAAGCGGGCTGGTCGTAAAGGATATCAGCACGCTCGTGCCGAGCACAAGCATAACCAGCCTCAAAAGCATAAATATCGCGTTTCTGATGCCGTTAGCGTAGATTTTTATGAATTTCCAGGCAAAAAGCGGGTCGCCCTCGCCTGCCGTGAAAAACAAATTGATTATTGCGGTGAAGACAAGCACGAATATCAACGGCTTCACCGATTTTATCAATATACCGAATTTGACCCCCGAAACCGCGATGAGGAACACCGTGAACAAAAGCGACGCCGCGATCGCAAGCTCGGTGGTTGCGACGAGCACGAATATAAGATATTCGATAAGCAGTATCAGCTTTATTCTCGGGTCTGTGCGGTGCAGTAAGGCATTTCCGGGATAATACTGACCAAAGGTCACGTCCTTAAGCATATTTATCTCCGACGGCGTTTGCCGTTGTTTACCTTGAAGTGATGATTTTTTCGATCTCTTTTTTAGCGTATCCGACCGTATATACGTCGGTGGATTGACAAATCGAGCGCTTTTTAAGCTCGATAAACAGCTTGGTTATCTGAGGAAGGTCTAAATTTGCGTCGAAAAGCTTTTCGGCTTGCATAAATATTTCCTCGACCCCGCCCTGCAAAAATATTTTGCCGTTCTTCATAACAAGGATTCTGTCGGCATACTTCGCGACGTCCTCCATGCTGTGCGAGATTATCAAAAGCGTAGCGCCGAATTCCTTTTTGTATTCGGTAAGGCCTGTGAAAATTTCCTCGCGGCCCTTCGGGTCAAGTCCCGCCGCAGGCTCGTCGAGCACCAAAATTTCGGGACGCATCGCAAGCACTCCCGCAATCGCGGCGCGCCTTTTTTGTCCGCCCGAAAGCTCAAAGGGCGATTTTTTCAGCTCTTTTTCGCTCAATCCGCAAAAATCCGCGGCAAGACGGACGCGTTTTTTGATTTCTTCATCGTCAAGACCGATGTTTTTCGGTCCGAACGCTATATCCGATTCGACCGTTTCGTCGAAAAGCTGATATTCGGGGTACTGAAATACCAAGCCGACTCGGCTTCGGATGCTTTTCATTTCCTTCGGCTTTGCCCAAATATTTTCGCCGAAAAGAAGAATTTCGCCCTCGGTCGGCTTCATAAGCCCGTTCAAAAGCGAGGCAAGCGTGCTTTTTCCGCTTCCCGTGTGGCCGATAATGCCGGTGATTTCGCCCTGAGGGAACGAGGTGTTTATCGAATCAAGCGCCGCCTTGCGGAAGGGGGTGCCCTCGCCGTAAATGACGCTTACGTTTTTCAATTCAAGAGCATTAGCCATTTTTCTGCCCTCCGATATATGCCTCCAAAACGTCGGCGGCATCCATCGCGTGGAGAATACCGCGCGGCATATCGTGACCGTCCTGCTCGAGCATATACAAAAGCTCGGTTACCTGAGGCACCGAAAGCGAAGCCGATTTCAATTCCTCGACCTTCGAGAAAATCTGCTCGGGCGTGCCGTCGCCGATAATCATACCCTGACTCATAACGATGATTCTGTCCGCTTCGATCGCTTCGTTCATGTAGTGGGTGATGGTGATGACCGTCATTCCGTGCTCTTCGTTCAAGCGCTTCATGGCGGCTACAATATCCTTGCGTCCGTTCGGGTCAAGCATCGCGGTCGCTTCGTCGAAAACGATGCATTCGGGACTCATCGCGAGAATCCCTGCGATGGCGATTCTTTGCTTCTGTCCGCCCGAAAGCTTATAGGTTGCGTGCTCGGCATAGTCCTCCATGCCGACGGTTTTTAATGCCTTATCGACGCGTGCGCGTATTTCCTCGCGCGGAAGCCCCAAATTTTCGGGCGCAAAGGCGATATCCTCCTCGACAATGCTTGCGACAAGCTGATTGTCGGGATTTTGAAAGACCATACCGCATTTTTTGCGTATCTCAAAGGCGTTTTCTTCGTCGCTTGTGTTCATCAAGTCGACAAGGACCTCCCCCGAGGTCGGCAAAAGAATACCGCACAAAAGCTTCGCAAGCGTGCTTTTTCCGCAGCCGTTATGACCGAGGATGGCGACGTAGCTGCCCTTTTCGATCTTCAAATCGATGCCGTTTATTACCTTTTCTTCCTCGGGCGAGTATCCGAACTCAACCCCTCTTGCTTCGATAAAAGACATTACTATACCTATAACTCAATGAAAACTTAAAATCAATTCAAAACAAAACGCGTTTTGCGACAAGCGCGAGGCCTTAAGGCGTCCAGCGCGAAGCGGCACCGCAGGGAAGTATTTCACCGCTGCTTTCAACGGGGATGCCGATTTCCCGGCTTTCGACGCTTCCGCCGAATCTGCGTGTGTGCTTTCTTAAAACGTATCCGTTTGCCGCGGGCGAAAGACCCGTCGTGTAGGAATTGAGAAGCACGAACAGCGGCTCGTCCGAAAGAACCTGACAAACCAAGCCGACAAGCTCGTCCAAGCATTCCTCGATGACCCATTTTTCACCGCCCGGACCGCGTCCGAACGAGGGCGGGTCAAGAATGACCGCGTCGTATTTGTTGCCGCGACGAATTTCTCTTGCGACGAATTTAAAGCAGTCGTCGACGATATATCTGATCTTGTTTTGCGGAATTTCGGAAAGCTCTGCGTTGCGCTTCGCCTTTGCGACGATGCCCTTGCTCGCGTCGACGTGGCAAACAAATGCGCCCGCCTTAGCCGCCGCAACCGTTGCGCCGCCGGTATAGGCAAAGAGGTTCAAAAGCTTTATTTCGCGTCCGCTGTTTTTGATAAGCTTGGTGAACCAATCCCAGTTAGCCGCCTGCTCGGGGAAAAGCCCCGTATGCTTAAAGCCCATGGGGGAAATGCCGAACTTAAGGTCGCCGTAGGAAATTATCCATTCCTCGGGAACGTCCTTCTTTATCCATTCGCCCCCGCCCGAGCGCGATCTGCGATAGATTCCGTCCGCCTTTTTCCAGCCGGAAAGATCGCGTTCGCCGCTCCAAATAACCTGCGGATCGGGACGTATAAGGGTGTAATCACCCCATTTTTCAAGTCTTTCGCCGCCGTTTGCGTCAAGCAGGCGGTATTCCTTCCAATTGTTGGCAGAATACATATATATTTCCTCCGAGGGTCAAAATTTAAGGTTTACAGTTCGTCGGCAAAGCTTATTTGCTCGACCATACTGCTCGGAACCTCGAGCCCCAAATGACGGTAGGCGCCCGCCGTTGCGCATCTTCCGCGCGGGGTGCGGTTCAAAAATCCGAGCTGAAGCAGATAAGGCTCGTAAACGTCCTCAAGCGTAACCGCTTCTTCGCCGATAACCGCGGCGAGGGTTTCAAGTCCGACAGGTCCGCCGCCGAAATGCTTGATTATTGCCGAAAGCATACGCCTGTCGACCGAATCGAGACCGAGCGCGTCGACCTCAAGCGCATCAAGCGCGGTTCTGGTGATATGAAAATCGATAACGCCGTCGCCCTCTACCGTTGCAAAGTCGCGCACGCGCTTTAAGAAGCGGTTTGCGATACGCGGTGTTCCTCTCGAGCGGAGCGCGATTTCGTAAGCGCCGTCTGCGGTGATGGGAATACCCAAAATGCCCGCCGAGCGCGTGATAATAAGCGCAAGCTCCTCGGGAGTGTAAAGCTCAAGCCTGAACGACATACCGAATCTGTCGCGAAGCGGGGAGGAGAGCTGACCCGCTCCCGTCGTTGCGCCGATAAGCGTAAAGGGCTTCAAGGGAATTCGGATAGAGCGTGCCGATGGGCCCTTGCCCATCATAAGGTCGAGTGCAAAATCCTCCATCGCGGGGTAAAGCACCTCTTCGACCTGTCTAGGCAAGCGGTGGATTTCATCTATAAAAAGAATATCGTTTCTTTCAAGCGTTGTGAGAAGCGCGGCAAGGTCGCCCGCTTTTTCGATCGCGGGGCCGCTGGTGACCTTGAGGTTTACCCCCAATTCGCCTGCGATGATGCAGGAAAGCGTGGTCTTACCCAAGCCGGGAGGGCCGTGAAGAAGCACGTGATCGAGAGAATCGCCTCGCGATGCCGCCGCCTTTATAAAGACCGAAAGATTGTCTTTAACCTTCTGCTGACCGACGTATTCCGAAAGCGACTTGGGACGCAGAGAAAATTCGTTATCGACGTCCTCTGCCGTGAATTCCGCCGCGGTGAGGCGGCTTTCAAAATCGAAATCCTCGGAATAATCGGGAATCTTGGAATTAATAGGCATTTAGCGTCCTGCCTCCTTTCCGAGAATACGCAAGGTTTGAGCGATAAGCTCCTCAAGCGAAAGGTTCATATCGAGCTTTTTCAAGGCTTCGGTGACCTTTGCACGCGGGAAGCCGTAAAGGGCGAGCGTGTCGATGACCTGAACCGCCTTTTCCTTGTTTGCGCCGACGTCGCCGCCGCCCGTGCTGAGCACAGCTTCGCCCGCGCCGATTTTATCCTTAAGCTCGATTATGAGCTTTTGTGCGGTTTTAAGACCGATTCCGGGAGCAAGCGCGATGGTTTTCGCATCGTTGTTTGCGATCGCCGCGCGAAGATCGTCGGGCGCAAAGGTGCCCAAAATCGACATCGCCGCCTTGGGGCCGATGCCCGAAACCGAAATAAGCTTCTGGAAAAGGTTCAATTCGTCCTCCTCCGAAAAGCCGTAAAGCGAAATGTTGTCCTCGCTGACAGCCATATAGGTGTAAAGCAGCACGTCCTTGCCGTTCTTCATAGAAAGACGCGAGCTTGTGGCAACCGATATTCCCATTTTAAAGCCGACGCCGCCGCAGTCGATAACCGCGTAATCACCCGTAAGCGAAGCCAAGGTGCCGTGAATAAAATGTATCATTTTGAATGCCTCCCGTTGTTATTTGTAGGATGTCATGCGGGTTCCGTGACAAAGCGCGAGCGCGAGCGCGTCGGCGGTGTCGTCGGGCTTGGGGGTTTCGTTCAAGCCCAGCATCAAGCGCACCATATATTGAACCTGCTGCTTTTCCGCCCTGCCGTAGCCGACAACCGAGCTTTTCACCTCAAGCGGTGTGTATTCGTAAATATCGACGCCGCATTTGTAGGCGGCAAGGAGTATAACGCCTCTTGCCATCGAAACGTCGATGCCCGTCGTTATGTTGTTGTTGAAGAATAATTCCTCGACCGCCATACAGTCGGGCTTGTACTTGGTGAGAATCTCGATCATCGCGTCGTAAATCTCGCTTAAGCGCTTTTCGATCATCTGCTTGGGCGCAGTCGTGATCGCGCCGTATTCTATTGCACGGTACTTGTCGCCGTTTTTCATTACCAGCCCGAAGCCTATGGTTGCCAAGCCGGGGTCGATTCCCAAAATAAGCATAAAAATTACCCGTCGGTTTATCAAAATATCGGCGGATTTTCCGCCCCGCAATCAAGCAATATAATAAATCAGTATATTCTAACATATTTTTTCATTTCAGTCAACCGAATTAACCTCTATTTAATATTTAAATTGTAAAAAAATATAAAAGCTCTTGTATTTTTTACGATTATAATTTATTATATAAAAATGCAAGAACCGAAAAACGGTACACGAAAGGAATTTTTATTATGGCAATTATCGACAGAGTAAAAGAAGTAATCGCAAAGCAGCTTCGCATTAACGCGGCAGACATTTCCGACAACGCGGCGGTTGTTGAGGACCTCGGCGCAGACAGCCTTGATATCGTTGAAATGCTCATGACCTTGGAGGACGAGCTCGATATCATCATCCCCGACGACGCAACCGGCTTGAAAACTGTTAAGGACATTGCAATCTACCTTGAAAAAGAAATCGGCTAAGAAAATAGTTCTGTTCGACCTCGACGGCACGATTATCGATACGATAGGCGACATTGCCGCCGCAATTAACCGCGCGCTGGCGTCGTACGGATTTCCCCCGCGTACAGTGAGCGAGGTTCAAAGCTTTTTGGGCAACGGCTCGCTCGTGCTTATGCGACGCGCTCTGCCCGAGGGCGGAAGCGACGAATTCTGTCGCGAGGTCAGAGAGCTTTTCCGCAAGGAATATGAAAAGGGAATGTACGACCTGACCGCTCCCTACGAAGGCATTGCCGAGCTTGTAAAAGAGCTTAACGAGAGGGGAATCGTCACTGCTGTCATCACGAACAAGGATGACAGGGCGGCTGTTCCGATGGTAAGGCATTACTTCGGCGATATTTTCAGCTACGTCCGCGGCGTGAGAACCGATTTCGACAGGAAGCCGAGCCCCGAGGTGACGCTTTCTATCATCAAGGATTTCGGATTCACCCCCGATCAGGCGGTGCTTGTCGGCGACGGTATGCCCGACCTTAACGTTTCGAAGAACGCAAATATCGATTTTATCCCCGTCGGATACGGATATACAAAAAGCGAAGCGCTGTTCGAGGGCTGCGGCGTAATGCCGGTTAAAAGCGTCGCCGAGCTGCGCGAAAAGCTGCTTGAAATTACATAATTTTAATGAAAAAGCATGCGGAATTCACTCCACATGCTTTTGTTTTATGCTTGATTATACACAAAAATCTGAATAAATGCATAAATATACACAATATGCAAGGGGTTATGCAATAAAATATAGAAAAATATGAAAAAAGTTGAATATTTTATCATAAATGCTATTGACTTTTGGGTTTTTCGGGATTATAATGGGCAACGCAAAATGAAAAAATATTCAGAGGTAACCAAAATGAGCAAATCCGAAATCAAAAAAGTTGTTCTTGCCTACTCGGGCGGACTTGATACATCTATAATTATTCCTTGGCTCAAGGAAAACTACAACAACCCCGAAATCATCGCGGTTGCAGGTAACGTAGGTCAGGCTGACGAGCTTGACGGCCTTGAAGAAAAGGCGATCAAAACCGGCGCAAGCAAGCTTATCGTTGCAGATTTGGTTGACGAAATGGTCGACGAAATCATCATCCCCGCTCTTAAGATGGACGCGAAATACGAAACCTACCTTCTCGGTACCGCATTCGCTCGTCCCGTAATCGGTAAGAAGCTTGCCGAAATCGCTATCGCAGAGGGCGCAGACGCTATCTGCCACGGCGCAACCGGTAAGGGTAACGACCAGGTTCGTTTCGAGCTTGCAATCAAGAGATTCGCTCCCGAAATGAAGATCATCGCTCCTTGGCGTGATTGGGATATCAAGTCCCGCGACGAGGAAATCGATTACGCGGAGGCACACAACGTTCCTCTTAAAATATCGCGTGAAACCAACTATTCCAAGGATAAAAACCTTTGGCACTTGAGCCACGAGGGTCTCGACCTCGAGGATCCCGCAAACGAGCCTATGTACGATAAGCCCGGCTTCCTCGAAATGGGCGTTTCGCCGATGATGGCTCCCGATGAACCCACCTACATCTCCATCGATTTCGAAGCAGGCGCACCCGTTGCATACAACGGCGAAAAGATGAAGGCTTCGAAGATCATCGCAGAGCTCAACAAGGTCGGCGGCGCAAACGGCATCGGTATCATCGATATCGTAGAAAACCGTCTTGTAGGTATGAAGGACCGCGGCGTATATGAAACCCCCGGCGGAACCATCCTTTACTTCGCACACGAAATGCTCGAAATGCTTACCGTTGACAAGGACACCCTTCACGTTAAGCAGAAGCTCGCCGTTGATTATGCAGACCTTATCTACAACGGCAAGTGGTATTCCCCCTTGCAGGAAGCGCTCACCGCGTTCGCTAACGAAAGCAACAAGTACGTAACCGGTACCGTTAAGCTCAAGCTCTACAAGGGCAACATCATTCCTGCGGGAACCACATCTCCCTATTCGCTTTATTCCGAAACTCTCGTAACCTTCGACGAATCCGATTACGACCAGAAGCAGGCAGAGGGCTTTATCAACCTTTGGGGTCTTCCCACTCAGGTTCAGGCTCTTCGCGAACAGGGCAAGCTTTAATCAAGGAGAAGCACCATGGCAAAAATGTGGGCGGGCAGAACCGCAGGCGCCACAGACAAATTGGCTGACGATTTCAATTCCTCGATCTCCTTCGACTCGAGAATGTACCGTCAGGACATAAAGGGAAGTATGGCGCACGCTTCGATGCTCGGCGCACAGGGGATCATTTCGGTTGACGAGGCAAACGCCTTGATCGACGGACTTGAACAGATCCTGCAAGACATCGAAAGCGGAGATCTTCCCATAAATATGGAATGTGAAGATATTCATATGTTCGTCGAGCAGGTGCTCACCGAGCGCATCGGCGACGTCGGAAAGAAGCTTCACACTGCAAGAAGCCGAAACGATCAGGTTGCACTCGACCTTCGAATGAATCTCCGCGACGAGGCGGACGATATCATCGCAAGGCTTAAGGAGCTTATAAACGCGTTGTTGGTTCAGGTTGAATCGAACAAGGACGTTATAATGCCGGGCTATACCCACCTTCAGCGTGCTCAGCCGATAACGTTCGCACATCATCTCTTGGCATATTGCATGATGCTGCTTCGCGATATCGACAGATTTAGCGACATGAAAAAGCGCATGAATATTTCGCCGATAGGCTGCTGTGCACTCGCGGGTACCACCTATGAGACCGACAGATATTACGAGGCTGAAAAATTGGGCTTCGACGGCATCTGTATGAACAGCATCGACGGTGTTTCCGACCGCGACTTCTGCGTCGAATT
>JAZRGS010000086.1:0-28414 GCA_045644305.1 Eubacteriales bacterium | reverse complement strand
TCACGCGCGATATCGCGTATCTCGTCGCAATAGCGGTCGAGCACCTTGCCGTCGTTGTAGACATAGTGAAGATTGTAATCCCACGGGGTGTAACGCTCGGGCATCGTGGGGGTTACGGTGATAAAAACAACGTCGCCGCCCTGCTCGCGGATTTTTTCGAGGAAATAAACAAGGTTTGCGCGGTATTCCTCGATCGGAACAAGGCTTTTGAGGCTATCGCGTTGGATTGCCTGATCGTTTCCGCCGAAGCCGATGATAACAAGATCGGGCTTGTGCGCGAGCACGTCCGACTCGAAACGGTCGCGCGCGTGGTAGGTGGTGTTGCCGCCCGCACCTGCGTTAATAACCGTTAATTCCATATCCTCGGCGATATGCGATGCATAGGAGTTGCCGCAAAAATTAGTCATACTGTCGCCAAAGGTAACTATAATTTTTCCACTTAATGCGTTTGATTTAATAAGCTTGGACATATTTTTTCTCCTTGTGTGGTTTGTAATATTGTACCACACTTTTTTGACTATTTCAAGTAAATTGCCGCGAAATTGCATTTGTCGTTGCGGTGCTTGTGTTTTTTCGCATCAAGGTTTCCGCAGGAATTTAGTGCCTTTCTGCCGATGATGAAGATGCGGAAGGTCGGGTTGGGGATTTTTACCTCTGTTTTGGGTAGTTTTGTGAGAAAATCTCCAGAAATATCCGCCGAATTCAACCGAGGTTCGGCTCCACCAAAATGAAAACAAGTCGAACCCAAAAGGGTTTGGCTTGTTTTTGTTTTTTGCGTCTGCGATGCATTTGGGGAGATACGGCGAGGGCGAATACCCCTTGACTCTTTACACCTGCGTTTACGGCGGTGAAAAAAGAGTAACTGTCAGACTTGAAAGAGCAGAATAAGAAAAAAGCTTTGAGGTTTTCCTCAAAGCTTCTTTTTTATTTCGTCAATTCATTTAAAAGACCCAAGCAACCGTCGTAAATATCGCGATAGGCGACATCGAAGCGATCGGAATACCACGGATCGGCGACGTCGCCACCGCGTGAAGTGTAGTCCATCATTTTGCGGATCTTTCCCTGCGGGTCGCTTCCGAAAATGCGGTGCATATTGCGTATATTGTTTGAATCCATGCCGATAAACAGGTCGTAATTATCGTAATCGTCGCGCGTAAGCTGAACGGCGCGTTTCCCGCCGCAATCTATCCCGTGCTTTTTAAGCTCGGCGCGTGCAGGCGGATAAACGGGGTTGCCGATTCCGTTCCAGGAAATTTCCTCGCTGCTCGTCGCGCTTGATTTGACAACAAAACGCTCGGATATCCCCTTTTCTTCAAGCATTCTTTTAAATATAAACTCCGCCATGGGGGATCTGCAAATATTGCCATGGCAGACAAACATTATTTTCATACGCGGTTTCCTCAATACAATATTTTCCCGTTTTTTCGGGGACAGGAGAGTTTAAAAAACTCCTGTTTTTGATTTTTTCACACTGACACTTTTAATTATAAATAAATCATAATCTATGTCAATGTTTTTCTCTCGTAAACTATTGCATTTTCAAGATTCCTTTGATATAATCGTATTTGAAGTAGAATGCGGTTTGGTGTACAAACCGAAAAAGAAAAATCAGCAAATGCAGGAGTATTGAAATGAAGGCTATTATTAACGGCAAAATCATTTTGAAGGACCGCATTGTTGAAGGCAGCGCTCTGCTTTACAGCAATGTGATCGAAGGCATCGTTCCCGCAGACAAGCTCCCCGAGGGCGTTGAGGTTATCGACGCGAAGGGCGGCTACGTCGCTCCCGGTCTTATCGATATTCACATTCACGGATATCTTGGCAAGGACGTTTGCGACGGCGAGGAAGAAAGCATCCGTACAATTTCCAAGGGTCTTCTTGCAAACGGCGTTACCGGCTACCTTCCCACCACGATGACTGTTGATATGGCAGTTATCAAGAAGGCGCTCGAGGTTTGCCGTGCGCTTAAGGAAGAAAGCAAGAGCTGGGAAGGCTCGACCATTTTGGGCGTTCACGCCGAAGGTCCCTTCATCAGCGAAGCTAAAAAGGGCGCGCAGGACCCCAAATACATACTCAAGCCCGATGCAAAGTTCGTTAAGGAATATGCGGACATCATCCGCATCATCTCGCTTGCACCCGAAGAAGACGAAAACTTCGAAGCTATCAAGGAAATCCGCCGCGACACCGACGTTATCATGTCGATCGGCCACACCAGCGCTGACTATGACACCGCTATGAAGTCTACCGAGGTTGGTATGCGTCACGTAACCCACCTCTTCAACGCGATGACTCCTCTTGCGCACCGCGCACCCGGCGTTGTTACCGCTGCAATGAATTCCGACGTAAGCTGCGAGCTTATCGTTGACGCGTTCCACGTAAATCCCGCACTTTACGATATGCTTTGGAAGCTTAAGGGCAGAAAGCTCTGCTTCATCACCGACTGCCTCCCCGCAGGCGGCCTTCCCGAAGGCGAATACACCCTCGGCGGTAACAAGATCATCTACCGCGGTATCGTTTGCAGACTCGAGGACGGCACCGTTGCAGGCTCTGTTCTCCACCTCAACAAGGGCGTATGGAACGTTTACACCAACTCCACCATTCCTTTGTGGGAATGTGTAAACGGCGCTTCTCTCAATCCGGCAACCACACTCGGCATCGACGACAAGAAGGGCTCGATCGAAGTCGGCAAGGATGCAGATATTATCATCACTGATAACGAATTCAACGTAGAAAAAACCATTATCGGAGGTAACACTAGATATGAAGCTTAAGGTTAATGCTAAACTCGACCCCCAATTTACTCCCCTTTCTCTTGTTTGCCGCGAAATGCGCGAAGCAACCAAGGAAAACGGTCAGGACCTTGTAATCGCTGTTGAAAGAAACAAGGGCTACACCACTGTTTACAAGACCCGCGTATTCAAGGACGGCACCGGCCACGACGAAGAAAACTTCAACTTTATCGAAAGAATGGTTAAGGCTTTGCTTTGGGTAGCAGGCGGTTACAAGATCATCATCGCAGGTAGCGAAGTGATCGGTAACAAGATCAAGGAAGCTTACTCCTACGGCGGCACTCGTGACTTCGACGTTCACTTTATGGAACGCGTATACGAAACCAACTTCATCGTTGAAATTCGTGCACTCGAGGACGCTCCCGTTGAAGTTTCCGGCGCAGCTCCCGTTGGCAGACACCTTGACGGCTGCCGTATCGGCTTCGACGCAGGCGGATCCGACAGAAAGGTTTCGGCTGTTATCGACGGCGAAAGCGTATATTCTGAAGAAGTTGTTTGGTTCCCCAAGATCAACTCCGACCCCGACTATCACTATCAGGGAATTCTCGATGCTATGAAGACCGCGGCTTCCAAGATGCCCCGCGTTGACGGTATCGGTATCTCCTCTGCCGGCGTTTACGTTGACAACAGAATCATGGTTGCTTCCCTCTTCCTTAAGGTTAGCGACGAAGATTTCGATAAAAAGGTTAAGAACATGTACATCGACGTTTGCAAGGAAATCGGTGAAAACATTCCGATCGAAGTTGCTAACGACGGTGACGTTACCGCTCTCGCAGGCGCTATGAACCTCAACGACAACTCGGTTCTCGGCGTTGCTATGGGTACCTCCGAAGCAGTTGGTTACGTTGATCCTCAGGGCAACATCACCGGCTGGCTCAACGAGCTCGCATTCGCTCCCGTTGACTTCTGCAAGGACGCCATGGTTGACGAATGGTCCGGCGACTACGGCTGCGGCGTTAAGTACTTCTCTCAGGACGGCGTTATCAAGCTCGCACCCTTCGCAGGCATCGAGCTCGACGAAAGCCTCTCCCCTGCTGAAAAGCTCAAGGTTGTTCAGGGCCTCATGAAGGAAGGCGACGAACGCGCTGCTGCTATCTATGACACCATCGGTGCATACTTCGGCTACGCCATCGCATTCTACGCAGAATTCTATGACATCAAGCACGTTCTTATCATGGGTCGTGTAACCTCCGGCGACGGCGGCGCACTCCTTCTCGAACGCGCTCAGGAAGTTCTCGACGTAGAATTCCCCGAACTCGCTGCTAAGATCCAGCTCCACATCCCCGACGAAAAGTCTCGTCGCGTTGGTCAGTCTGTTGCAGCTGCATCCCTTCCCAAGATCAAATAAGATTTAACACAAAAGAGGCGGTAAAACGCCTCTTTTTGTTTTTATTTTCCGCAGTATTGTGCAAAAATGACCTTTTTAAGGCGATTTATCACTATGTTGAGCGCCCTTTCGAGGGGGATATTTCTAATTATTGCAACAAAAAAGTCCGAACATATTGTTCGGACTTCTTTTTTATATTGTAAACAGCCATGCAACGAGCGCCAGAACGCCCAATGCAAGGAGCGCGACGGGGATAAACACCAGAAACGCAGAAATCAGCATCGCCGCAACGTCGCCCTTTTCGACTCCACCGCCGGCTTCGATTTCGTTTGCGAGGTTTTCCTCGTCCTTCGGGTCGAACTTTTTAAGTCTTTTCTTGAAAAACATAATTATTCGGCCTTGGTGGTGTTCACGTCAAAGAGATATTTACCGTTTTCATCGATCTTCTTATCGAGGAAGTGGCAAGCGACGAAGTGGTTGGGCGAAACCTCAACGTAAGGAGGCGGAACGCGCTTACACTTTTCGCACGCCATATAGCAACGGGTGTGGAACTTACAGCCTTCGGGAGGTCTTACGGGGCTGGGGATGTTACCCTCGAGGATGATTCTTTCCTTGTTTGCCGAATCGGGATCGGTCGTCGGAATCGACGAAAGAAGCGCAACCGTGTAAGGATGGCGGGGATCGGCAAAGATTTCCTCTGCGGTACCAAGCTCAACCATATTGCCGAGATACATAACGCCGATACGGTCGGAAATGTATCTTACGACGGAAAGGTCGTGCGAGATGAAGAGGTAGGTAAGGTTTTCCTTTTCCTTAAGCTCGTCGAGAAGGTTGATGATCTGGGACTGAATCGAAACGTCGAGCGCAGAAACACATTCGTCACATACGATGAACTTGGGCTTTACTGCAAGCGCACGCGCGATGCAGATACGCTGACGCTGACCGCCCGAGAACTGGTGGGGATAGCGGTGAAGCATATAATCCTGCAAGCCGCATTTATCCATTACGTCGAGAATGTATTTCTTCATCTGAGGCGAGTTGTTCTTGAAGAACTTGTGGGTCGTCAAGCCTTCGCCGATGATCTGACCGACGGTAAGTCTGGGATTAAGCGAGGAGTAAGGGTCCTGGAAGATAATCTGGATGTCCTTACGGAGAATACGCATTTCGGAATACTTAAGGCGCGAAAGGTCGATGCCGTTATCGAGCATTTCTTCGTATTCGGCGAATTTTGCATCGTTTGCGTATTTAGCGCGAAGATCGTTGACCGCTTCGGTTGCTGCGTCAAGCTCTTTTTCGCAGGCTTCAATGACCGAAACAAGCTTTTCCTTCTTTGCCTTGACAGCCTCTGCCTTATTTCTGCACTTATTCGCCTTTGCGGTTGCGTTCTTAATAGCTTCGTCGTTTTCGAGCTCCTCTGCCATCGCTTCGTAATATGCGATGTCGGCATCGAAATCGCGAGCCTGTTCGTTAAGGTCGCGGAGCTTTGCTGTCACCTTATAGCGTGCGTAAAGCGCGTTTGCGCCCTCGCTTGCGTCGGGAAGCGATGCGAAGCCGCCAAGAATCTTAACCGTGTTAGCGAAAGCGGTTTGCGCTTCTGCCGCGGCGAGGTTCTTGCTCTGATGCTGGAAGAAGGTCGCTTCTTCGCCTGCGGCATCAACCTCTTTTGCGAGGAGATCAGCCTTTTCCTGCATCTTCTTATATCTTGCGATAAACTTATTTGCGTTTACAAGGGTGTTTGCAACGTATGCGGGAGCAAAGTCGTCAAGCGTTCTGCCGTAATAAAGGGTACTGCCCGCGGTCTGATCGTAAAGCTGGAGGATGGTACGTCCGAGCGTGGACTTACCGCATCCCGACTCACCTACCAAGCCGAAGGTTTCGCCGTTTTTGATGTCGATGGTGATTTCCTCGTTAGCACGTACATAAAACTGCTCGCGCTGAAAAATGCTCGATTTTGCTATCGGGAAATACTTCTTAAGATTCGTGATCGACAAGAGCGTTTCTGTGTTCTTCACTGCGACGCACCTCCTTTTCAGGATAGTGGCAACGAATCTTCTGACCGGGAACTACTTCGACAAGCGAGGGCTCCTCGTCCAGACATTTCTGTGTTGCATATTTACATCTCGGAGCGAATTTACAGCCCTTGGGCAAAGCCAACGGGTGAGGAACCGCGCCGGGAATGGGTTCAAGCTTCTTTCCGACGTTATCGATACGCGGAATCGAATGCATAAGACCTTCGGTGTAGGGGTGGCTTACGGGGCAGTCGGTGAAAATAGTCTTTGCAGACGTCTGTTCAACAACCTGACCGCAATACATAACGACAACGTCGTCTGCCATTTCGTTGATAACGCCGAGGTCGTGGGTGATGAAGAGGATCGCCGTGCCGTTTTCGCGCTGAAGCTCGTTCATCAAGCGAAGAATCTGAGCCTGAATGGTAACGTCGAGCGCGGTTGTGGGCTCGTCAGCGATAAGCAGCTTGGGCTTGCAGGCAAGCGCCATTGCGATCATTACACGCTGACGCATACCGCCCGAAAGCTGGTGGGGATATTGGCGAAGAACCGTTTCGGGGTTCGGGATCTGAACCGCTCGAAGCATTTCGACAGCCTTTTCAGCCGCTTCCTTCTTATTCATGCCCTGATGGATCATGAACGGTTCGGAAAGCTGCTTTTTGATCGTAAATACGGGGTTAAGGCTGGTCATCGGTTCCTGGAAGATAACCGAGATATGGTTACCTCTGATTTTGTACATTTCTTCCTGCGTAAGCTTTGTAAGGTCTACGCCGTCGAATTCTACTTCGCCCTCGGCGATATATCCGTTACCGTCGAGAAGGCGGAGGATGCTCATTGCCGAGACGCTTTTACCGCTTCCCGATTCGCCTACGATACCAAGCGTTTTGCCCGGCTCGACCGCATAGGAAACGTCGTTTACAGCCTTAACGATACCCTTCTTGGTTTTGAAGAAGGTGTGCAGATTTTTAACTTCTAACATTGCCATATCGCGTCACCTCTCTGCACTGGATTTGGGGTCCATAACGTCACGGAGCGTATCGCCGACGATGTTAATGCAAATCGTAGCGATTCCGAGGAAGAGCGCGGGGAAGAACCAGCGCCACCAGAAGATCTGGATAACCTTACTGTCGTTACATCCGTCGAGCATATTACCCCAGGTAGGTCTCGGGAGCTGAACGCCGAAGCCGAGGTAGGAAAGCGAGGATTCGGTAAGCATACAGGTTGCAAAATCGAGAGTCATTGTAACCAAAATTACCGAAATGATATTGGGAAGAATGTGCTTGAAAGCGATTCTGCTTTCCTTAACGCCCATAGACTTAGCCGCGAGAACGAATTCCTTTTCGCGTTCCGCAAGCACCTGCGCACGGACGAGTCTTGCAAGACCTGTCCAAGAAAGCAAGCCCAATATTACCATTATCATAAATATTCGCGTGTTTTCGGGTACGCTTCGCGTACTAAGAACCGCGGAAAGTATCAATGCGAAGGGAAGGAAGGGAATCGAGGAGAAGATTTCGGTGACACGCATGAGTATCATATCTACCCAGCCGCCGAAATAACCCGATATACAGCCGATGATGATACCGAGAATACTCGATACGATAACCGCAACCGCACCGATGGTCATTGTCATCTTACCGCCGTTGATAACGCGCGCGAACACGTCGCGGCCGTGTTGGTCGGTACCGAAGAGGTAGCCCTTAAGACCCCAAGTGTCCAAAAGCTCGCCGTTTTCGTTGACAGCGTAGTTCTGGTTGGTACCAACGAAGACGTTAGCAACGCCTTCGAGATCCTCGGGAACCTGACTCTGCTTAAAGAGGTTGGAGCCCCAAGAATAAACCTTGCCGCTTTCGGTGATGCCGGTGTAGTGCATCGCGCCGCCGCTGATCTTGACAAACTTTTCGCCGTCAAGCACGGGAACGTCCTTTTCGCCGTTAAGAGCGTTACCTGCGATGAGAATCTCGCCGTCCTCTAAAAGGATCGCGATGTTATCGTCGGTAGCGGCGATATCGATCGCCTTTCTGCCGTTGATTACTTCTTCAAGAGTGAGAATCGTGCCGTTAAGGTCAAACGTTTCAAACGCAGAAGCGCCCGAGCCGCCGACAACTACGGTGCCGTCCTTAAGAAGGCCTGCCGCAGATTTGGAGGTGAACACGACCTTATCAACGTTATCGAGCTTCTTGAACGACTTTTGGTTCTTTGCACCGGTCATGTAGTTACCCCAGATATACGCCTTACCCTCGTTGGTAACGATAGCGCTTACCTGATTGCCGCATTCGAGCTGCTTAACGGTGCTCACGTCGATGGTTTCATTTTCGAGGACGTCCATAAGAAGGATGGGCGCCATAAATTCGATGCTCGACATCGAGCTGTCCGAGCCGAACTGACCGAGATCGCTTTGACCCCAGCCGTAGATCTTGCCGTCGTCCGCAATAGCGATTGCGTGGTCCTTACCTGCAGACGCAAACTTAATGTTCGAGTTCAAAACCTCTTCGGGGATTTCGCTGAAGTCGATACCCGTACTGTCGTAAATGGTGCTGCCCCAAACGAAAACCTTTCCGTCCTTAGAAAGACCGACCGAGAACGCGCCCTTGGAGGAGATATTTTCGATCTGTCCCTTCATTTCGGAGGGAACCTTCATCATATTGAGACCGGGAGAAGCGTGCTTCTGCGAGGGATTGCTGTATTCGAGATCGATCGGGAAGAAATAGGGGCCGATGAACACGAGAAGGAACATTGCAACGAGCACAACGAGCGCGCAAACAGCCAGCTTTCTCGAGAAAAAGTTCTTAACTATCTGCTTACCGGGGCTTACGATTTCTTCAACCGCGAGCACGTCGATATCCGCCTTGGTGCCCATAAACATACGTCTGCACCAACCGCCGATAGTGGAGAAAAAGCCCTTTTTCTTGTTGTTGTTATTCATAAAGACTTTGCTCCTTTCTTAGCGGTCTACACGGATTCGAGGATCGATAAATCCGTATGCAAGGTCGATAATAAGGTTACCGACAAGGCTTATGGTGACGTAGAACATCTGAAGCGCAAGAACGACTTCAAAGTCGCTTTGAGTGAGCGATTGGATGTAAACTCTGCCGACGCCGTTCAAGCCGAAGATATTTTCAACCATGATAGAGCCCGAGAACACGCCCAAGAACCAACCGATGACGAGCGTCATGATAGGAATAAGTGCGTTTCTCCAAGCGTGCGAGTAAATAACCACCTTTTCGCGAAGACCCTTCGCACGCGCGGTGCGGATGCAGTCCATGCTCAACGCTTCGATCATTGCAGCGCGGACGTAGCGGGTCATACCGCCCAAAGAGGTGAAGATCATAACGATCGAGGGAAGAGCCATATAATAGAGCCTGTCCCAGAACGCTCTCATACCGACGTAATCCGAGCCGGGCGTCTTCATACCGCTTACGGGGAAGATGGGGAAAATAACCGCAAAAAGCCAGATGAACAGAATCGCGGTGATAAATACGGGGATACTGTAACCGATAATGGTGACCGTCTGTACAGCGGTATCACGCTTACTGCCGCGCTTTACCGCACAGAAGATACCGAGAGGAATCGTCAATGCGAGCGTCAGGATAGTGGTCACGATGTTGAGCTTAATGGTATTTGCCATAGGCTCACGGATATAATCGACGGCGTCAAGACCCTTTACACGGCTGTAACCGAGGTTGCCCTGAAGGATACCGTCAAATTTTCCTTCGGAAAGAAGGATTCCGCTGCTCGGGTCGCCGCCCTTATAAATATCGTTGGTCTTTGCAAGACCGATCCAACGCAAATAACGAACAATGAGCTTGTCGTCCTGACCGTATTTTAAGCGTAATTCGGCATATTTTTCGTCATAGGTGCCCTGTTGAATAAGATCCTTCTTCTGAGGCTCGAGATCCTGACGCGCCAAATCGTTGGGAATCATGTCGTAAATCACGTACATCAGGAAGGAAAGTATAACAAGCACCAAAAGCATATATGCTATTCTTTTCAGTACATACTTTAACATAAGCTTCCTCCACAATGAATTTTCGGAGTTTTTATCTATCAATCACGGCGCGGTCGCGCCGATTGCATTCGAATTTAGGATTTTTTGTTGCATCCGCAACGGGTTTTGCTGTTTTTGCGCACTATCGCGCGAAAGTGTAAAGAGACACAATACGGACAGACCGAGAAACCCGGTCTGTCCGGAATGTTTATGCTACTTTATACGTTTATCAACGCATAATTCTGCACACGGTCCCCAAAGCCGGGGACCGCGGCAAATATTACTAAATAAAATTATTCAGCAACGGTGCAGTAAAGAAGTGCCTTTGCGAAGCTCCAGTAGGGGCTGAGTGCGTTGTCGCCTTCGAGACCCTGGATCTTGGAGTTGTAAACGTTGTAGTAAACGTTGCAGTAAAGGGGAATTTCGGGAACCATTTCGTTCCATCTGAGTACGAAGTTTTCGAAGTAGAATGCATATTCTTCTTCGGTGGTTGCCTTGTAAACCATTGCCATGGAGAGGTAGTCGAGACCGAGCTTATCAACGTTAGCCTTATCGGTATCGAAGCTATCTGCCTGGTGTTCGGTGTAGAGGTATGCAAGGTCCTTGGGGTCCTTGAGGTAGTTGTTGGAGTTCGTGTAGAAGAGGTCGTCGTCTACAGTGAAATAGAAGGACTGGTCGTAGATGGAAGAGGTGAAACCGGTAGCAAGGTTAGCCATGCCGTAGATGAAGGTTTCGTGGTAGAGTGCGGAGAGGAGGTCGTCCCAGGTACCAACGGTCTGACGGATAACCATACCAGCTTCCTTAACAGCGGTGCTGTCGGTAAGCTTCATCTTGAGAAGCTCGGAAACTTCGTTGTTTTCGGTCGAGATGTAGTTGATAACGAGAGGCATGTAGTAGTCTTCGCCAACCTTTTCGGTCTTGTATTCAATACCGTCGGTGTTTTCGATAGACTTGAAGTTGATGTTGGTTTCGGTAGCTTCTTCAGCGGTGAGCTTCTTGTAACGAACGCCGCCCTTGGTTTCGTCGTATGCGGAACCGTCAGCGTTGTATACCCAACCGTCTTCCTGAAGAACCTTCTTAGCGTCTGCTACGGAGAAGTTGTATTCGTTAACGCCTTCTTCGATAGCATCCTTGGTCATCTTGTACATCCAGCTGTCAACAGCGTAAGGACCGTAAACGACTGCGCCGTAACCGCCGCAGAATGCGTCTGCAAAGTCATCCTTATCGAGGAGGTAGGAGATAGCCTGACGAACAGAGGTGAACATGGTAGGACCAAAGTCACAAACGAACTGGATCTTACCGTAGCCTGCTCTCATGTAGTTGGAGGAAGCGAACTTGCCTTCGCCTTCTTCAACGATTGCGAGACCAGCGTTAACGTCGGTACCGCCGGTGAGGTCGCAGAGGATGTCGAGCTCGCCGCTCTTAAGAGCGTCGTTCTGGGTTTCAGAAACGATCTTGGTGTAAACAACGGTCTTGATAAGGGGCTTCTGGCCTTCGAAGTTACCTGCAAAGTTGGGGTTAACTTCAAGGGTAGCCTGCTTGGTGGAATCGTCGTATTCCTTGATTACGTAGGGACCGGAGAAGGGATATTCGGTGATATCCTTACGGCCCTTTTCGATCTGAGTAACGATCTTGTAGGAGTCGCCTTCAGCTTCATAGTAAGCGTCGGTGAGGTATGCGCCGTTGCCATCGTCAGCGATGTCAGCGATGTCGCCGAGCCAGAGCTTGTAGGGAGTGGGATCGAATGCAGCGAAGGTTTCTGCATAGTAGTAGTTTGCGTAGTCGGGCTGAACGGTTACAGCAAACTTGTAGGTGTCGAGAAGACGTACGCCTGCGAATGCCTTGGAGGGAACGGTGCCGTCTTCGAGAGCTGCGCCGTCGTTGGTGCCGTCGTATGCGTTGAATTCAGCATAGCCCTTAAGGGTGTAGCCTGCGGTGGTAGACATAGCGCCTGCAGCGCCTGCGATGTTGGTCGAGAAAACGAGGGTGGTAACGATGTAGTCCTTAGCGGTTACTTCGCTGCCATCGCTGTACTTAAGGCCGGGGTTGATTTCAACGGTGAAGGTCTTGGTGCCGTCATCGTTAGCAACAACGTCGTGGCTCTTAACTACGGTTTCGTTCCAAACGTAGGTGCCGGACTGGTCAGCTTCGAGAGTCGAGTAGCCAACGGTGAGGTTGTATACGTCGAGGTCGGAAGCAGAGGGAGAGGATGACGCGAAAGTGGGGCGGCGGAAGTCGCCGGTAAGGTCGGTAACGTTACCCATGATAACCTTGCCGGTAGGTTCGGTAGGAACCTGGTTGCTGGTTTCGCTGGAGGTATCTGCGCTGCTAGTATCAGCAGGAGTGTTGTTACAGCCTGCAAATACGCAAACAGCCATAGCCAAAGCGAGAACCAAAGCGAAAATACGCTTGCTCATTTTGTTTCTCCTAAAATGAATTTTATTTTATATAGCCGGCAAAGCCGTTATATAATCAATAAGTAATATTTACAGGAAACGTCGTCCCGTAAAAGGCTAAAATCATAGCTCTGTCGAGTAAATGCGGGGGCACCGCATAACACGAGCAGTTTATGTTTTAACAGTATATATTTATCATATTATCTTCACTTTGTCAACCTCAAATTTGACAAATCGGCGTTTTTTCGGCAAATTTTGTACAAATTGTGAATAATTTTCGATGTTTTTCCGCAGTTTATTTTCCTTATATATTATATGCAGGTCAAAGAGGTTTTGAAAGTGCACTTCCCTGTTTTAAATTTCGCGTCTCCATTTCGCGATTTATGCGGTTCATAACCGTCTTTTTATCGGCGCTCCAAAGCGGCGCGACAAGATGCGCCTTTGGGGCGTCGCCCGTGATGCGGTGGACCACGACATTTTCGGGGAGCCTCTCAATGCAGGCGAAAAGGAGCTCGATATACTCATCAAGCGACAGCGCGGAAAATTTTCCGTCTTGGTAATCGATATACAAATCGGTGCCCTTAAGCACGTGTAAAAGCTGAAGCTTGACCCCGTCGGTGCCGGAATTCACGGCAAGGTCGCAGGATGCAAGCATATCGGCTGACGTCTCGTTCGGCAGACCGAGAATAATATGCGTAATCACTTGAATCCCAACCGCTTTCAGCCTTTTTACGGCGTCAACGTAAATCTCGTTTTTATAGCATCGCCTGATATATTCCGCGCTTTTTTCGTTTGCGGTCTGCAAGCCGAGCTCGACCCAAACCGGCTTGATCGAATTCAGCTCGGCAAGCAACCCGATCACCTCGTCGGGCAGGCAGTCGGGGCGGGTCGCTATCGAAATCGCGACGATTTCATCGCGTTCGATCACGTCAAAAAAGACCTTTTTAAGGTAATCGATAGGCGCATAGGTGTTGGTATAGCTTTGAAAATAGGCGATGAATTTGTTTGCCTTAGTCTTTTTCGCGACGAGCGCCTTCGCCTGTATGAGCTTTTCGTCGATGCTTTCCTGCGTCGAGGCGAAATGCGAGCTTCCCGCAAGGCAGAAAATACAGCCGCGCGTATCAAGACTGCCGTCCCTATTCGGGCAGGTCAGCCCCAAATCGAGCGAAAGCTTATAGACCTTCTCGCCGAAGGTCGCCTTCAAATAGTCGTTCAACGAATAATAATGCTTCATCATTCACCAAAAAATCTTGACAATCCATTTTGTCGGTTATATACTGTTAATCGGGCAAATCGCCCGAAGTGAGGTTTAAAATTATGCTTAAAACGTCAACCGAAATAAGGTCGATCGCAAACAAGGTGGGCGAAAAAAGAGCTGTCGAGCTGGTCGCGAAGGCGGGCTTTGACGGCTGGGATTTTTCGATGCTCGCCATGGTAAAATACGATTGGGGCAAGAGAATCTGCTCGCCCTGCAGTCACCCTCTCGCAGGGAACGAGGCGTATCGCTTCGCCCGTGAATTGAGGAAAATCGGCGAGGATTGCGGAATCGTCTGCAATCAATCGCACGCGCCCTACCCTACCTATTGCAAGGAAATCGCCGACACCTTTGAAAAATGCATCGAGCTGACCGCTGAAGCGGGCGGCGAAATCTGCATTATCCACCCCGACAATTTCAAATCCGCCGAGGAAAATGCCGAAATGTTTTTTAGGCTTTTGCCCGTTGCGAAGGCGTGCAACGTAAAAATCGCCGTTGAAAATATGTGGACCTGGAGCGATGAAACACAATCCGCCTGCGATGCCGCCTGCTCGAACCCCAAAAGCTTTTTGGAGCATTTGAACATCATAAACGACGAGCATTTCGTCGCCTGCCTCGACCTCGGTCACGCCGAGCTTTTCGGGCTGAACACAAGCGCGGTCGAGATGATAGATGCACTTGGCTCGCACCTTCAGGCGCTTCACATTCACGACAACGACAGACGCGGAGACCGTCACAAGATCCCCTTCTCGGATTCGCTCGATTTCGACGCCATCACCAAGGCGTTAAAGCGCAATAATTACAGCGGATTCCTTACGCTTGAGGCCGTCAACCACGCGTCGCTTTTCGATGCCGACAATATTTCGGCTTGCGTCGACGAGCTCGCGGCTTCGGCAAAGCGATTAGCCGAAATGGTCGAAAACGCGTAGCTACAACTTAATATAAATCAAAAAACCGCACTTGTCAAACAAATGCGGTTTTTTCTTTCGAAAACGGGGCTATTTTTCTTCTTTTTCCTTGCTGATTACCTTTTTCTGCCATGACATTTTGCCGCACTTCGGGCAACGCATAAGCCTTGTTCGGTTTACGTGCATAGCGAAAAAGACACTGCCGTATTGAGGAATATGTCTGTGACCGCACTCGGCACATTCGTAATATCCCGCCTTTTGCTCGATTTTTAGTGCAAACGGCGTTGCAATTAAAAGAGGAATAAGGCTTAACCCGACCATCAGAGAGGCAATCGATTCCTCCATCGGCACAACGCCGGCAATGATGACTGCTGCGATAAGCGGCAAAACGGCAATAATGCCCAAGACGATTTCCAATTTGAGCAATCTCTTGTCGGATTCCTGCTTTTGCCTAACCATATCAAGCAATTGCTTTTCCATCTCTTTATTGTAGTTTTCCATTTGAATTACCTCCCCACTTAACAAATCGTTCACCGTGATTTTAAGGATACCGCATAATTCGAGCATAATTGAGGAATCGGGCATAGCCTTGCCTGTTTCCCACTTCGATACCGCTCTGTCGGTGATGCCCAGCCTTTCAGCCAGCTGCATTTGCGTTATCTTTTGCTTTTTTCTGCACTCGGCAATGAACCTGCCGATTTTTACCTGATCCATCGTTGCCCTCCTTACGCCTTAATTATAGCCTCTTTTTCGGACAATGTACACGAACCAACAGTTGATTTTGGGGAGAATTCAACCGTTGGTAGAATAAAAAATCAATCGTCCGAGCCTTTTTGCAATGATTTTCGATTTTTTTGTTTTCATGTCAGCAACGCCGGTTGTAGAAACGCAGCAAGCTTTATCTTCAACAAGGCGCAATATGACAAGCGTTCCTGCCCTTTCGAAAGTCTCTATTCGGCAAATGAGAGGATCTTCTATGTTTTTGGAATCAAAAAAGATATGGTAACGTTCCTTTTGCATTTGGACAAAAAACGAAGTTCAGAGTTTCTACCTCAAAGAATTCTTTTTTAAAAATCGGTAATTTCGCAAATAATCCTTTATTCTGATGAAATAAAACGGTATTTTGTGATTTTTGCCATCAAGCCAATCGGTTTTATACATTTGTTTTTCAATAAAACCAACACGAACTTTTTCAACATGCTCGTTTACAAACTTTTCGTATGCGGTTTTCATCGAAAGCTCAAAAAAATCGGATTTCTGTGCACCTCTTGCGCAATCCATCGTCATGAAAAAACGTTTAAATCCCCTGACAAAACACATTCTGTGTAGATCTGTGCGTTTTAAAGACTCCCAAAGTCGCATTTGCTCTCCAAAGGCCCTAAAATCCTCCGAGCTTGCCTCGTCAAATGTTTTCGTCGCACTATTTTCTCTGTATCTGTAATGATACATTTTCTTTTTATCGAAAACAAGCTTTTCTGCTTTCAATATCAGTTTATAAAGAATATAGTTGTCCTCTGCGCATCTTACCGAAGGTATTGTAATATCATCAAAAAAGTCACGTCTGAAAATTTTTCCCCAGAATGAAACGAAGCATATATCCATATCCAAATACAAATGCTTCAACGCCCTATAGGAATCCATACAAACAATCCCATGAGGTTCCTCCGCAATATCCCGTCCTGCCGCACCAAAATTGCACATTGATATTTCTGCGCCATGCTTTTGCGCGTTATTGACCAAACTATCAAACATTTGTATATCAACAATATCGTCGCTGTCAACAAAAGCGATATAATCGCCTGTTGCAAGTCGAATTCCGTCATTTCTGGCGGCAGACACCCCTTCATTTGTTTTATGTACAACCCTTATTCGATCATCTCTTAAGGCGTATTCATCGCAAATTTCCGGCGATTTATCTGTGGATCCGTCGTCTATCAGAATGATCTCTAAGTGTTTATATGTTTGATTTAAAAGACTCTCAATGCACTCTCGCAAATAGTCTTGAGTATTGTAAATCGGAACTATCACACTAATTGTCATTTTGACGCTCTCCTATTTTTATGCCCTATAATTTTATGCTTTACAAACAACGCCGTGTTATACCATAAACCGTGAAAACGATGTTTATAATAAAATCGTGCAGTCGCTCCAACAATTTTCTCCAGCTCTGCCTGAACGCCGGAATGCAATTTAAATTCTTTTCCCGCGTTCAAGGCAAGTTCTTGAATCTTTTCTTGTTCGCAAAGTTTCTTTATTTTTTTTAGTCCGACCCCAGTTTCAGATAACAAGGCAATTGCATGGACCAAATATTTTGCGGTCGTTGCGTTCCGCACCATCCGCGAAAGAGATTCTTTTTCGTATTGTTCAAAGAAAAACTCCTTCATCAAGTAGTAAACTTCCAGCTTTTGTTTTGCAAAGAGTTTTTGGTTTCTCCTCATCTTAGTTGAAGAAAAGACATTGTCGCGATAGTAGAAGGAAAGCTTATCCTGCGCAAATACGGTTTTAGCCAAATACAAACATTGAGATCGGAAAAGTTCGTCTTCGCCATAACGTATGTTTTCGTTGAATTTTAATGCGTTATTGGTCAGAAACGATTTTTTGAAAATGAAAGAACAAAAAGAATGATAATACATATCTACGGCTCTGTCCTTTTGTTCTACCAGCAGTGCATCGTTGACCTTTACATATTCTTTTACATTCAGGTCCATATCGGAAAAGCACGATGAAAACACAAAAATGTCATAATCGGTGTTATTCAACTGCGAATGAAGTACATCATCATAATAATTGTCGTCCCACACATCATCCGAATCAAGAAAGCAAACGTATTCTCCGCTTGCGCGCTCTATTCCAAGGTTTCTTGTTTCGGAGACCCCGGAATTATTCTTTATAAAGTACTTGACATTTTCGTGCGAATTACAATACTCACGGCATATTGCTTCTGTATCATCTGTCGACCCATCGTTCACTATTATGATTTCCAAATCAGTACTTTTCTGTTTCAACAGCGAATCAAGGGTCTGAGCAATTGTTTTTTCACTATTATACGCAGGGACAATGACACTAAGGGTGTATTTCATATTCCGATTTCTCCTTCAAATACTATATCAAAAATGACCTTGACTGATGCACCGACTAGCGTCGATCGCGTTTGCAAGGTCATCTGATTGTAGCGAATTTGCGATTTAACTTATATGCGATATCAAATAACGAACATCGAAATATCGCTATATTTTGTCGCTGATTTTTTTGATATCGGCGCCGACCGAGCGGAGCTTACCGACCATATCCTCATAGCCGCGTTCGATATGGTAAATATCGTCGATAACGGTGGTGCCTGCGGCGGAAAGTGCCGCGATAACCATTGCGGCGCCTGCACGAAGGTCGACCGCGCGGACGTTTGCGGGACGGAAGGAATCGATGCCGGTGATGTTCGCATCTCTGCCGGTTACGGTGATTCTCGCACCCATACGAACGAGCTCGTCGGTATATTTAAAGCGCGAATCCATTACGCTTTCGGTGATTCTGCTTTCGCCCTTGGCGAGGCACAAAAGAACGCAGAACTGAGGGTTCATATCCGTCGGGGAGCCGGGATAAAAGTCGGTCTTTACCCTTACTCTCTTATAATTTCCGTCGGAACGGACGCGAACAAAATCGTCGCCCTCTTCAACCTCAACACCCATTTCAACAAGCTTTCTTGTGGTAGCTTCAAGGTGGCGGGGGATAACGTTGTTTACGGTAAGGTCGCCCTTGGTTGCGGCGGCGGCGATCATATAGGTGCCCGCCTCGATCATATCGGGAATTATCGCATAGGTTCCGCCGTAAAGCTTTTCGACACCGCGAATCTTGATGACCTCGGTACCTGCACCCGAGATATTCGCGCCGCAGGAGTTCAAGAAGTTCGCGAGGTCAACGATGTGAGGCTCACGCGCGGCATTATCGATAACCGTCATTCCGTTTGCGGTTGCGGCGGCGATCATTATGTTTGCGGTTGCGCCGACCGATGCGACGTCGAGATAGATCGACGCGCCCTCGAGGGGATGCTCGGTATAAACGCTGATGCCCGAGGTGCAATTGACCTTGGCGCCCAACGCCTCAAAGCCCTTGATATGCTGGTCGATGGGGCGCGCACCGAGGTTACATCCGCCGGGAAGCGAGGTGAACGACCTGCCGAATCTGCCCAATTCAGCGCCAAGGACGTAATAGGAGCCGCGCATATTGCGGGCGAGGTCAAGAGGAACGCTGTTGGTTCTGACAGTACGGGTATCGATGCTGTAAGTATATTTATCTATTTCCTTGATTTCCGCGCCCATAAGTCTTAAAATTTCAAGCGCGGTCTTAATATCGCTTACGTCGGGAAGATTTTCCAGAACGCAGACATCATTTACTAAAATTGTGGCAAAAATAATAGGCAGAGCGGCGTTTTTCATACCGCCTACGGTTATTGTTCCGACAAGCGGTCTGCCGCCGGATACGCAAAGCTTTTCCATATTTCAAACACCTTTCGGTCGTTTTATGCAGTCATACATATTAATGATAACATCAACAATCTCAAAAGTCAATAGCAGTATATTACAGTTTATGTATTATTTCTCTTCTTGACAAATATTTTAAGGCATATATAATATATAATAGCTTATTAAGATATTTTGAGAGGTGTCTAACCTTCTCTTCATATACATTTCAAACACACAGAAAGGATTTTGTATGTCAAAAACGAAAAAAACAAAGGTAAACGTTGTTTTTCTCGGCGGTGTCGACGGAATCGGCATGAACTGCACCGCTTTTGAGTTTGAAAACGATATCATTATCGTCGACTGCGGCGTTTCCTTCCCCGAGGACGATATGTTGGGTGTCGATTTGGTCATTCCCGACTTCAGCTATCTCGAAAACAGCCAAGAAAAGGTGCGCGGTCTGCTTATCACGCACGGTCACGAGGACCACATAGGCGCGGTGCCTCATTTTCTTAAAAAATTCCCGACGGTGCCCGTCTTTGCGACAAGGCTGACCTTGGGCATTTTGGAGGGCAAGCTTTCCGAGCACGGCATCCGCAACGCCAAGCTTAACGAGGTCAAGGCGGGCGACGTTATAAAGCTCGGCTGCTTTGAAACCGAGTTCATCAACGTTAACCATTCTATGCCCGACGCCTGCGCTATGTGCATTTCCACCCCCTGCGGACGAATTTTGCACACCGGCGACTTTAAGGTCGACTATACCCCCGTCGGCGAAAAAATGATCGACCTTCCCCGCATCGCGGAGCTCGGCAGAAAGGGCATCAAGCTTTTGCTTTGCGACTCGACAAACGCCGAAAGACCCGGCTATACCCCGAGCGAAAGCAGCTTGGCAGAAAGCTTTGACAGAATTTTCAATAACGAAACAAGACGCGTCGTTATCGCGACGTTTTCCTCGAACGTGCACCGCGTTCAGCAGATCATCAATGCCTCGGAAAAATACGGCAGATACGTTGCGATAAGCGGAAGAAGCATGCAAAACTTCGTCAACGCGGCGGTCAAGCTCGGATATCTCGACGTGCCCGACGATATGCTTATCGACCTTAACGACGCAAGCCGTTTCCCGCCCGAAAGAGTGACGCTTGTCACAACGGGAAGCCAGGGCGAGCCGATGAGTGCGCTTTACCGCATGGCGTTCGGCGAGCATAATCAGATTTCCTTGGGCTACAACGACCTTGTCGTGCTTTCCTCGTCGGCGATTCCCGGCAACGAAAAGCTTATAACCAAGATAATCAACGAGCTTTACAAGCGCGGAACCGACGTTATCACCTATTCGAATTACGACGTTCACGTTTCGGGACACGCCTGCCGTGAGGAATTAAAGCTTATTCACGCGCTCGCTGCCCCCGAATTCTTCATGCCTGTTCACGGCGAATACAAGCATCTTGTCGCTCACGCAGACCTCGCTCACGAAATGGGGATGCGCGAAAGCCATATTCTTATCCCCGAAATAGGCAGAGTTTTTGAAATGACCAAGCGCAACATAAAGCCCGCAGGCGTTGTCGACGCAGGCGCGGTTATGGTTGACGGAAGCGGCTTGGGCGGCATAAGCGACGTTGTCCTTCGCGACAGAAAGCGACTTTCGGAGGAGGGTGTCATCATCATTTCGGCGGGCATCGATACCGAATACATGTGCGTTTCCATCGGGCCCGAGGTCATCACCCGCGGCTTCGTTTATGAAAAGGAAAACGAGGACCTTATCGGCAGAATCACCGAATCCGCAAGGCAATCGCTGATTCGCTCGCTTTCGAAGGGCATCGACGATATGGACACGCTCCGCGCGAAGCTTCGCGATGACGTTGCCGAATACGCGCGCAAGCGCACCAAGCACCGTCCGATGATAGTGACTCTTTTGAACGAAATCCAGCTTTAAGGCTTATTCGCGAAAATTCATCGCCGAAAAAGGCGAATGAAAGGTGTTTTTATGCAGATTCTCATCAAAAGCTCAAACGGCGCCGACTATGAATCGCTCGCGGTAGATATGCACCTCTTCGGATATCCCGCTATGCTTCTCGACGAGCGTATGAAGATTGTTTCGAAGAACATCGAATGTACCCATTTTGTAAAGGGCAGAGTGCTCGGCAGGCGATTTACCCACTTCCTCAACGACGAGGACAAGGATTTGGTCGAGCATCTTCAAATCGGCGATATCTGCTACGTTTCCTACCAATGCAACGAGCGCCCCGTAAACGCGGGCGTTACCCGATTAGAGGGCGGATATATCGCGATTTTTCAGCCCTTGGGCGGCGGTATAATCAAGCGCGTTTCCGAAAAATATTCCTCGCTTTCGGGCTATGACAGCCTTTCGACCTCTCCCGATATGGCGGACATCGGCTTCGAGCGCTTCGCTAAATTTTCGGCGGCGGTCGAGCAGCTTGTCGAGGGCAGACCGAGGCGCAGATACCTACCGTTTTTCAACCCGCGCTATTTTCTTTCGTCGCTTATCGGCGAAAACGCGGATATGAAATATCCCGACGGAAAAAGCGTTAATTTTGTCCCGAACGACGAGCCGATCACCGCGGGCGGAAACGAATTGGATTTCGTGCTTACAGCCGCGTTCGCGCTGTCTTATTGCCTTTCGGTTGCTCCCGACGGCGTGACCGACGCGCACATCGAGCTTTGCGGCGAGGAGGTCCTGCTCAGCGTTTCCTGCAAAAAGGGCGGCGGCGACGCAACGCTTCCCGATTATTGGATACGGCTTTTAAAGCTTATCGCGGATGCGAATTTGTGGGATCTCTCGGTAATTTCCGATGAAATTCACCAAGCCAAATTCCTTCTCAAAATGCCGTATATCGAATTCGGCGAGGAATTTATCGTCCGCGAACAGCCGCTTGACGACGTTTCGAGAATGTTTGCAACCCTCTTCCTCGAGCTGATAAGCGAGGATATCGAGGGATTTGCAACCCACACAAGCAACAAAGCATAATAAAAGCAAAAAGTGTACCTTTTTTGAAGGTACACTTTGTTTTTTTGATTTTTACACCAGCTTCAGCACGCAGACCGACATATCGTCGACGCTTTCGGCATAATGCTGTGCCTCGCGGAAGATGGTCGAGGCGAGTGCGCGCGCCGACGGCATGGGCGGGATTCCGCTTTTCGGAAGCAGGGTATTCGGCGAGCCTGTTTGCAGGATTCCGTCGCTCATCATCACCAGCATATCCCCCTTTTCAAGCGTGAAGCATTTTTTATCGGCGATGACGTTTTTCATAATACCCGCGGGCGGGGTCTTTGCCTCGATCGTGCGGAGTTT
Organism: Eubacteriales bacterium; assembly: GCA_045644305.1. Classification (GTDB taxonomy): domain Bacteria; phylum Bacillota; class Clostridia; order Oscillospirales; family CAG-382; genus Coliplasma. Next base: position 5,987 of record JAZRGS010000086.1, on the reverse strand, counting down.
GCCGTTGCGTATCATTAAGGTAGGGGCGGCGCCCGCCTTGATAAGCGTTGCACGGCAAAGGACGCGGTCGATTTCAAGCAGGTCGACGGTGGCGAAAATTTCCTCGTTTTTCTCCAAAAGAGCCTTATTTAACAGCTTTAGCGCGCTTTCCTTTTCGGCGCCGACCGACAAAAGCTTTTCGAGCATTATCGAGGAAAGTCGGCTTGTCAGCGCGGCATCGCGGCCGCTTCCCATTCCGTCGGAGACGAGGCAGTAAAAATAGCGGTCGTCGTTTTCAAAAACGCTCACCGTGTCTCCACAGACGGTTTCACCCGTTTTCGCCTCGGAGATCTTGGCACATTCGACGCGGAATGCGGGCACCGAATGCATTTTCATAAGGACGTATTCGTCGTGTAAAACAAGCTCGGGGGTCGATATCGCCGTGCCCACCTTGGAAGCGACGGCTTTTGCGATTTCGTTGGGCGACGCCTTGATTTTTTCGGGGTCGACGCCGTAAATCATAATATCGCGCATACGCGTTCCCGTCACGCGGACGCCGTCGCAGGTCACGCCGAGCTCGTTCAGCGCGCGTTTTATTTCCTGCGCCAGCGGCTTATCGACGCGCAGGGTGTCCTCCTGCTTTTTTGCGGCGTCGATGAGGATGGTGGACAGATAGGAATATTCGTCCGCCATCTGCTTCAATCCCTTTTCGCCGTCAAGCTCGCGCTCGGTCGGGAGGTTGTTTATCTCGCGCGCCATCAAGCAGGCATCGGGACAGCGCGACGAGATATGCGTCGGTATCCGCGAGTAGGCGGCGACGCCGTTGCGCCGTATTTCGGAGGTGAAGAAGTTCGAAATCTCGCTTTGGTCGAGCTCGCACCCCGTACAATGCGAGCAATGCCGTTCGACAACGGCGACTATGCCGTTATTTAAGTCGGTAACGCTTTCCTCACGCGTGCTTTCCGAGACGGTGTAAAACAACGAGGAAAGAGAGGAAAACGCCGCCGCGTATTTGGTGAGCTTGCGGTCCTGCGAGCGTTTTTCGCCGCCCTGACCGACGCTTCGGCAGATTTTAAGATTTTTTCGAAAGGGTATAAAAATCCCGTAAACGCAAAGCAAAATCCACCCCGCCTCGGCACCTCCGCTTGCCCCCGAAAGATAGAAAAAGCCCGTAATTGCAAGCATATACGATAATATCAGCGCGAGCGGCTCGATATCCGTCGCGAGCATTCCGTAGGTCATTCCGAGCACTCCGAGAGCCCCCGTCGCGGCGCCGCCCGAGACTAATCCGCAAAGCACACCGCAAACCCCTCCGAAGCCGAAGCCGCGCGTTCTTGCGGCGCAAAGCGTAAATACGGATGCGGGCAAAAAGGCAAGCGAAAGCGCGCCGACCGTAAAGCGCGAAAAGAACATCGTAACCGCAAACGCGAGCGCGAGAAGCGAAATATCGTAACGCTTTTGATGAAGCTCCTTTTTTCGGTCGAAAAAGCCCATAAAGGCGACGGTAAACGCAGGATAAGATATAAGCGCCGCCAAAAGCACAAAGATGTCCTCGATGCCGTTGACCCCGATGACTGCGATGTACGCTATTCTCAGCGCGCTTATCGAAAGCGACAAAAGGACGCGTGTGTGAAGCATCACCCCTCCGCTTTTTTCCTTGGCTTTAAGCACCAAAAAGAGGAAGATCGCGCAGAAAATCGCAAGCGGAATACATTTATCGAAAATGCAAGATGCAAGCACCCCAAAAAACACCGCGGTTAACCTACTTGCGGGGACTGCGCAAAGCAGGGCACAGCCGAAGGGCATTACACCGCTAGCGAGCGGCGCAACACCGAGCAAAAAGGCGAACACCGCGTAGGCGACCGATTCGCCTTTCGAAATTATCGTTGTTTTTAATTTTGTCGTTTCCATTTTTTCACGTTCCGTTCGTTTTGTTTTTCGTCGCTGTCGACACGATTATTATAAACCGAGCAGGCGGCGCGCTTTTGTCGAAGCAAAACCGATTTTTTTGTGTTGTTTTATGCTTTTTGGTAAATACTTTGTGAAAATGAAAAAGACTTATTGAATTTCGAAAAATAAAGGTTTCTTTTGGATTTTTTCTTCAAAAAAGCGGGTTTATTCGAATAAATCGAGGGTTTTTACATCAATTAGGTCGTTTATGGCGACAAGGCTTTGATTATTTTCGCGGTTGAGGTTCCACCAAAGCGCGCCGCGAAGCCGATATTCGGCAATAAGCCTTAGCCTTGAAGATATGCTTCGCACGTCCTCGAACCAGACGCGATGTGCTCGCCCGTTTTCGGTATAGTCGAAATATGGCGCAAGCACCGTTTCGTCAAAAAATATCTCGGCGCCCTTTTCCGATGCGAGGCTGAACGCCTGCCTTGTCGAGACCGAGGGTGCGCGCGAGACGCCCTGTACGTAAGGCAGAGTGAAATCATAGCCGTAATTCGAAATCCCGAGCAGGATTTTTTCGGCGGGGATGCGGGTCAGGGCGTAATCGACGACCTCGCGCACCGGCTTTATCGGCGAAACCGCCATCGGCGGGCCGTAGGTATATCCCCATTCGTAGGTCATCAAGAGCACGGCGTCCGCCGCCTCGCCCAAAAGCGCGTAATCGTGCCCCTCGTAAAGCGCGCCCGCTTGGGTATCAGAGGTTTTCGGGGCAAGCGCCGTCATAACTCCGTAGCCGTAAGGTCTTAATCGGGTGCGGCAATAGCGTATGAATTCGGCGTATCTTGCCGCGTTTTCTCTGCCGAGAAATTCAAAATCGACGTCAAGCGAGGTGTATCCCTTCACCTGCATATTTTCGATGACCGAATCGAGCAGAGCCGACTGAATATCGGGAGAATCGAAGAGCGCGACGGCAAGCTCGACCGAAAAATTATCGTTTTCGTCAAGCGTGGAAAGGTGCATTATCGGCTCGGTGCCGTAATCGAGCGCCGCCGATATCATCGCCTCGTCGTTGGGCGAAATCAGGCTTCCGTCGGGGCGGAATCCGTAGGTAAAGGGCATAAGCGCGCCCATAAAGGGGAGCGCGCGGCGCAAAAGAACGTCGCTTACAAACGGATATGCGTATCCCCCCGTCGCATAGGCACCGAGCGGCTCGCGCTCGGTTTCAATATAAAGAAGCTGACCGAGGAAAATATCGCTTTTTCCGTTTAAAATCAGGTTCCGCCTGAAGATATGATTTTCGCTCACGCCGTATCGCGAGGCGATGCCCGACAGCGTGTCGCCGCTTACCACCTCGTGGGTAAGCGTGGGCAGAACGATCGCGATCGGTTGGCCGACGGGAAGCCTTAACGGATTTGCGATATCGTTGTTAAATGCGAGGATTTCGGGGTCGACGCCATACGCTCTTGCGATAGAATAAAGCGTTTCACCGCTTTTTACGATGTGTATCTGCATATTCGGCTCCTTTTTGTTGAAAAATTTAATATATAAGGAAGTAAATGTCGGCTTAACGCTTGATTTTTCGGCATTTTTATGTTAATATAGCTTGATAATTTATATACTCGCGGAGTGTTTGCTCCGTAAGGAAAGTAGAGCATTTATTTATGAACGGTATCAAGAATACGATATGCGCTAACGTTTGCGATTATGTCGCTTCCAAGGGAGCGGAATTAACGCAGGAAAACGCGCTTGCGCTTTTCGAAACACCTGCCGACAGCAAGCTTGGCGACTTGGCTTTGCCCTGCTTCAAGCTTTCGAAGCTGCTTCGTAACCGTCCCGACGCGATCGCTTCCGACCTCGCGGCGGCATTGAACGGCATCGACGGCGTCGAAAAGGTCGAAGCTGTCGGAGGATATCTTAACTTCTTCTTCGGAAGCGCGAAATATTTGAACGACCTCAAGGCGCTCCTTAACGACGATTATTCCTCTCTTACCGAATACGGCAAGGGCAAGGTTATGGTCATCGACTTCTCCTCCCCCAACATTGCAAAGCGTTTCCACCTCGGTCATTTGGGCACGACGGTTATCGGTAACGCTATCCGCAACATCTACGACGCTTGCGGTTACAAGACTGTTGCAATCAACTATTTGGGCGACTGGGGTACTCAGAACGGCAAGCAGATCGTTGCATTCAAGAGATGGTCGAGCAAGGAACAGCTCGAGCAGGAAGGCATCAAGGAATTAGAGCGCATTTACGTTATGTTCGGCAAGGAAGCCGAAAACGACCCCTCGCTTACCGACGAGGCACGCGCGGCGTTCCGCGAGCTTGAAAGCGGCAACGAGGAATATTTGGCTATCTGGCGCCTCTTTAAGGACATCTCGATGCGCGAATACACCCGTACCTACGAAAGACTCGGCATTGAGTTCGACGTTTGGGGCGGCGAAAGCTTTTACACCGACAAGATGCCCGCAATCGTTGACGAGCTTCGCGAAAGAGAGCTTTTGAAGCTTGACGACGGCGCGTCGATCGTCGATCTTTCGGAATACAATATGCCTCCCGCGCTTATTTTGAAGCGCGACGGTAGTACGCTTTACCCCACCCGCGACATCGCGGCGGCTCAGGACAGATACAACGAATACGAATTCGACAAGTGCGTTTACGTTACAAGCGCAGGTCAGTCGCTTCACTTCACGCAGTGGTTCAAGGTCACCGAAATGATGGGCAGAGATTGGGCGAAGGACCTCGTTCACGTGCCCTACGGCACCATGAGCTTCGGCGGCGAGAAGCTTGCTTCCCGTACCGGCAACATCATTCTCCTTAACGACGTTTTCGACGAGGCGGTTGCCAAGGCGAGAGCTATTATCGAGGAAAAGAACGTTGCGAACGAAAATAAGGAAGCGATTTCCGAGGCGGTCGGTATCGGCGCGGTTGTATTCAGCGCGCTCGCTAACAGCCGTATCAAGGACACCAACTTCACCTGGGAGGGCACCCTCTCGTTCGACGGTAACACAGGCCCCTACGTTCAGTACACCTACGCGCGTGCGGCAAGCGTGCTTCGCAGAGGTGTTTCGGGCGGCGATTACTCCTCTTATGCCCCCACCGCGGAGGAAACCGAGCTTATCCGCAAGCTTTCCGAGTTTGTCGACACCGTTAAGCGTGCCGCTAACGAATACGAGCCGAGCGTCGTTTCGCGCTATGCGCTTGCAATCTGCACCTGCTTTAACCAGTTTTATCACAACTGCAGAATTTTGGGTGTCGGCGGCGAAGCAGAGCAGTTCCGTCTTGCACTTACCTCGGCAACGAGAGATATCCTCGGCAGATGCTTGGATCTTCTCGGCATGAAGAGAACCGAAGAGATATGAGAGTACGGTTTTTGGGGAACTTTTGCAAAAGTTTCCCAAACCCTTCAAAATCCTTTGAAATAAAAATATTAAGTGCGAAAATGCATGGTTCTACTCTTCGTAACGAGGAAAAAGAACTTTTAAAGTGAATTGCAACAAATAGCAGAACCCCGTCGAGGGTTAGGCGGGTAACCCGCCAAGTAGTTCCGCGGTAGAGGCGGCAAAATAATGTAACGCTATACCCGCGTGGACGATGGTTCTACTCTTCGTAGCGAAGAAAAAGAACTTATAAAGTGAATTGTAACAAATAATAGAACCCCGTCGAGGGCAACAAAATACAGAAAGGCATCGCGGAGAGGGCATGACAAGCTTGTTGCATGGACTATCGCGAAACTAAAAAATGAGTGGACATTCTAAGTGGAAAAATATAATGCATAAGAAGGCGAAGACCGATGCGCAGAGAGCGAAGGTTTTCACCAAAATCGGCAAGGAAATCGCGATTGCGGTTCGTGACGGCGGTCCCGAGCCCACCTCGAACACGAGACTTCGCGACCTTATCGCAAAGGCGAAGAGCCTCAACGTGCCCAACGATAACATCGACAGAGTTATCAAGAAGGCTTCGGGCGCAGACGGCGTTCAGTATGAAATGCTCACCTACGAGGGCTACGGTCCCGGCGGCGTTGCTATCATTGTTGAAGCGGCAACCGACAACCGTAACAGAACCGCAGGCGAGGTAAGACATTACTTCGATAAGTTCGGCGGTAATTTGGGCACCTC
>JAZRGS010000085.1:0-9035 GCA_045644305.1 Eubacteriales bacterium | reverse complement strand
GTAACTACGTTAGAGGTTACAGGAACGTAGTCAAATTCTACTTCGGTAAGACCCATGAATTCCCAAACTACCTTGTCAGCGAAGGGGCTGTCAGGGAAGGTGAGAACTACCTTAACGTACTGAGCGTTAATGGTTTCAGCAAGAGTCAAGGTTGTGGTTACAGAGCCTTCCTTGCCTACTTCGGGAGCGTCGAGTTCGAGGTATGCTTCGGTGTCTGCGGACCAGTCAAAACCATTGTTAGAGGTGTAAATGGTGATGAGGTTCGAGGGGTAACCGATCATTACGTTGTAGCTGGAGTAAACGCCGAGCTTAATGGTGTTGATGTCGGTTGCTTCGCCGAAGTTGTATACGAGAGTAACTTCAGGATGCTGAGTTCCGTCAGCGGGAACCTTGTTCATGAAGGGATAGATACCGGAAGCGTTGGACCAGTCGCTTGCGCTGCCTGCGCCCCAGTTGCCGTCGGTAAGACCGCCTTCGATGGTTTCGAGATCTGTTGCGTCGCCGATCCAACCAACGAGTTCTTCGTCGATTTCAACGGTGAGGCCTTCCTTGTAGGATTCTTCGTAGGTAAGTTCGAATTCGGTAAGACCCATGAATTCCCAAACTACCTTATCAGTGAAGGGGCTGTCGGGGAAGGTGAGAACTACCTTAACGTACTGAGCGTTAATGGTTTCAGTAAAGCGAAGAGTAGTGGTTACAGAACCTTCCTTGCCTACTTCGGGAGCTTCGAGATCGAGATATGCTTCAGTGCCTTCGGACCATTCGTAACCGTCTTCAGAAGTGTAAACGGTGATGAGGTTCGAGGGGTAACCGATCATTACGTTGTAGCTGGAGTAAACACCGAGATTGAGGGTGTTAATATCGGTAGCTTCGCCGAAGTTGTATACGAGAGCAACTTCAGGATGCTGAGTTCCGTCAGCGGGAACCTTGTTCATGAAGGGATAGATACCGGAAGCGTTGGACCAGTCGCTTGCGCTGCCTGCGCCCCAGTTGCCGTCGGTAAGACCGCCTTCGATGGTTTCGAGATCTGCTGCGTCGCCGATCCAACCAACGAGAGTGTCGTCGATTTCAACGGTAAGGCCTTCCTTGTAGGAGGGTGCTACCCACTTTTCAACGGTAGCGTCCTCTGCACCAAAGCCGTTTTCGAAGTCGAAACCGGTGAATTCATAGGTATCGCCAACGGACATGGTAGCAAAGAGGTTGATTGCTGCTTCTGCAGCGGAGCCAGCTTCGGGAGAGTTGTATGCAACCCAGATGAAGCCGCCTTCGGGGAATTCAGTGGATGCGTTTGCCTTAGCAACAACTTCATATACGTTGTCTTCGCCTTCAACAGGAGCAAATACTACCTGAGTGTAGGAAGAGGTGATGAAGTTATCCCAAGCTATTGCATAATCTTCAGCAGTGGTGAACGCGAACGAGCCAGCGCCTCTGCCGTAGCGGGATTCCCAATATTGGGTAATGTTGAAGTCGGTAATAACAGAGGAGGGTTCAACATAATCGAATTCAAATACTTCGGTAAGACCGAAGAATTCCCATCTGGGCTTAGCAGTACCATCGGTATAGCCGTTTTCTTCAGTGAAGGGGCTTTCGGGATAGTAGAATTCAATCTTAACGTACTTGTAGGTCTGAGGTTTTTCGAGCTTGATTTCTGCTATAACAGTACCGGGAACGGTAGGTTCTGCGTCGTCAAACTTAGTGTATGCGTCAGGAATGGTTTCGCCGTAACCGAGATCATAGTAACCGGAAACCCATTCAACGCCGTCGTTGGAGAAGTATACGTCTTCTTCAGTCGGGAAGCCGATCATGGAGTTGACGTCGGAATAAAGACCAAATCTGATAGTGTTATATTCTTCGGGAGTGCCTTCGAACTTCCAAATGAAGTTTGCCATGCCCCAGCCATCTACTTCGGTAGCGGTCTTGTTCTGAACGAGAACAACTCCGTCGTGGCTGCCGCCCCAACCTTCAGCGTTGAGAGCCCAATCGCCGTCGGTAAGGAGATCGATAGCGGTTTCTTCATCGATGAGAAGAGTTTCGTCTTCGCTGAGTTCGATATTGAGGCCGTTGTTGTAGGGGCCGTCGTCTACGGGTTCGTCGTCACCGGGTTCTTCTTCAAACGCAACGTTAGAGAAGTTTACGGTAGATACGCCGTCAACGATAAGATTGTTCGCGGAAGCGTTAGTGAAATCAAAGCCGGAAGCATAAAGCTTATCGTCAACTGCGAGAGCTGCAATGATATTCTTTACGTCAGCGTAGGTTTCGGTACCGCTGTAAGCGAGAAGCATGATTTCGTTTGCGGTAAGGGTCCAAGCTTCATAATCCTTGTTGCCGTTGGTGCTGATAGCGTTAACTACGAATGCACCTTCGGTTTCGTTCCATTCAGCTTTAACCTTGAACCACCATTCAAACCATGCGCCGCCAACGGTAGTAACAATGTCTTTACCTTCGCCGTAGCCGAGGATAACGGGATAGCCGTCGTTGCCCCAGCCGTAAGCGTTGATAGAGCCAACGGGGATGGTGTAGGGTACAACATCATCTTCGCCGCCTTCTTCGTCGACTTCACCGATTACGATGCCGTCGGTTTCCCAGATTTCAAGCTTAGTGGGAGAAGAGGTATTGTTGTTGGAGTGCAAGCAGTAGTTAGTAACTACCTTGTTGGATGCGGAAAGGAGAACCTTGAAGGAGTCTGCTTCGAAACCGAGAACCTCGATAGGAAGAACAACTTCAACTTCTGCGCCGTCTGCAGTTTCAACTACAGTTACGGTGAAGGGCTTTTCAGCTACGTCGTAGCCGTACTGATAGGGCTTCGCTTCGCCGTTAGCACGGAGTTCTGCGAGCCATTCAGAGCCGTTGTAGGATACGTCCATAAGGGTATCCCAGCCCTTATCGGTGTTAGGATTCTTGAACCAAATTCTGAAGTTGGTGCCGTTGCCGTTACCGAAGGAAGCGTCGGTGCCGGTAAGAGTACCGCGGTACTTGATACCGATATTAACGTTTTCGCCTTCTTCTTCGATAGCGTAGGAGTAGTCAAAGAGTTCTTCAGCGGGAACTTCCTTGCTTTCCTGCCAAATGCCGTTTTCGTCAACTTCGAGCCATTCGTCTACCCAGTCGAAACCGATAGCGGGGGTGGTGGGCTCATCGCCTTCGCCTTCGCCTTCGCCGTCGTCAGCCTTAGCTTCAACGCCGTAAACTTCGATTTCGTTAAAGAATGCGAAGGTGCCGCCAAGATTGAAAGTGAACTTTACATATCTAGCAGTATCTTCAACCTGAGCGGAATAGAAAGAAGCATCATCTGCGTTTGCAGTAATAGTTGCGAGTTCAACAGGTTCGCTCCAAGCTTCCTTGTCAGCAGAGAAAGAAGCGTAGATGCTAGCAGGAGCGGGGATGCCCCAGCCTGACTTAATACCAACGTGTACCTTGACTTCGCTTACATCATAATTGTTCTCGAGATCAAGAACAACTGTGCCAACCTTGTCGGGTGCATTTGTAGCAGCCGCGCCATTGTTGTAGAATGCAAACCAAGTGTCGTTGGTAGCCACAGTAGTCGCCATAACGCCATCGGTAAGATTAGCGGTATAGGACTGATGGACTTGTGCCTCATACGTTTTGCCGAGAGCTACGTTGGTAGGCTCATCAGCATAGGCAAGAAATGTGAATGAGCTGAGCAACATAGCAAAAACTATAACAAAGCTCAACAATTTCTTGAACGTGAATTTTTGTTCCATAATTTCCTCCTTATTTTTTTAAGGTTCGGCACCGTTTCAGCGGAGCTTGGAACTTTCTCCGTTTCCGTTATGCCAAATGCCTTTTTCTTAGCCGCAGACAACGCGGCAATTGTAGTGCTAATATATTATCATAACTTTTTAACATTTGCAATAGCTTTTTGACAATTCGAATAAAAAAATCCAATTTCAACAAAAAATGAAGTACTATTTCACCAAATTGCACAAAACGCGTTAATTCGCTAAACAAAAAAAGCCGCGGCGCTTCTTACGCACGCGTGCATATAAAAATAAGGAAGGCTTTTTTCAAACCTTCCTTGATTTCGATTATTCGGCTTATTCGGCGCGTTTGCCGAGCATATAGACCTGTTCTTCCTTGAAGGATTTCCAATTGCCCTCCATGATCGCGTTTCTGATCTTTTCCATAAGCTTGTTATAGAAATAGAGGTTATGGATTACGCAGAGGCGCATTCCGAGCAGCTCGCGCGCCTTGAAGAGGTGGCGGATATACGCGCGGGTGTAGCTTTGGCAGACGGGGCAATCGCAATTCGGGTCGATGGGACGAGGGTCGAGCATATATTTTTGGTTGTTCAGGTTGACCAAGCCCTCGCTTGTAAAGAGGTTGCCGTGTCTTGCGTTACGAGAGGGCATAACGCAGTCGAAAAAGTCGATGCCGCGGTCGACCGCCTCGAGAATATTCACGGGGGTGCCGACGCCCATCAGATAGCGAGGCTTATCCTTGGGAAGATAGGGCTCGCAAACCTCGATAACGCGGTACATTTCCTCGGCGCTTTCGCCAACTGCAAGTCCGCCCAAGGCATAGCCGGGAAGATCGAGCTGGGTGATTTCCTGAAGGTGACGAACGCGGATATCGTCGTAAACACCGCCCTGACCGATACCGAAAAGAAGCTGGTTTTTGTTGATGGTTTCGGGGAGCGAGTTGAGTCTGTCCATTTCCTCCTTACAACGGTAAAGCCATCTTGTGGTGCGGTCTACCGAGCGGGAGATGTACTGATGCGAGGCAACCGACGAGGGACATTCGTCGAACGCCATTGCGATAGTGGAGGCAAGCTTGGACTGAATCTGCATGCTCACCTCGGGGCTCATAAAAATCTTCGCGCCGTCCATGTGGGACTGGAAGGTTACACCTTCCTCGGTGATGTTGCGAAGCTTTGCAAGCGAAAAGACCTGAAATCCGCCGCTGTCGGTGAGAACAGGCTTGTCCCAATTGAAGAATTTGTGGATACCGCCCATTTGGTAAACCACGTCTTCGCCCGGACGAACGTGGAGGTGGTAGGTGTTCGAAAGCTCGACCTGACAGCCGATATGCTTAAGATCACCCGTCGAGATACCGCCCTTGATTGCGGCGGAGGTGCCGACGTTCATAAAGACGGGGGTTTGGATATCGCCGTGGACTGTGTTAAATGTACCCGTGCGGGCTGTACCGCAGGTTTTGTGTATTGTGAAGCTCATCGCAACCTACCTATCGAAATATTTTTCTATTTCCCGCTTGGGAAGCGTTTTTATAAAGGGTCTGCCGTGAGGACAGAAGCGCAAATGCGGGTTTTCCGCAAGCATTTTTATGACGTTTTCGTCGTCCTCGGGGCGGTTTTTGATTCTCGCCTTAAGCGCCGCCTTGCAGGCAACCGTGTAAAGCGCGCGGTCGCAGCGTTCGGCAAAGGAGAGCGAATTTCCGTCGGAAAGGGTTTTGGCGAATTCCTCCAAAATGCCCTCGAGGCCCGAAAGCCTTGCGAGCGTCGAAGGAACGGTTCGCACTATAAGCGTCGATTCGCCGAAATCCTCGACCTTAAAGCCCTTTTCCTCCAAATAATCGGCATTTTCAAGCAAAATCGCAACCGATTCGCGCGGGAGTGTGACGGGGACGCCCGCGAGGAGCTCCTGAACGTGAAGCTCTTTATTCTTTGCGAGCTTTTCGTAAAGCACGCGCTCGTGCGCGGCGTGCTTATCGACGATTAATATGTTTTCCTCGGTTTCGACGAAGATGTAGGAATCGTACGCCTGACCGATCATTCGCCAAGTCGGAGCTTGGGGCACAAGCGTCGTTTGTGCTTCCTCGGCATTAATTATTTCGGGTTCCTTTTCGATCGTTATTTGCCGATTCTTTTCTTCGGGAATCGGTTCAAGAGTCGGTTCAAGAATCTGCTCGGGCTTTATTTCGGGCTTGGAATCGCGAAGCGTGAAGCTGCTTTCGGAATCATATAGGTCGTCAACTCCGATATCGGCGCAAAATGCCTTTTTAACCGGCTCGGGCTTTGGATATTCGAAGAATTTAATATCGGGCTCGGGCTTTGCTTCGGGTTGATTTTTTATAGCGGGCTCGGAAAACGGGTCCTCCTCCTTGGTAAGCGGCGGAAGTGTTTTCTTTGCTTCAAAGGTCGTTTGTTGAGGCTTGAAGCTGACAACGTTCGGTTCGATTTTAGGCGCCGTGTTGCCCAAAAGATTTTCCTCGGGGTCTGCTTCAAGCGCATTTTTTACGGCGTAATAGACCGCATGGAAGACGTCGCGCTCGGACACGAACTTGATTTCGGTCTTTGCGGGGTGAACGTTGACGTCGGTAAGCTCGGGCAGAAGGCTGACGAAAAGCACGCAGCCGGGGAATCCGCCGCGAGGGATGAACGAGCGGAACGCCTCCTCGAGCGCGGCTTGAACGGTTCTGCTTTTTACGTATCTGCCGTTGACGAACATTGTCTGCATCGCGCGGCTTTTTCTTGCGGCGTCGGGCGAGGTAACGTAACCCTTGACCGAAACGCCCATAAGCTCGTGCTCGATTTTGACCAGCTTTTTCGCGAATTCCCTGCCGAATACCGAATAAACCGCAGGAAACAGCTCGCCGTCGCCCGCCGTTTGGAACCTTCGCTCGCCGTCGTTTATTACGGTGAATGAGATTTCGGGGTGCGAAAGCGCAAGTCTTTCGGCGGCGGCAACGCAGGAAGCGCCCTCGGTGCCGTCCTTCTTCATAAATTTCTGACGCGCAGGGGTGTTGTAAAAAATATCACGCATGGTGACGGTCGTTCCGTCGGGACAGCCGATATCCTCCATCACGATGCCGTTTTCATCGGAGGTGAGTCGGGTTCCGATTTCCTCGTCGCGGTGCTTTGTGACGATTTCAAGTCGTGATACCGAGCCGATCGCCGCCAAAGCCTCGCCGCGGAATCCGAGCGAGCGTATGCCGTAAATATCGTTACCGCACTCGATCTTGCTCGTCGCGTGGCGAAGAAGCGCCTTCGGGATATCCTCGCGGAGGAAGCCGCTTCCGTCGTCGGTCACGCGCAAAAGCGTTCTGCCGCCGTTGCGGATCTCAAGCGTGATGCTTTTCGCGCCTGCATCTATTGAATTTTCAAGCAATTCCTTTGCGGCGGAGGAGGGTCGCTCCACCACTTCGCCCGCGGCGATCATATTCGCCGTTTGAGCGTCAAGTATGTTGATAATTCCCAATTAGTCAAGCTCCTTTTTAAGCTCATAAAGAAGCGTTATCGCTTCATAAGGTGTTAAGGTGTTGATATCGATCGATTTGATGCGGTCGATGACGCGGGCTTCGTTCAGAGTTTCGAAGCTTACGTTATCATCGTCGTTTTTCGATTTAACGACAGGCCTTTCGGAATTTTCGACAAGCGTCGAAAGCACCTGCTTTGCGCGGTTGACCACCACCTCGGGAACGCCCGCAAGATGAGCAACCTCGATACCGTAGCTGTCGTCCGCCGCGCCCTTGATTATCTTGCGGAGGAAAACGACGTCGTTTCCGCGCTTCTTTGCGGCGATGTTGTAATTCACAACGCCGTCGGTCTCGCCCTCGAGCGCGGTGAGCTCGTGGTAATGGGTCGCGAACAGCGTTTTTGCGCCAATCTTCTTCGCGGTGTATTCGACAACGGCGCGGGCGATGCTCATACCGTCGTAGGTGCTGGTGCCTCTGCCGATTTCGTCGTATATGATAAGACTGTTTTTGGTCGCATTTTTAAGGATATCGGCAACCTCGTTCATTTCAAGCATAAAGGTCGAGTTGCCGCTCGCCAAATCGTCGGACGCGCCGACTCGGGTGAATACCCTGTCGACGATGCCGATTCTCGCCTCGGTCGCGGGGACAAAGCAGCCCGCCTGCGCGAGTATCACGCAAAGCGCGACCTGACGCATATAGGTCGATTTACCCGCCATGTTCGGGCCGGTGATAAGCATCAAACGGGAAGCGCCGCAATCGAGATTGCAATCGTTGGGGACAAAGTAGTTGCCCTCCAAAAAGCGCTCGACAACCGGATGACGGCAATTTTTAAGGACGATTTTGTCCGACCTGTCGATTTCGGGGCAAACGTACCCCTGCTCACGCGCGATTTCGGCGTTCGAGCAATAAACGTCAAGCTCTGCCAAGGCGTTTGCCGCAAGCTTGATTTTATCAAGCGATTTAAGAACGTATTCACGAAGCGCAACGAACAGCTCGTATTCGAGAGCATATAATCTGTCCCTCGCGCCGATAACTCGGCTTTCGGTTTCCTTCAGCTCGGGAGTTACGAAGCGTTCGCCGTTGGATAGGGTCTGACGGCGGATGTAATCGTCGGGAACCTGAGAAAGGAAGGATTTCGAAACCTCGATGTAATAGCCGAAAACGCGGTTATATCCGACCTTTAGCGTCTTAATTCCGGTTTTTTCGCGCTCGAGCTCCTCGATTTTCGCGATCCACGCCTTGCCGTTCGTGACCATTTCGTAAAGCTCGTCAACGGCGGCGTTACAGCCTCTTTTTATGATACCGCCTTCCTTCAAAACCGCGGCGGGCTCTTCGGCGATAGTGTCGAAGATCGCGTCGGCAACATCGGTAAGCGGGTCGATTTCTTGATCAATTCGGGTCAGGGTCTTGCATTTTGTGTTCGCAATAAGCTCCTTGACCGCAGGGAAAAGCTTTATCGTTTTTTCAAGCGATTTCAAATCGCGCGCGTTTGCGGTGCCGTAAACGAGACGGGTCGTCAAACGCTCGATATCGGTTATTCCCTTTAAAATTTCGCGCAATTCGTCGCGAAGCACACCGTCGTTGTAAAGCTCGGAAACGGCGTCAAGGCGGGCGCGAATTGCCTTTTCGTTCACAAGCGGCTTTTCGAGATGTCGTCTCAAAAGCCTTGCGCCTGCGCTTGTTTTGGTTCTGTCAACCGCCCAGAGAAGCGAGCCCTTACGTTGCTTTTGTCTCATCGACTCGGCAATTTCGAGGTCTCTTCTCGCCGAGCCGTGGATTCCCATACACTCGCTGCCGCATTAGACCTTGATTTTATTGAGTTAGCTCAGCTCTATTTTTTGGGAGCGCTTTATGCACGCAAG
>JAZRGS010000084.1:0-2627 GCA_045644305.1 Eubacteriales bacterium | reverse complement strand
GATAAGAATTTTCGGGTGCGCCGATGCCCTGCGTGATAGAATCGCCGAGGAATGCGATTTTTTGCTTTACCGCTCTGTCGCAAGCGATAAGGCAGGGAAGCGGCGAATTTTTATCTCGAACCCAAGCGCCGTTTTCCTCCTTGAAAATCGGAATAAGGCTTTCGACGTGGTTCGGGATTTTCTTCCCCGAAAAGGTCGTTTCAATGCAGATATATTCGTCCGTTTCGGCAAAAAATTCGAACTCGTCGGTTTTAAAAACCTCGGACGCTTCAACGGTTTTGCTCAAGGAATCGTTAAAATAAAGCTCCGAAAATTCAAAAATCTGCGATTCATCGGGAATGCACGCGCTATCGTTAAAGGCGTCCGCGCCGCATCGCGCAACGCGTAAGGAATGTATCGTCCATTCGGGCAAAATATCGTTCGCCTTCGATTTGCTGCCGTCGGAATAGGTGCTTTGAATTATGTTCGTGTAGAGCAGGAAATAATTAAATCTCCCGCCTGACGTTATCTTAAAAAATGCGCGCGTTTTTCTTATTTCGCCGTTTGTTTCGAAAAAATATTGATTTCCCGCGCCTGCTAATGTGTTTGAAGCAAAATTGCCGATCATAATTAATTATAAACTATCTGATCCATATTCCATTCGGCGATGATGTAAATAACGTAATTGGGACGCTCGTTCTGAATAAGCGAATTCTGCCAAGCGTAATTCCACATGCCGATATAATGGGTGTTGTTCATTCGCTCGGGGATAAGGTCGTAAATGCCCGCACAGTAGGAATCGCGGTAAACGATACAGCTGGGAAAAGCATAATTGCCGGTCGAAAATCTCTTTTCCTCGGTCGTAAGATCGTTGTAAATCAACTGCTTGCCTCTGTAACGGGGCACAGATGTGATGTTCGCGGGGTCCTCGAAGTTGAATTCGCGGTAATAGCCGTATTCGTAAACCTGCGTCTGGGGAATATCGAGGTAAAGACAAGCGTCTGCGCTCACGTAATAATCCGCAGTCCACTTGAAATCGTTGATATCGCGAGGCGTTGCCTGCTTAAAGGTCTTGGAAATGTGGTTGAAAAGCTCAACGTATGCGAGGTATGCGCCGTAATCCGCCCAATGGCTGTCAAGCTTGTAATAAAGCGGCATTTCGTCGTTTTTATGCTCGTTAAAGGTAGGACGAAGGTCGATAACCGTAGCTCCCGCCTCGGTAAGTCCCTTGGTGACCTGATCGAGCCTCGTCGTTCCGCTGCCCTGCTTTATGTGGTCGGGCGCAAGCTCGGGATATGTCGTCATGGGGGAGGGAACGATCATATAAATGATCTCCGAGCCGCGAGTGTATTGATTCATAAAATTGATTCTTTCGCTCACGCGCGACTTCATCGAATTGATGGCATCCTCAGAGAAGAGGTTTCCGCCTCTGAAGTCGGGCACCATCTTTTCAAGGAAGAACTGAAAGGCGTAGTTACTGCCGATAGCTCTTGTGCCCTTGTTGGGGGGATTTATAGGGGTGACCTGAATGCTTTGCGCTTCTCCGACGATTTCGCCGTCGACCGTTTGGCTAAAGCTTACGTTGAGATTCTGCGCATAGCTCTGGTTTTGAAGCGTCACCTCGAACCATCCCATATAGGAATCGACCGTCACGCTTTGATCACCCTCCTCGGCAGTTACCTTCGCACCCATCGTGCAGGTGCCGATCATTACGTAATAAGATGCCTGCGTGTAGCGGGTGAAAAGCACCTCGACTTCCTTAACCTCGGGGGTGCCGTCTTCGGGCTGTGAGCCTTCATCGGGGGAAGAGCTCTCTTGGTCGCCATCATCCTTGCTCGATTCATCCTCGCTCGATTCAATAGCGGATTCGTCATCTTCGCTCGATTCGGGCGTGCTGTCGTCGGAAATAACCGAAGATTCCGACGAGGAATCCTTGCTTGATTCAGCCGCGCTCGATTCGTCAGCAGCCGAGGAATCGTCACCGCTTTCTTGGTTGCAAGCCGTAAGAACGCAAGAAACAAACATCAAAATAACGAGCAAAAAACATAAAATCTTCTTCATTTTATCCTCCGGATTTTAATCAGCAGGGCGGACCCTGCCGTCATCGTCAATAATTATGCCCTTTTCATAGGATTCGAGATGATCGAAAATCAAGCGCCCCTTTTCGGTGCCGAGCTCGTAGCTCACCTTGCAGCCCGCTTGCATACCGGGAATAAAGTAATATTCCGCCTGCCCGTCTTCGTTAAGGTTAAGCTTCAAAAGACCGGTTTCGATCGTCTTTGCGTTAAACCAAAAGTTACCGAGATTATAAAAAATCGCTTTTCCGTTGTAAAA
The DNA here is from genome assembly GCA_045644305.1 of Eubacteriales bacterium. GTDB lineage: Bacteria > Bacillota > Clostridia > Oscillospirales > CAG-382 > Coliplasma. Next base: position 314 of record JAZRGS010000084.1, on the reverse strand, counting down.
TTCAATGCCCTGAAGCTGGTGCGCGTGGGTGCCGACCAAAAGGTCAACGCCCGCGTCGATATATTCGTGCGAGCTTTCCTTTTGCACAGCCTCCAATTTCGGGGAATATTCGGTGCCCCAATGGACGAAAAGAACCGTGAAATCACATTCCTTTTCGGTCTCCTCGATAACCTCTAAAAGCCGAGCGTTGTCGTAACAGCGGAATACACCGGGGTTGTCCTCGGTCGCCTCGGGGGTCTTAATATTCTTTTCGGCGCGTGTTGCCGAAATAAAGGCGATTTTTCTGCCGTTTACGATATAGTAAAATGGCTTTT
>JAZRGS010000083.1:0-5413 GCA_045644305.1 Eubacteriales bacterium | reverse complement strand
CTGCAACACGGGGCGGGATCTGCCGTTAGAATCGACCGAGGATATCGACAGCACATCCACCGAATCGTCGGAAGGGGCTTTGCTTGAAACCTCAAGCGAATCAAGCGGCGAAGAATCGAGCCGACACGACGAAAGCATTGACGAAAGTCAACCCGATGAACCCGAAGAAGCCCCCTGCCTTATCGTAGGCGGTGTTTTGGTCACCGAGGAAAACGCGTCGGACGTGTTCGGCGATCACACCGTGCGCGCAGAGTTCGATCTTGACAACGACGTTGTTTCGGTATACCTCAACGACGCTGATATCGACGCTATGACCAATCCACAATCGGAATCTCCCGAATCGATAAACGGCATTTACTGCAACAAGACTTTGATGCTGTACCTTGAAGGCGACAACAGCATCTCGGTCGAAGTTCCCGATATTGATTATTTTTATTGCTTTGGGATAAGAACCGACTATTCAGACAGCATTTACGTATACGGCAATGGCGCGCTGAGCGTTCACACAAGCGGAAAAGGGTCTGCTTACGAAGTCGTCGGAATCGAGACCGGATATTTAGGCGTTTTTTGCGAATCGCTCGATATCGACATCAGCGGTAAGGGCTCGGTCGTCGGCATATATTCTCACAACGGAATCGACGTAGGACATCACGAGCATCTGCCTGAGCTTACAGTAAATGCCGAATCGGCAAGCATAGAAGAGCCCGCGTTCGGCATACAGGCGGACAAAATATCTGCGTCGCGCGGAATCATCGACGTCCGCGGCTATTCCCCTGCGCGGGAATCGGTTTATGCGGGTACTACCACGTCATCGTATATGATGACCTATTGGGACGCGCCCCAAATACACGCCGACCACGACGGTGAGGTTATACTGCGCGGAAACGCCTCGGTATGTTACGGTAACTATTTCACGTTGCGTGAAAGCATATTCGCTTACGACAGCGAGACATATTACAGCACACAGCGCGTTTACGTCGCCGACAGCGAAAGCGGCAAAGGCGCCTACGAAGCGGAAATCATTCATGACGAATGTCCCGACGCATTCAATAAGCCCTATGTGAAAATCACAGAGGGCGCAAGTGACAACTACGGTGTTTGGGTATGCGGCAAGCGAATAACCGCAAAAAACGAGTCGGACGTCCTCGGCGACGGAACCGTCAGTTATGATTTTCTCTCGAACACGCTCACGTTAAACGGTGCGATAATTAACGGCGGCGGTTTTGTCGACAACCACTTCTCGAACAACGAGTCGGTCATTTTCTCGGCGGATCACCTGAATATCGAAATTCTCGGCAATAACGAGCTTAATTGCACAAGCGCAAAAGTAGTTCGCTCCTGCGTAATCAAAGTGAACGGTATATTGAGAATTTCGGGAGACGGAAGCTTGGAGCTTCGCGCTTTAGAAGGAAAAGGCGCGTTCGGCACAAGCGAAGCGATTGATTGCGACGGATACGACCAAAGGGGCGGTCGGATAACCGCAGTAGCCGCAGCTACGCCCGATAATACCGCTTACGGAGGAAGCATTGCGGTTTGCGTTTCGACCGATTATTTCTATTTCACAGGCAAATCGCTGTATACCGAATGTATAAACAGCGAGTATTCCTTCCCCGTAATGATAAACGGCGAAGAGTTTAATATCGATTCGCTTCCGAACGCTTCTATCGAAACGCGCGAAACCGACGAAAAAAAGTTTTTAAAGCTTAGCTCGTTTTTCGATTGATAAATCAAGTTTTCGCTTCCCGTTATTGCAAAAGCATTGATTTTTTCGAGAATATATAATGTAATATTTAAAAATCTTGTGACAAAACAGCTGTCTTTTTCGTCTTAATAAATGTGAAAGAGAGGTGTTATCATTTGAAACGTTTTTTATTACTTTCGTTTACATGCATATTTTTGCTTTGCGCCTGCAACACAGGGCGGGATCTGCCGTTAGAATCGACCGAGGATATCGACAGCACATCCACCGAATCATCGGAAGGGTCTTTGATTGAAACCTCAAGCGAATCAAGCGGCGAAGAATCGAGCCGACACGACGAAAGCCTCGACGAAAGTCAACCCGATGAACCCGAAGAAGCCCCCTGCCTTATCGTAGGCGGTGTTTTGGTCACCGAGGAAAACGCGTCGGACGTGTTCGGCGACGGAACCGTCAGAGCTTCCTACAACGAAACCTACGATTTTATGGCTATCTGGCTCGACGGTGCGGAAATACACGCCCAACCCTTTCCCGATTCCGAGGAAACAGAATCGATAAACGGTATATATTGCAACACAAGCGTTCAAATATACGTTTGTAACGACAGCAAAATCATCATCGACATTCCCGAAATCGATTACATGCACTGCTTCGGGATAAGAACCGTTCGAGACACCGAAACAGGGCTTACGATAGACGGCGACGGCAAGCTTGATATCCTTGCCGAAGGCAGCGGAACCGCGTGTGAGGTTGTGGGTATTAAAACAAAAGCTTTTACGGTTCTTGATACCACGGTCAATATACACGTATACGGCAGAGAATTGGCTTTCGGTATTTACGCCGATTACGTCACCGCACTCGAAAATGAGGGACAAACCTCGAAGCTCACAGTTATCACAAACGGCGTCGATAAAGCTTACAGTCTCGGAATTAACGCAAGGAAGATCACCTCGTGCGATGCAACTATTGACGTGCGCGGTCTGTCGTTCGCGCCAACATCGGAATTTTGCGGTACCAGCTCGGCTTCGTATCACCTAACGTTTTGGGATGCGCCGATAATCCGCGCATCAACCGAAGATTCCGAAATAATATTTCGCGAGACTCACGCCGTTTATTTTAACAATTATTTCACACTTGACGAGTGGCGGTACGATTATCCCGAAGAGCCCTACTATTATACCGCAAGGGTATTCGTTTCCGAAAATTTCGAGGGCAACGGAGAACGCGAGGCAAAGGTCATTCATAACGAATGTCCGGAAGCTTACGGTATGCAATACGTCCGCATCGTAGGAGGTAAGAAACGCGATTACGGCATATGGGTCTGCGGAAAACGGGTTACCGAAAGGAACGCAAACGACGTTTTTGGCGACGGAACCGTCAGCTATGACCTGTTAACCAACACCTTAACCTTGAACAACGCGCACCTTATCGGCGGCGGTATCGTCGATAACCATTTTTCCGACAGCGAAACGGTTGTCTATTCAGCGTCGGGGCTCACGCTAAACCTTATCGGTAAAAACTTTCTCGAATGTACGAACGACGCAGTAGAACGGTCAACCGTTTTGCTCGTCAAAGACGAGCTTACAATAATCGGCGACGGAACTCTTGAATTGCGTGCCAACAACGCACGCGGAATCTTCGGAACAAGCATTGCGATAGATTGCAACGGATACCTGCAGAAGAGCGGAAACATCCGAGCATACGCTTACGACACGGACGACTCTGCTTATTCTGTAAGCTATGGATTGTTTACGGCAGATTATTTTATTTTGGAGGACGGTTCGTTTTTCGCCGAATGCGGCAAAGCAGAATTTGCTTCTCCGTTAGAGCAGGCGGATAAGAACGCCGAATATGTTTACCCCTACGAAGTTTGCGAAGAATCGGGCACCACGAGCGACGGTCGTTGCTTTATAAATTTTGCTTCTTAAGCCTCGGAAATCGATTTGCTTTATTGCAAAAGCATTGATTTTTTCGAGAATGTGTGGTATAATATTGCAAATTATGGGCTTTTGACGCGAAAAACTCGTTTTAGGCTCATTCGGGAGGCAATAATATGCAGATTTATGAAGAATTACAGGCGCGCGGACTTATCGCTCAGGTAACCGACGAGCCTCAGATAAGAGAACTTGTAAACAACGGAAAAGCGCGCTTCTACATCGGCTTTGACTGCACGGCGGACAGCCTTACCGCGGGTCACTTCATGGCGCTCACGCTTATGAAGCGTTTGCAGATGGCGGGCAACAAGCCTATCGCGCTTATCGGCGGCGGCACCACCATGATCGGCGACCCCTCGGGAAGAACCGATATGCGTAAGATGCTCACCAAGGAGGACATCGACCACAACGCTGAATGCTTCAAGAGACAGATGGAAAAATTCATCGAATTCGGCGAAGACAAGGCGATGATGATCAATAATGCTGATTGGCTTTTGAACCTCAACTACGTCGATATGCTTCGCGACGTCGGCGCCTGCTTCTCTGTCAACAACATGCTCAGAGCAGAATGCTATAAGCAGTGAATGGAAAAGGGTCTTTCCTTCCTCGAATTCAACTATATGATTATGCAGTCCTACGACTTCTACTATCTCTTCAAGAACTACGACTGCAACCTTCAGTTCGGCGGTGACGACCAGTGGTCGAACATGCTCGGCGGTACCGAGCTTATCAGACGCAAGCTCGGCAAGGATGCCAACGCAATGACCATCACCCTCCTCACCGACTCGCAGGGCAAGAAGATGGGTAAGACCGCGGGCAACGCAGTTTGGCTCGACCCCAACAAAACCAGCCCCTTCGACTTCTATCAGTACTGGCGCAACGTAGACGACGCCGACGTTATGAAGTGCATCAGAATGCTCACCTTCATTCCTCTTGAGGAAATCGAGGAAATGGAAAAGTGGGAGGATTCGCGCATCAACGAAAAGAAGGCGGTTCTCGCATACAGCCTCACCGCGCTGGTTCACGGCGAAGAGGAAGCGAAAAAGGCAGAGGAAACCTCGCGCGCACTCTTCTCGGGCGCAGGCGACGATGCGAATATGCCCCACACCGTTGTTGAAGAAGCAAGCCTTACCGACGGAAGCATCTCGGTTATCGATCTCCTCGTGCTCGGCGGTCTCGCACAAAGTAAGGGCGAAGCGCGCCGTCTTATCGATCAGGGCGGTATCAGCATCGACGGCGAAAAGGTAGCGTCGGTTGCGGCAACCGTAAGCAAGGACGCGCTCGCAGAGGGCATCAAGCTCAAGAAGGGCAAAAAGATTTTCAGAAAATACTCGCTTTAATTTAAAGGAATCGAGCCTTATCGCAATTAAGGCTCGATTTTTGTTTTTAGTTTGCGTTTTATTTTGCTTGACAATTGGAATTCTTTATTGTATAATATCACTTGCGTGTTTTGAGATGCGCTTTGCGCTTACATCTTATAACTTAACTTTATCTGGGTGTGGCTCAGCTTGAGGAGAAACGGCGCACGCCGCCTGTGGCGGATGCAGTAAGCCGTTTCGAGTGGCAGCAACTTGGCGATTGGCAAGTGAGTTAAACGAACGCAGACAGAGCCTTAGTTGCAACAGGAAGAGCGCTTGGCAGATTGTAACAATAAAATATCATATATCTTTATCTGGGTGTGGCTCAGCTTGGGGAGAAACGGCGCACGCCGCCTGTGGCGGATGCAGTAAGCCGTTTCGAGTGGCAGCAACTTGGCGATTGACGAGCGATTCATAATCGCGAA
>JAZRGS010000082.1:0-5250 GCA_045644305.1 Eubacteriales bacterium | reverse complement strand
GACAAGCTTATCGCCGCTTGGACGGGTCACCCCCATTTTCGCATTATCGATAATTCAAGCGATTTCGAAAACAAGCTTCGCCGCTTGATTGCCGAAATTTCTTCCTTCCTCGGCGAGCCCGAGCCCTTTGAAATCGAGCGTAAATTCTTGATAGAATACCCCGATATTTCTTGGCTTGAAAGCATCCCGAATTGTAACAAGGTCGAAATTATTCAAACCTATTTAAAGAGCGGCGAAAATTCCGAAATCCGCGTCCGCCAAAGAGGCGTTGACGGAAATTACGTCTATTTCAAGACCGAAAAGCGTGCCGTTTCCGACGCCAAAAGGGTAGAGGTCGAATCCCGCATAACCAAGGATGAATATCTTACGCTTCTTATGGAGGCGAGATCCGATAAGCGTCCTATCCGTAAAACGAGATATTGCCTCACCTACGGAAGCCGCTACTTCGAAATCGACGTTTATCCGTTTTGGAGCGATAAGGCGATACTCGAAATCGAGCTCGCGGACGAGACCGAGGAATTCGTTATTCCTTCCGAGTTCAAGGTGATAAAAGAGGTCACCGACGACCCCGATTATAAAAATTCCTCGCTTGCAAGCATATAAAAAAAGACCCGAAGCCATTGAAGCTTCGGGTTTTTTTGTTGACTGATTATTCCTCTGTGTTGAAATATGCGACTACCTTGTCGAGCTCGGTATCGAAATTCGGTCTTTCGGTCGCACGGATAGAGTTGGTGTTGTTAAACTCAATAAGCGGTAAAACCTCTTCGCAGTTCATGGTGTGAAGCAAGCCGCAGCCGGTTTCGTAAGCGCGCTCGTTCGAAGCGTCGCCGCCGCTTACAAGCACAACCGCGCCCTTTTTGGTCTTTTCAATAGGAATTTCGTTGCGGAAGTATCTCGCGCAGAAATAGGTCTGCAATCTGCTTCCGACCGATAAAAGCTGACCGGTAAGCTCGGAGAAGTAAACCGGCGATACGATAAGGATGTTGTCGCAATCCTGAATATAATTGTAAACGTTCTGCATACCGTCGATAAATGCACAGCCGTCGTTCTCCCAGCAGTATCTGCAGTCGATACAGGGAGCTATCTTGCAGTTGCAGGCGTTGACGATTTTGTATTCACCCTCAAGCTTCGAAGCGATGGTCGAAATAATAGTTGCCGAATCGCCTCTTAATCTCGGAGAACCGTTAAAAATCAATGTTTTCATAATAATACCTCATTTGTCAAAAATCGTCATAAAACGACGTTTTTAACATTTTATCATAATAATTCGATAATTGCAAGAAAAAATGCAAAAAAAGCAAATAATGCTTGAAAAAATAAGCCGTCTTGTGTTATAATCTCAACAAATATTATATGAAGGAGAGCCTTATGAAGAAACTTCTTTTAATTTTTCTTGCAGGCATCATGCTTCTCACAGCTTGCGGCAAAGCGCTTGAGGAATCGAGCGGAGAAAGCCTTCCCGAAGAGGATGAAGGCGTCCATTATAACACGCTCGTAAGTGTGGGCAAGCCATATACGATCAATACAAGGCCGACCGAGGAATACCCCGATTTTTACGGTCAGCAGCTCACCGACGGTCAAAAGACCTCAAATAACGGCGCACATTACGTCGATACGCGAATGGTTGGCTTTACCAACAACTGCATTATGCAAATCGACTTGGGCGATGACGGCAAAAACCTCACAAGCGTCGTCGTGCGCTCGCTTGAAATGCATCAGGACGGCGTCGGCTTGGCAACCTCGGTTCGCGTTTCGGGCTCCGAGGACGGCAAAAAGTTCAAAACCATCGGCAACGCTCAATTCCGCGAAAATCAGGATCTGACGGTTTGCGAGGTCAAGGTCGAGCTTTCCGAGCCTGCCGATTACCGCTATATCCGCGTACAGTATTTCAAGGGCTCAAGCCTCTTCTATTTCTTCGATGAGGTCGAGGTCTACGCCGACGTTCCCGAAAAGGCAACAGAGGATAAGGTTGCCTTGGCATACGGCGAGGAAAATATCGACAGAACCGCTTGGACTGCACTTTCGACAGGCGTCGAGGCAAGCCCGATTGATTCTAAAAACCTCACGGTCGGCAAGAAATATTCCTTCTCGGATACCGAATTTGACGAACGCGCCCCCAAGAACGAAACCATTCTTACCGACGGCGCACGAACAGCGCAATATTTCTCCGACAAGGTCTGGGTCGGCTTAAAGGCTAACGGCGAAACTTCGCCCAAGATCGACCTCGATTTGGAAAAGAAGTATAACAACGTTTACGGCTTTAAGGTGTTCGCACAGGGCGGCGGTGTTGACGTCAGCCTTCCCGCGTATATCGACGTGTACGCGCAGAAGGGAAGCGATTATATTTTCGTCGGACGAATGTACGGCGTCAATAAGGCGGATGCATTCACCTACACGCTTTTACTCCCCGAATATATCGAGGCGCAAAAAATCCGCTTCGAATTCCCCAAGGAAATCAGCAATTATTGGGTTGAAGAAATTCAGGTCATCGCAGGCTACAACGACCCTCAGTCGAATCTCCTTTTCGACCCGATAAGCTTCCCGAAGGTGACCGAGGATATCTATTGGGATTCCTCCGAGCCCGATTATAAAAAGGAGCAGAACCTCTTGCTCGGATTGCCCCAGCAGGTAGCTCCTCTCTTCTATGCGGATGCCGACACCCACAGTGATGAATCGCCTGCAAGCGACCCCTGCCTTACCGACGGCAAGTTTGCAACGACGGTTGCCGAAATGAACTGTTACAGCGGCTCTTGGTTCTTCTCACGCGGCGGCGACGGCTTGGAATTTTTCTATGATTTAGGCAAGCTTTCGACGATAAACAGCGTCAACCTTTCGGTTCTCGAGCAAACCGATTGGGGTATTTCAAGACCGAAATTTATCGCGGTCTACCTCTCGGATGACGGCAATAATTGGTACAAGGTCAGCGATTGGGCTCGTCCTACCGATATCACGTTTTATAAAAACGCGACTACCGTTAAGATTCCGTTCGAATTCGATAAGGCTTACGCCGCAAGGTTTGTCCGCTTCCGCGTCGAGGCAGGCTTTATCTTCATCGACGAGCTCGAGGCGTTCGGCACCAAGGAGGTAAAATCCTCTGCGACCCGTCTGTCTGATAGCGGCATAATCTCGGTTCCTTACTACACCAACGACGAGGATAAGCAGTTCGCCACCACCGAAAACACCCCGATCAAGGCGGAAGAAATCACGCTTGTCTATGCCGACCGAAACAAAAAGGAAGACCTGCTTCCCATGGTTGCATACCTCGATGCAGAGGGCAATATCAAGGACACCTTTATGGACGGCTTCATCTATTGCTCGCACCATAACCTCCCCTCGGGCACGCTCGGCCATCTTCCCAACTATAAAATCGACTGGGAATACGTTCACAACGCAGATTTTAACGGCGCGGCGGGCTTTGATGCGTTGAACGAGGTTGTCGGTCAGGTCAAGCAGGAATTGGGCTTGACCGATTACAAGGTCAAGGTATATTCCACCTTCCTCACGCTTCACGACACCGTAAGCGATTTCGGCGACGTTGACGGCGACGGCATTTCCGAGGACGCAACGACTGTCGAGGGAAGAAAGAAGATTTTCGATTGGTACATCAATTTGACCCTCGATGAATTCGCAAAGCGCAATTACGAGCACATCGAATACGACGGCTTCTATTGGCTTAACGAGGCGGTTATTTGGGAGCATGACGATACCCACGTAATCACCGAATGCGGCGAACGCGTGCACGCGGCAGGCTCAAATTTCCTTTGGGTTCCTTACTATAAGGCGAACCGCTTCTTCCAGGGCTATGAAATGAATTTCGATATGATTTGTATGCAGCCCAACGTCGTATTCTCGACCGACGCTCCGCTTTGGAGATTCGATTCCACCGTCGAATTCACGCTTCCCCGCAAGATGTGCGTCGAGCTCGAGCATTCATATCAGTGCCTTGGCGACCCCTCATTTGCGAGAAGCTATATGCTTTACCTCTATTACGGCGCGAAAACAGGCTATATCGATGCGATACACGTATATTACGATGACGTCGCGAACTACACGCTTATGGCGTATTCGAACGACCCGCTCTGCCGCTTGCAGTACGATGCCACCTATGCCTTCGCAAAGGGCACGCTCAAAGTCACCCCCGAAAAGGCAGAGGATTTAAGCGTTTCGGGCGCAAGCAACAGCGTGATTTCATCTAACCTCAACGCAGATAACGAATTTAAGCTCTTCACGCTCGTAACTCCTCCAAAGCACGGCTATATCACCTTAAATTCCGACGGAAGCTTCTCATATTTCCCCGAAAAGGGCTATGTAGGAAGCGATTCCTTCACCTATACCTATAACGAATACCTCGGCGAATCCGAGCCCTGCACCGTAAACATTACGGTCGAATAATAAAACAAAAAGGTCTGCTTTAGGCTCCTTCTCATAAGGATGTTTACCGTAGGGGCGATCATTGATCGCCCGCAAACAACCGCAAATCAAAAAACGGGCGACCAATGGTCGCCCCTACAAACAACTTTCGGCAGAGATATTGTTTTCTCTGCCGATTTGTGTTATAATGGGGTTACATCGTAGGGCGGGGGCTTGCTCCCGCCGCGACGAAAGGTTTACGCCAATGAGGCGGCGGGAGTAAACCCCCGCCCTACAAAAATAAGGGGGATGGGCTTTGCCATACACCTGTAATACAAAGGCGAAACCGGCGCGATAAAACCTGTTTGTTGATGGTAATTTTATAGTAAAGGAGAATCTATTGTGTATTTAGGATATTTAATTATTGCTTTGATATTCTTTTTCACTATCAAAGGCATTATACAAAGCATTAAATCAAAAAAAACGTTTGATTTGTTAGTATGTTTGCTGTTTATCCCATTCCAATTTTTCATCTTTATAACCCTTTTATTTGGGGGAAGTGCATTCAATGATGCAGAAACTGAGTATGAATTATATCAAGCGGGTCATTATTATTTAGTATCCCACGGACAATGGACAGAGGTTTCGCATGGAAAGTACGTTGTCGCTTTGGTTTCCGAAATTGTGGGGATTTCAACCTTTATAATTTCTTTTGTTATGAATTTGATTCGCGTCTTATCAAAAAAAGAATAATATGAACGCCGACAAAGAATCTGTCGGCGTTTATATTTGTTTACAGCAAAGCAAATACAATCAAACTTCCTTATGAGAACCACCCATTTGCCCGTTTTTTTATTGCAGATCCTTTTTCATCCAGACGTGAGGACAGCCTTCTTCGAT
>JAZRGS010000081.1:0-10156 GCA_045644305.1 Eubacteriales bacterium | reverse complement strand
GCTTCGCGGTAAGGCGTGGTATTCTGACGAGGAATGGGTTTTAAACCCCGACGGATACAGCGAAAACGATATCACCGACAGGGGTATCGAAATTTTGAAAATCGCAAACGAATCGCGTGAGCGTATTGTTGCACCGCTTACCGATCTGCGCGATAATTTAAAGGTCAAAAGCCTCACCGTTTCGAAATGCGTCCGCGCGCTTTACGCGCATCTTATCGCGATGCAGGCTGACGAAAAGCTTCGCAAAAATGCCGAGTATCTCTTAAAAATCGGCAAGCGCGAGGAAAGCGACCGAGAAATTCAGCTTTGGAAGCTGCTTATTAATATTTTCGACCAGCTCGACAATATCTGCGGCGAAATGCCGATAACAATCAAAAGAATGCAATCGCTCATCAAAATCATGTGTGATTGCTATTCATTGGGCGCGATTCCCGCCTCGGGCGATGCCGTTACCTTCGGCGACGCTTCTCTTATCCGCGCGGGCGGAAGCAAGCTTGTCATCGTTGCGGGCGTCTGCGACGGCGAATTCCCCGCAAGCACCCAAAATTCGGGCTTTTTCGATAGGGAAGAGGCAAGCGTTTTGGAATCGGTCGGACTTTCGATTTCCGACACTATGGAAAAGCAATTGAACGTAAACCGCTTCTTTGTTTACGCCGCTTTTTCGGCGCCGACTCAAAAGCTTGTGCTTCTTTGCCCCAAAAGCGAGCTTGCAGGCGGCGACCTGCGCGAATCGACCGCTTGGCTTTCGGTGAAAAATATGCTTCCCGACGTAAAGGAGGAAGCCTTTGACGTCGATAACTGCTTCTATTCTCGCGAAAGCGTCATTTCGGCGTTCCCCTCGCTTAAGAAGGGCGAAATTCGCGACAAAATCGAAGAATTGCTCAAAGCAAACGGCGACGAATATTTCGAAACACGCCCCGACGTGAGCGATACGGTTGCCCGCATCAGCTTCGATGAGACCACCTTGAACCTTTCGCCCTCGAAATTCGAAAAATATGCGCTTTGCCCCTTTTCCTTCTTCGGCAGCTATCTTTTGAAGCTTAAGGAAAAGAAGATAAATGAATTTTCGATGCCCGAAATCGGAAATTTCGTTCATAAGATTCTCGATCAATTTATGCGCGAATGCTGTAAAACCGGCAGCTTTGTCGCACCGACCGAATCCGACCGTAAGGATTTGATAGTAAGCCTTTCGAAGCAATATTTCCTTGACGTTATAGGCAAGACCTTTTCCGAGGATAAAAGCTTCCTTCATATTTACGAAAATACGGTAAAAACAATCGATTTCGTCGCAGAAAGCCTTGTTAAGGAGTTCACAAGCAGTAAATTCACCCCCGTCGGCTTCGAATTCAAAATAGGACTTAAGGGCGAGGATATCCCCGCGATCTCTTACGACGTCGAGGGTAAAACAGTTTATCTTCGCGGCTCTATCGACAGGGTGGATACCTATGAGGTCGACGGCGTGAAATACGTCCGCGTTATCGACTACAAAACCTACCAAAAAACCTTTTCCGCCGATTTGGTGGAATTCGGCATCGACACTCAAATGCTCCATTATCTTTACGCATATTGCGATAAGCAAAAGGGCAAGCCTGCGGGCGTGCTGTATTATACGGTAAAGATTCCCAACGTCAAGATAAAGGGCACCGAGGACGATGAAAATATTAAAAACCAAGCAGAAAAGGTGTTAAAGCGAAGCGGTATAGTGCTTAACGATATTCCCATCGTTCAGGCGATGAGCCCCGATATGGCATACGTTCCCGTCGAATACAGCACGAATCAGAATAAGCTTTATACCCGCGGAAGCAGTAAGCGCTTGTATTCGGAAGAAGATTTTGACGAGCTCAAGGTTAAGCTTTTAGATAGCTTGACCGCGCTTTCGAAGCAGGTTTTCTGCGGAAATATGGATATAAATCCGCTCGATGACGAAAAGGTCAAGAACGACCCCTGCAAATATTGCGCTTATGGCGATATGTGCAGAAACAAAAAGGAGAGAGAGGAGGATGACGATGACGGCGAATATGACGAGCGCGACTCGGATTGAGCCCGAATTTACCGCCAATCAGCGCCTCGCGATCAATACGCGCAACAAGGATATCCTTGTCAGCGCAGGCGCGGGAAGCGGTAAAACTACGGTTTTGACAAAGCGATTGATCGAAAAAATATTGGCGGGCGATTCTGTCACCGACTTCCTCGTTGTTACCTTTATGAAGGCGGCGGCAGCCGACATTAAGCGCAAGCTTTACGACGCGCTGATGAAGGAAACCGCCAACGACCCGACGAATAAGCACGTCTACCGTCAGTCTCTGCTTGTCGGCGAGGCGAATATATGCACCATTTCGGCATATTGCCTGTCGCTTGTAAAGGAAAATTTTGCGCTGTTGGGCATTTCTCCGCGTGTTCGCGTGCTTGACGAAACCGAAGCCGATATGATGCTTAGAAACGTCGTTGAACAGCTCGTTTTCGAGGGATACGACGAAGAGAATAAAGAGTTCTTGTTGCTTTTCGACACCTTCACGGGCGACAAGAACGATAACGACCTTATCGATAAGATGGTCAAGCTTTACAATAGCCTGCGCGTCACGCTTGACCGATACGAAATGCTCGATAATTGCGCCGAAAACCTTGAAAAAGAGGCGGAAATAATTCGAAATAACGGGCTTTTTGCCTCGAACACGGGTCGCGAAATCCGCGAACGCTTAAAGCGCTTTTACGAAGAATATATCGCCGCCGCTTACGATTTGTACGATTACGCAGCTACGGTTGCGACCGATGATAGCTACCTTGCTCCTATCGATAAATACATCAAGGCGTTCGAGGCGGTAAGGGACTCGCTCAATAGTGATTATGTAAACTACTGCAATACCGTCGAAACCGCGTTTAAGAATATCCGCCTTGCATCAAAGGGATGCGAGAAGGAGGATCGCGAAACGGTAAAGGCGATGAAGGATAAGATCGGCGACGCGCACGGCAAAATAAAGGAGCGCTACGTTCGCGGCAACGATGAGTATAATGCCAAAAGCTTTGAAAAGTCAGCCGAAATCGTTCGTGCAGTCAATTCCTTCCTGAAAAAAATCGATGAAAGATACGAGGGCTTAAAGAAGGAATCGGGTGTGCTCGATTATACCGATTTCGAGCAAAAGGCGTTGCAATTGCTTGAAACTAAGGACGAAGAGGGGAACAGCGTCCCGACCGAGCTCTGCCTTAAAAAGCAAAGCCTTTTCAAGGAAATTTTGGTCGACGAATATCAGGACGTAAACCCGATGCAGGATAGGCTTTTTGCGCTTCTTTCGGGCAAATCCAACCGATTTATGGTCGGCGACGTCAAGCAAAGCATTTATCGCTTCCGTAACGCATACCCCGATATCTTCTTGGGATATAAGGATGCCTATCACCACGATCCCGAGGATGTTACCGCGCCGAACGCGAAGATATTCCTTCGCGAAAACTTCCGTTGCGGTGAATCTGTTATAAATTATGTAAACTATTTGTTCGATATCGCCACCGAAAACCGCGAGTATCGCCGTGAATACGACGGCGAATGGCTTGTCAAGGCTACCAAGCGAACCGATAAAAGGAACCCCGTCGTTATCGCCGTTGCCGATAAGGAAAGCGGCAAATCGGACGAGGCGCGCGCAAGCGAGGCTGAATACATCGCGCGCGAGATTTTAAGGCTTATGAACGACGAAGTCTCCGACGAGGGCGAGAAATTCAACTTCTCGGATTTCTGCGTTATGCTCGGAGCGATGAAGGGCTATTCGATCGAATACGAAAAGGCGTTTTCGAAGTACGGCATCCCTTATAAAACCGAGGTGAGCGAGAATTTCCTTGAAAATCCCGATATAAGGCTGGCAATTTCTGCGCTTAAGGCTATCGACGACCCGACCGACGATATATCGCTTTGCGCTCTTATGCGAAGCCCGATTTGCAATTTCACAGCCGATGAGCTTTATATAATCAGACGAGTTATCGGCGATTGCTCGTTTTGGAGAGCTGTTCAGACAACCGCCGAGGGCGATGACGCGTTGGCGAAAAAATGTCAGGGCTTTATCGCGCGTCTTAGCGATTGGCGACGCGAAAGCCTTAACGTTTCCTGCGCCGATTTCGTCAAGGGATTCCTTGTTTCATCGGGACTTTTGCGAATTTCCTCGACGACGGATAACCGCGTAAGCATGCTTTTGCTTTACGATTATGCAAACCGTTACTCGAGTAACGAAAATCACGGCTTGTCGGGATTTTTGGACTATATCGCCGAGCTTTCGAACGGCGAGCGCCAGATATCCGATGCCGCAAAGGGCGGAGAAAGCGACGCGGTTTCCTTCATAACCGTCCACAAATCAAAGGGGCTTGAATATAAGGTCTGCTTCCTCGCGAATTCCGATAAAAAATTCCGCGGCTTGAATAATTCCGACGCTATCACGCTTTTACGCGGCGAGGGCATTTATTTCAGGCTTCGCGACCGAGTAAAATACACAAGCTTTGACCCGCTGTGCAACATCAATGCCGCCGACAGGGAAAAGGACATCGCCGTCGGCGAAGAGCTTCGTAAGCTTTACGTTGCGCTTACGCGAGCAAAGGAGCGCTTGTATATCACCGGCTCTGCCGATATCGGCTGGGAGGATAGGCGCTACATAAATACCGCCGCTAAAAGCTGGCTCGATTTGGTGCTCTGCTCGGTTATCGGCAGGGAGAAAAAGCCGTTTTTCGAGGTTTGCAAAATCGATGAGGGCTCTTTCGGCGGATTTATCAAGATCGACTCGAGAAAGCGTGAGATCGAACCGACTCGGGCGATGATAGATGCGCTTGAATTCGAATATAAATACAAAAACGCCAGCGTGTCTGCCGCAAAAATTTCGGTTTCCGAGCTTCGCGAGGGGCTTTTGGAGGACGACGAATATAACCGCACGGCATTGTCTGTTCCCGAATCACGCGTGTCGATAAAGCCGAGATTTGCAAGCAAAAAGCAGGTCGGATTCGATGCTATCGGTACCGCAAACCACTTGTTTATGCAGTTTTGCGATATGAACAACGTCGATTCTCAAGGCGTGCTGAATGAAGCTGACAGGCTTGTAAGCATCCGTATGATTTCGCAGGAGCAACGCGAAATGCTCGATCTTGACGCGCTTGCGCGCTTCTTTACAAGCGACCTCTATTCGCAAATAAAGTCAAGCTCACGCGTTTACCGCGAAAAGCGCTTCTCGGTAAGCGATAAAATCGGCGTCGGAGACGACACCATCCTCGTTCAAGGGGTTATCGACTGCTTCTTCGAAAATGCCGACGGAAGCTATACCGTTGTCGACTATAAAACCGACCGAGTTAAAACAGCAAACGAGCTCGTAAATCGCCATAAGGTGCAGCTCGATTACTATAAAAAGGCGGTCGAGCGCATGACCGGCAAATCGGTAAGCCGCGTTTTGCTTTATTCCTTTGCGCTTAATTGTGAGGTCGGGGTATGAATCTCAAATCGCTTTACCCTTTAAGCGTTAAGCTTGTCCGCGACCGTCAGCCGCTGATTCACAGGGTGTTTGAGGAGCTAAATCCGCATAAGGGGATATTTATCGACGTCTGTCTTTTGCAAAGCTATGAGCTTGAAGACGTCGGTGTAGTATTTGATTCGCTTAAAATCGGCGAAAGGCTTGATATTCTCCTTAAGAAATCGAAATATCGCGATATCTTGGCGGCTGTAAGGGACGACGGAAGCGTTGTCGGCGAGGTTTCATTTAAGGATGCGATTGTTTTGAACAGCTTGATAAACCACAGCATACGGCTTTACGCTTTTGTCGAAGCCAAGGAATTTAACGCAGGCGTGCCCGAGGTTGCGGTTTCGGTTTATTGCGAGGATTATTAAAAAAAGAAATGTCAACCTTTGGGTGTTCCGAGGTTGACATTTTTATCTTTATGTGATATATTTTTCAGGAAGGGAGGCGGGATGATGCGTCAAAGAATAAAAAATATGACAAATATTGCGCTCGGCGCGGTTTTGATGTCGCTTTGCGCATTGATAACCGTTCCTTTTGCGATCCCCTTTACGATGCAGACCTTCGCGCTTTTCTTTCTGATATATTATTTCGGCGGTCGGCTTGCGTTCGCATCCGCTTTTATGTATATCTGTATCGGATGTGTGGGACTGCCGGTTTTTTCGTCGTTCGGCGCAGGCTTTGGCGTGCTTATCGGGCCGACGGGCGGCTTTATCGTCGGGTTTCCGATATGCTGCTTGGTGTATTCGATGCTTTTAAGGCTGTTGCCTGAATTCAAGCTGAAAACAGCGGCTCTTTCGGCTGTTTCGTTGTTGACCTGCTATCTGTTCGGTTGTGCTTGGGGAATGCTTTACAGCGGAGAAAAGGGCTTTTTGGCGCTTATTGCGGTTTACGTTCTCCCCTATATTGTCCCCGACGTATTAAAGCTTTTTCTTGCCCATATTTGCGCGAAAAGATTAAGTAAAATCAAAGCTTTACGCTGATCTCGCCGCTGTTTAGGCGCATTATTTCGCCCGAATCGGTTTCGACTACAAGTGTTCCGTCGTCCTCGACGTCCAAGGCGCGAGCGTTGAATAGCGCGCCGTTTTGCTCAAAAGAAACGCTTCTTCCCAAAACAAGGCAATTTTTGCGGTAATCGTTCATAAAAGATTTGTCGGGAAGCGCCTTACAAAGCGATCGTACACGCTTGAAAATATCGGCGACGAGCGCGTTTCTTATAACACGTGTCCCCAACGACGAGGCGATACCTTGCAATTCCTCGGGGAAATTCTCGGTCGTAAGATTAATTCCAATGCCGATAACGACAGCCTGCACGCTGCCGCTTTCGAAGTCGGAAACCGCTTCGGTCAAGATGCCGCACACCTTTTTGCCGTCGATGAAAATATCGTTGACCCATTTTATCCTCGGGTCTTTTTTTGTTGCTTCTCGAATCGCCTCGCAAACGGCAACGGCGGTTGCGGTGGTAAGCGAGGTAGCATCGCTAAGCGTTACGCTCGGATGAAGGACTATCGAAAAATAAAGCCCGCTTTCCTTGGGGGAATAAAAGCTTCTGCCGCGTCTGCCTCTGCCCGCGGTCTGCTCAAGCGTCGCGAAGATAGCCTCGGCATCGCCGATGTCCGAAATTCTCCTTTTCGCCTCGCTGTTGGTCGAATCTATCCTTTCAAAAACGTAAACCTCGGTATCCGAATCAAGATAAGCTCGTATGCCCGCGCTTGTCAGAATGTCGCAGGCGGGATCGAGCCTATGACCCGAATTATTTACCGATTCGATAATAAAACCCTCGTTTTTAAGCGAATTGACGCACTTTGAAACGGCGTTTCTCGAAACCCCCGCAAGGCTTGCGATGGTTTGACCCGAAACAAAATTTCCTCGGTTCGATTCTAAAATGTAAATTACCTTGTCACGCAGATTCATAATCCACCTATAACAAAAGCCCCGATATGGGGCTTTTTTAGTTATTGAAATTCTTCGTTGCGGTTGCCGATGCCGTTGCTTTCGTGAGGCTTGGGGCTTTCGCTGCTTGCGATCGAAATTTCACCGATGAAGTCGTCGGGAGCCTTGTATTCAAAGGTCTTGATGAAAACCTCGCTCAAGTCTTCCGCAAGGAATTTTTCCTTTTCCTCTTCCTTCTTCGAATCGCTCTTCAAGCCGAGATCGGTCAAAAATCCGCCGATAAGTCGGTCATCGTCGACCTTTTCGACGTCGTTAATTGCGGGATCGTCGCTTTCGGTCACGGGGACGCGATTTTTGAATTCGTCATCGAGATATTTATTGTATCTACCCTCTGTTATGTAGGTCATTTTGATACGGTAGGTACCGCTTTGCATTCTTTCAACCTTGTCCTCGGGAATAGTGATATCCCAGGATTCGCCCGACTGCAATTCGGCAAATACGCCGCCGTAAAGCGGGGAAATGGCGCTTGCGTTGCCGTTGGTGTAAACGACGTCGCAATATTCAACCCATCCGTCCTCGCTTAAATATTCGATCTTGCCGGTCAAATCGGCATTTTCGTAGAAGAGGAGAGTTGATCCCGCGGTGTTGCGTACCGAAATGGTAACTTCCTTGTTGCCTTCTTCGGTTTCGCTGACAATACTAACAGATATATCCTGCTCGTGCCATCTTATGACCTGAAACGCTAAACAGGTAAACGCGATCATAAATACGAGGCCAAGCGATAAAATTGTCAAAGTTTTTGACTTTCTGCGTTCTATAGCAAATCACCTCATCATTAATATATCAAATAAATCAAGCTTTGTAAATGGTTTTTTTAAACAAAAATTCACCTATTCGGCATCTCTGCATAGAATAGTATTGATAATATCACACAAAAGAAACACAATATATGGTATTATCTAATCGCTCAAGGAGGAATTTAAATGATGGAAAGAAACAATCCCTTCGGCGGTCTTTGCGGTAACAACAAGGAATCACTTTGTTGTGTAAGTGTAGATAAGGTTTTCGACTCGGCACGCGATAAGGACTGCCTTGAGGACGTGCGGGTTCATCTCTGCGATTCTGCGCAGGAGATCATCGATCGTGCAACCGCCGTCAGATGTAAATGCGTTGAGGTAATCAACACTAACATCAATATCGAGACCGTACCCTTCAACAAGGGCTTTTATCAGGTCACTATCCGCTATTACTTCTGCGTCACTCTCGAGGCTTGCTCCTGCGGAAACAGAGTAACAGAGGTTAAGGGACTTGCGGCGTTTGACAAGAAAATTATTCTTTACGGAAGTGAAAAGAACGTGTCTGTATTCAGCTCCGACCCCGAAAACAACAGCTTCTGCTTCGATGAATGTGACCTTCGCTGTGACAGAGAGCCCACTCTTCCGACGGTTGTCGTCGAGGTCGCACAGCCCATCTGTCTCGACAGCAAGCTCGTCGAAAGAGGTCGCCAGTTCGGTCATTGCTGTATGTGTATCGACTCGATTCCCGAGCCTATCCGCAACCGCTTCGACGGTTGCTTCGTAGATGGCGTCGGCGCAAACAACGTTTACGTCACCATCGGCGTTTTCTCGGTAATTCGCATGGAGCGCAAGGTTCAGCTTATGCTTCCCGCCTGCCACTTCTGCCTGCCCGAGAAGGATTCCAAGCCCTGCAACAACGACGATCCCTGCTCGATCTTCGGCAAGATGCAGTTCCCGATCGGCGAATTTTACCCCTATGCCGACGACGGTCGTAACGATTGCCGCAGCGATTGCGGAAGAAACGACGGCTGCAATAACCACAACAAGGGTAATTGCGATAAGAGCTGCAAATAAAATTTATCCCTCGGGCGTAAAGCTCGGGGGATTTTTACTTGAAAAATACTTTTTTCTGTGTTAGAATAGAAAAAAACGGAGGTTGTTATGGAATTCATCGAGGTTGTAAACCAAAATTGTCATATGCAGGGCTTTTCTAAAAGCGAAAAATTTATGTATTGGTCGTTTACCGACAGTATAGTAAAAACCACAATGAACGGTACGGTTAAATGTCAGACCGAAATTCACGGCGGACATCTTGGCGATATCGATTATTACGACGGCAAGATTTACGGAAGCTACCTTAAAAACTCGCTCCCCGGTCACGCTTGGGAGGATTGGACAGGCTTTAAGATTTACGTTTTTGATGCCGATAACCTTCAGGTCGAGAAGATAATCAATCTCGATATCTGCGATTATTATAAAAGCATCACCTGCACGCCCGAGGATACCCGCGGATTTCAGGGCATCGACGGCGTCGCTATCGCACCCGACCCCGTCAGCGGCGAAATGTCTATGTTCGTTGCCTGCGCGCTTTACACCGGCGAAAAATATGCAAATCAGTTAATACTTCAATTTACGCTTGACGGCCAATATATCACCGAGCACCATATCCCGACGGGCAACACTGTTTTCGGCATACAGAACCTTGATTACGACGCTGAAAACAAGGAGTTCTGGTTCACAACCTACGGCGCTTCTCAGCCCTATCAGCCGAAGGAGGTGCTCTATTGCATCTCGCACGATTTGAAGGAGATCAAGCGTAAATACCACTTTTCGACACCTTACGGTATCGATTGCCTCGGCAAGGAAGGCTTTTTCGCGTCGGCTCAATACGGTGCAAACGGCAAGCGCGGAGGAATCGCCTATAAATGCGACGAATCCTATTTCGAAGCCTTTAAGACCGAACATGATATCTTGGATACCTTGGGCCTTATA
>JAZRGS010000080.1:0-16215 GCA_045644305.1 Eubacteriales bacterium | reverse complement strand
TAGCAGTAGTCAGCATCGAAGTTCGAGGGGAATGCGCAGCGGCCTTCGTAGCCGAGGAAGTGGTGAAGTGCCGAGAACTTGCCGTTGTAGGTGCCTGCAGCCTTACGAGCCTTGAGGTTGTCTGCAACGAGTGCGGAGAAGAGCTTTTCGGATTCGATAAGCGAAACCTGAACGTTACCGTGGGGATCGCGTTCGAGGAAGAGCTGCTGCTGGATCGACTGAGGAAGAATTGCGAATACAGCCATCGATTCCTTGGAAAGACCTGCTTCAATGAACGCGTACTTGTCAGCCCAGGTGGGAAGCGCGTTGAACGCGTCGGTCTTTTCGCCTGCGAGAAGCTCGTTGATTTCAGCGATAAGAACCGAGAATTCGGGAACGAATTCTACGATACCTTCGGGGATGATTGCAACACCGAAGTTCCAGCCCTTGGAAGCGCGAACAGCAACAGAATCAGCGATGTAATCAGCGATTTCAGCCATCGACATCTTCTTTGCCGCAACCTCTTCACCTACCAAGCAGATGTTGGGACGGGTCTGAAGTGCACATTCAAGCGCAACGTGGGAAGCCGAACGGCCCATTACCTTAACGAAGTGCCAGTACTTCTTAGCGGAGTTAGCGTCGCGTTCGATGTTACCGATGATTTCGGAATAGGTCTTGGTAGCGGTATCGAAGCCGAAGGAGCATTCGATATCTTCGTTCTTAAGGTCGCCGTCGATGGTCTTGGGGCAGCCGATAACCTGAACGCCTGCGTTGTTTGCAGCGAAGTATTCAGCCAAAACAGCCGCGTTGGTGTTCGAGTCGTCACCGCCGATGATTACAATAGCGTTGATGCCGTGCTTCTTGCATACCTCTGCAACGATAGCGAACTGTTCTTCGGTTCCAAGCTTGGTTCTCCCCGAGCCGATGATGTCGAAGCCGCCGGTGTTGCGGTACTGATTGATATATTCGTCGTCAAAAATGATATAATCGTCTTCCAAAAGACCCGAGGGGCCGCCCTTGAAGCCGTAAAGAACGTTGTCCTTATCGGTAGCCTTCAATGCGTCGTACAAGCCGCAAATAACGTTGTGTCCGCCGGGAGCCTGACCGCCCGAAAGGATAACGCCGACAACCTGCTTCTTAGCTTCAGCGGTGTTTTCGCCCTTCTGGAAGGTGATTTCGTTCTTACCGTAGGTGTTGGGGAACAACGCCTTGATCTTTTCCTGATCCGCTACGCTTTCGGTAGGAAGACCGTTCTTAACGCAGATTTCGGAAATGCCGTTTCTGAGCATGCCGGGAAGCTTGGGGTTGTACTGATATCTTGCAGTCTGGAGAGGTGAAAGTTTCATTTAAATAACTCCTTATATTGCTTTTTTATTCCAAATCAAAAGCATTATACCCTATTTTATGACAAAAGTAAATAGCATTTTTCCATTTTTAATCGAAGAAATCGCAATTTTACAGGCTTATTTTGCCTCTTAAAACAAAAAACCGACTTTGGCGATGCGTCATAGTGATAAATCGCTCGACGGCTATGCACCATAGTCGGTTTTATTTGTCGAAAAGCTCGTCCTTAAGCCTTACAACGGTTTTCTCGTCGATAGCCTTGCGCTCGTCGTAGCGAGTTGCATTGTAAAGCGTAAACATTTCTTTTTCGGTCGCGTCCTCGGAAAAGCGCTTTGCGATTTCGTGCGGAGTCTCCTGCGCCAACACCCTCTCGCCCCTCTTCAAATAAGAGCTGACGGTGCGGTAATAGAGATATCCCAATTTCTCGCGCGGGGTGTTCATATCCTTCCAGCGCGGCGGGGGCACGCGTTTTTCCTTTGAATTTTTTCGCGATTTCGACATCGCAAAAAGGTCGTAGCTGACGCTTGTTTTGCCGTTTATAACGTTTCCGCGGCTGCCGAAGCGCTCGAAATAACCCATAAAGCGCATCGCAAAACGGGCAACGCGCACGAACATACCCTTGATTCCGCCCAAAAGCGGTGCTCTGAGGTTTTCGCGCCAGATTTTTTTCCAAGCGAAAAAGGCAAGCAGCCCAAACGTGATAAAGGAAATCAAAATAAGGATTTGAAAAATCGGCTTTTGCGGCTCGTATT
Source organism: Eubacteriales bacterium (assembly GCA_045644305.1). GTDB lineage: Bacteria > Bacillota > Clostridia > Oscillospirales > CAG-382 > Coliplasma. The sequence goes on along the minus strand of JAZRGS010000080.1, from coordinate 14,140 downwards.
TTTTCCAAATCGAGAAAACGCTTGCCCAAAGCGTGAGGTACAAAAAGAAGCGAAGCTCAAGGCCGTGCTCATATAAAAATCGTCTCATTTTAAGCACCTCCCGAAATCCTTATAACGCTCACGTTGCGCCCCGCGCGCTTCAAAAATCCGATCATTTCGGCGGTGTTTTCGTCAACGTAAGGGGTTATGATGAAAATATCGGTTCCGCTTTTTAATTCCGACTGCGCGTTACGCATAAGCGCGGCTATCGAATATTCGCGCACGGAATAAGAATTAAGCAGTGCGAATTGCTCAAGCATCCGCTTTACGTGCGCCTCGCCGCTTCCGCAGGGGATAAAGGCGAAATTTTGGCTTCCGCAAACCGAATTCACGGCAAAGCCTACCCGTCCGCCGTTTTCGAGCGCCTCACAAAACAGATAGCAGGCGTATTTCAAGCCCGTTTCAAGCCTTAGCTCGCTGTTGACGTTCGATTCGGCATAGCGGTTGAGGTCCAAAAATATCATCGTGTCATAGCTGCGCGAGCTGTCGTAGCTGTTGCACATCAGCCTCCGCGCGCCGTTTGAAAACGACCTGACCGACGCCTTGAAATTAATACTGCGCATCGGGTCGCCCGCGCGGTATTCGCGAATCGAGCTGAGGAAAAAGGGGTCCTCGATATATTTTCTGCTCGAAACAAAGCTGCCCGCGCTTAAAACGTCGGCGGGCATATCGGTGCTCGCGCCGAAAAGGTCGGGATAGCCGTAAAATTCCTGCGTGATGTTAAAGTCGTATTCGACCTGCCTATGTCTTAAAACGGCAGGCGAAACAACGAAATGCCCTCGCTTATCTGCGCGGACCGTGTGCGATTTGGTTACGGTCGAATAGGGCGGAATGTTGAAAACGCTCGTCAGCTTGGTGTATTCACGACATTCGACTTCATCGACCGTGACCCCCGCCGAAACGTAAAATTCAAGCCGAAGCTTCACAAGAGGAAACCACGTCGGGTTCTTTAGGGTTTCGGTCAGCGTAAGTGTTTCGCCTACGAAAATCCCGTCGGTCGATATGCTTCTGTCGTATTCGAGCAGCTCAAGCGCGCGCTTTTTCGCACGGCGCAAGCCGAAAAACAAAAGCAACGAAAGAAAAAACACACCAATCAAAACAAGCAACAAAATTGCCTGCTTCATAGGATCACCTGCGCGAAAAATCGATGCTTTCGCTCGGAATCGGGATAGTGTCGAGAATTTTTTCTATAACTTCCCTGCCTGCGTCGCCGCGGTGGAAAAAGCTGTTTTGGAAAACCAAGCGGTGCGCAAGGACGGGAATAGCTGCGTATTTAACGTCATCGGGAAGAACGTGGTCGCGACCGTCGATAGCCGCTTTACCCTGTGCCACGCGCACAAGCGCGATCATCGCACGCGGGCTTGCGCCCAAAATAAGATTTTTCTCCCTGCGAGTCGCCTCGCAAATCGACGACGCATAGCTCATAAGGTCGCGGTGAACGTAAACCGATTTTACCTCCTCGCGTGCGAGGACAACGTCCTCGGCGGTTGCCGCAACCGCGCCCGATGAAACGATGCCGTTTATCTTGCGCGAAAGGATTTCGATGCTTTCCTCGTGCGTGGGGTATCCCATATCGGTCTTTATCAAAAATCTGTCAAGCTGTGCCTCGGGCAGGTCGAAGGTGCCCTTGGTTTCGATCGGGTTTTGCGTCGCAATTACCATAAACGGCTCCGAAAGTCGGTAGCTGACGCCCTCGATCGTGACCTGATGCTCCTCCATACACTCAAGCAAGCCCGATTGGGTCTTGGGCATTGCGCGGTTGATTTCGTCCGCAAGCAATATATTTGTGAAAACAGGGCCCTTCAAAAAGCGAAATTCGTTTTGCTTCATATCGAAGAAATTGACCCCCAAAAGGTCGCTCGGAAGCATATCGGGGACGCACTGAACGCGAGAAAAAGCCAAGGACAACGAGCTCGCGAAGCTTTTTGCAAGCATGGTTTTACCGGTACCCGGAACGTCGTCGATAAGAATATGACCCGAGCAAAGCAAAGCGATTATTGCAAGCTCTGTGACCCTTTCCTTTCCGACTATAACCTTCGAAACGTTGTTGCTGACCGCGTCGTAAACCCTTTTTACAGCTTTCATTCGATACCTCTAAATCACTTTTTTGTTATTTTAACACACAAATTACACCTTGTAAAGAACGATTTTATGAATAAAACCGCGTAATTCGAGCAATTACGCGGTTTTTGTTTTTATAATCTTCCGCCACCGCCGCCGAACGATCTGCCCGACGATCCCGACGAAGAGGAATTGCTCTTCGGCTTGGGAACACGCGTTACGTTGCGGTAAAGATAGATATCTCGCGAGACGGTAAGCGCCATGCTTCCCGACTTAACGTAGTCCTCGGCGCGGTTGTTAAAGCGTACCGACTTGAGCTTGCTCTTCATAATTCCCGTCGCGATAAATGCGACGACGAAGCCGACAACGATCGCGATGATAATATTGGTGCCGAATCTGAAGGGAAAGCCGTTCACGTAGCCGTCTATGTAATACTCACATTCGTCCGCAAAGGTCGAAAACAGCGAATAATATTCACCCGAATGGAAATCATCCGAAAACATCGAGCCCATCGATTCGATGTCGTATTCATCCAAAATATCCATTCCCTCGCCCGAGGTGCAGATGTAATAATCGCCGTATTCGATGCTCAAAAGAAGCAAAATGCCATCGTCGCTTCCGCCGTAGCCGTAGCCGTATTTGACAAACGCCTCCTCGGCAACCGAGCGACTGCTTTTGAATCCGAGCGAATCGACGACCACAACGGCAACGTCGATTTCATATCTGTCGCTAAGCTCGTCAAGACGCGCTTGAAGCCTGCTCTTCTCGGAATCGGTCAAAACCGAGGCGTCGTCGACCACACGGCTGAACGCGTCGGCAGATGCGCTTATGCAGAAAAGCGCGGTAATTGCAAGGAGCATAACGATAGAAAAAATCCTTTTCATAACGCACCTCCTCAAAGCAGCCAAGCGATATAGCTAACGGCAAAAACTGCCGCGGCAACCGCCGAAGCGATGCCGAAAAGCCATTTCTTGAACGCCTTTTTATCCATAGGAAGGTCCCCCGCGAATCTGCCTGTCTGACCGTTCATCGCAAAGGTATATTTCTGTCCCTCCCAAGTGGTGTTTAATATCCAAACGGGATAAAGCGCATACTTCGCCACCCCGTTTTCGAGCTTGATGCTCGTCGATTCGGGAATTACGCTCGAATAGCCGTGAACCGTCGATGCAAATGCCGCCTCGGTGCTGTTGCGTATGCGCGAATTTGCGCGCTCGACGCTCGTTTCGGCGTCAACGTCGTACTTGTCGGCAAAATAGCCCGCAAGATACGCGGTTTGAAAGTCGACAGCCTGCGAAAAATCATAAGGCTCGATCGATTCCATCAAATCGTCCGCCATCTTCGTGCTTCCGTCGACGGGAACACGGCAAAATCCGATGTTACCGCCGCGTAAAACCGAATAATGCGAGGTTTCGGTGTATATAAAATTCGCGTCGCTCCAGCTTCTCACCCTTGTCGCCTTATAGCGGATGTTCGCGTCGGCGTCGGTATCGAAAAGCCAAAAGGGAACGTAAATGCCCTTGACCTCGTCGATGTGGTTTTTATCCTTAAAGACCTTGGGCAAAAGCCTTTTCCCCTCGTAATGCTTGTTAAGAGCCGCAATCGCCGCCTTTTTGTCAAGCTTGAAGGGGATGACGTAATCGGGCTTCAAATCCCCCGAAAACTGACCCATCATAACAACGGGATTACCGCAAAACGGACATTCGGACGCCGCCGTCGTTTCGTCGCCGACGATTTCACCGCCGCAGGATTTGCAGGAATAAACCCTCATCCCTTCGGCCTCGCCGTCAGCCCAGCTGCCTCCCGCCGTAGTGTTCCAATTCATTTCCCCGCCCTCGGTGGATTTCAAAACCTCGTCGTAGGACACAAGCGTTTCGAGCTCAAATTCGGTATCGCAGTAAGGACATTTCATGTTCTGACTTTCGACGTCGAATTCGATAGCGCCTCCGCAGCAGGGGCATTTATATTCTTGCAAGGTAGACAATTAATGTCCCTCCCATCAAAGACTTATGCGTTAAACGGCTCGCCGCATTCGGGACAGAACTTGGGAGTAGCGCCGTTTTCGGGCATATATCCGCACTTTGCGCACTTGAGCGATTCGGGCTTCGCCGCGCCGCAGTCAGAGCAGAACTTACCCTTGTTTACAGCACCGCAAGCGCAGGTCCAGCCGTCGTTTTCGGGCTTCTTTGCGCCGCACTGTGTGCAGAATTTGCCGGTTGCGGTTGCTCCGCAAGAGCACTTCCAGCCGTCCGCCGCTACCGGTTCGGGCTTCTTTGCGCCGCACTGTGCACAGAATTTGCCGCTTGCAGTCGCGCCGCAAGCGCACTTCCAAGAATCAGCCGCGCTTTGTGCCTGCTGCTGTGCCATCTGCTGTTGACCCATGCCATAGAACTGCTGAGCCGCATTGAATCCGCCGCCCATAGCGTTGCCCGCCATACCCATACCGATAAAGCCGTTCATAGCGCCCGATTCGTTTGCAGCAGCCGCTTCCATTGCGTTCGCAGTTGCGGTGGTCATTCTGCCCGCCATCATGAAGGGGTTCGAGCCGTAGGATGCCGAATCCTCCATTTCGTTGATCTTCTTCATATCCTCGTCGGTCAACGTGATGGGGTTGAGCGCAATATTTTCGATGCTGATACCGCGTTCGTCGCTCCAATCGTGCTGCAACGCGTCGTTCATCGCGCTCTTAAGCTCCTTCGACTTAGCGGGGAGCTGTGCGGGACGCAAGCCGAGCTCGGACAGCGCACCCAATGCGGGCTGAAGCGCATCGATAAATTCGGTCTTGAGCTGATCGTCGATCATATCTCGCGTGAATTCGCTCGCAACGTTACCGCAAAGTCTGGTATAGAAGAGAAGCGGGTTGCTGATGGTATAAGAATAAATACCGTTGCATCTTACCTGAACGGTTCTTCTCATACCGATTTCCTTATTGACAACGTCGAACATAATGGGGTTCGGCGTGCCGAATTTATTGTTAAGTATTTCCTTGGTGTTGAAGTAATAAACGCGCTGATCCTTACCGGTATCGCCACCGAAGGTGAAACGCTTACCGATAGTCTTAAATGTATCCAAAATGCTCTTGCCGAGCTTGCCCGAGAAAATGCTGGGCTCGGTCGAGGTGTCGTAAACAAACTCACCCGGCTCCGCGCAAACCTCAACGACCTTGCCCTGCTCAACGATGAGCATACACTGACCGTCGGCAACCGCGATAACAGAGCCGTTCGAAATGATGTTGTCCTCGCCCTTGGTGTTGGACGATCTCGAAGAAACGCGCTTACTGCCCTTCTTCATAAGCACGTTGTTTTCCAACGCGTCGCAATAGAAAAACTCTTTCCACTGGTCAGCCAAGGTTCCGCCAAGTGCACCGATTCCTGCTTTTATAAGTCCCATAATAATTATTCCTTTCGTGTGTTAGTAGCTTCAAGGCCTTTCAAATGCTAATGAATGATTATTGATTGGAAAAATCGCTGTTTTTCTTGGAATAGGGATTTTTGTTTTCCTTTTTCGGCTCTTCCGAGTTTCCCAAGCGATTAAGCGTTCCAAAAATGCTCATCCAAAGCAATATGTTCAAAAGCCATATACCCAATGCGATCCAGAACCATTTTATCGACCATCCGAGCGCAAAATGCAAAGCAAGCAAAATCCACGCAGGTATAGTCCATTCGAGGTTTAAAAGCGCATTAATAAGAAAAGTTAACAGAAAGCCCCCGCTCCCGCTTGAGCGTCTCATTGCCTTACGCCCAAGGATCTGCCGATTTGGGCTCGCGGATGCCGACGAGAATGAACTGATCCCACAAGAGCCACTTGCCGTCGCCCTTCATGCGAAGCACGATTTCACGGGGATTGTCTGCACCGCCGCTCTTCAAAAACAGCTTCATATATCCCTCATTCGCATCGGAATAGGGATTTGTCGAAATAGTAAGTGTATAGGGCTGATCGGGAGTATAATCGTTTTCGGGGGTCGCGCCCTTGAAATAGGAAAACGGAACGTATGTATTACCGTCGCGGAAACGGTCGTTGAGGAAGGAAATATCCTGCGCACCAAGAGGACGGGGGCCGCGAAGCCAATTCAGCATTTCGGTGCCGATCTGCTTATCCGCCGCATACGCGCACAATGCGCAAACCGTAAGTGCCGCGGTTTTGAAGGGGGTATCGAGGCTCGCCTCGGGAAGTGCCTGCATTTGTTCAAGGCTTTCGGGAAGTGCATTAAAGGTAAATGTTTCGGATTTGTTACCTAACGCTCCTACCGCACCCTGTGCAACGTTTTTTACACCTTGCTTAAGCTTATCGAAAATAGACATATAAGTTTCCTCCTGATTGTTTTATTATTTTAATTTATTTTACCAAGTCGACGTTACAGCCGCATTGGCTTTTAACTCAATAATCGTATTTTTATCCCGCGTACATAATGCCGTCGAAGCACTCCTCTTCGGCAATTCCGTTGACGTATATCAGCCAATCCTCATATTCGAAAACGATGCGGTATTCCTTTCCGTCCTCGGTCGCCATATCGACGTAGCTTTCGTTATCTCCACGCAGGAAATAAAGCTTTGTGCCGATCGGCAGAAGCGCATTTTCAAGCTCGGGCAACGACTGCACCTCGAGCTCAACCTTAGTTGTCAGCGGCAGCTGCTCATTCGGCAGCTCGTAATAATCGAATTCCGCCACAGGGAGCCCGCTTTCCTTATCGACGTGATAAGACCGACTTCCCGTCATCGTACCAAGCGTATTTACACGCGTCGAAAGAACAAATTCGGACGGATCGTTAAATACCGAGCGGAAAAATTGACCCTCGTCGTAATCTTCATGGAATTTTCCCAAGAAGCCGTCTCCCGATAACTCTGCGACGCGCTTGATTTCGCCGTCAAGGCTGTAAATATAGGTCGTGCGGTAATCGTTATCCGAAACAATTTCGACGTAGATATAAAAATGCTCGCCGTCGGGTGTAACGAGATATATCGTGGTTCCGTAGCTGTAAAAGTCTTCCTCGGTCACGCAATCCTCGTTGAAATTAACGTATAAAGTGTTTTTGTATTCTGCAACGCTGAGCGCATCGGTCTTTCCGTCGCCCAAAGCTATATCGAACACAGCGTCGGTTCCCTCGGGAAACGCAATAGCATATCCGCCGTCGGGCTTTGCAATATATTCCTCGCGCACAAGCCCTTCGTTTTCGTCGATCGCAAGCGTCACGAAATATTCTCTGCTTCCGCCCGTCAAGAATCCCGTTTTGGTGAAGTAAATCGTCAGCTCACGATAACCGAGCGTCCAATTGAAAAATTCAATCGGGAGATCTTTAAGCTCTGCAACAATGCCCGCATAATCGAATTCGTCGCCGTACTTCTCTTCAATCGCATCGGCTATAATAACAGGCATACCCGACATATCGGAAACAACGTCGCTAAGCATAAGCCTTTCGCCGCTTTCGGAATCGAGATTCAGAGAAAAGATGCTTTCATATCGTTCGCCGTCAAAGCCCTCGCACACACAGCCTACGCTCAAAATCCGTTCGTCTGCGCGAACAACGTAGGCATCGATCGTCTGCATACAAGCCTCGTCATATCGGCTTTCCTCGGACTCCTCCGTAAGATACGCCAATATCCTCGCGGCGTCATTTTTGTTCACGTCGCTCCATTCCTTCAAAGCCGTTTGAAGCTTGGGATATTTCGCGGCGCAATCCTTGTCGAGCGTCAATATCGGCGTGCTAACGCTTGCAAGCATAGCATATTCGTCGTTCATTTCGTATTTGTACCAATCGCCGATAAGAAGCGACAGCTTTTCGAGCTCTTCATCCTCGGCGTCGGGAGTATTGTCGCCTGTCGAGCCTTCGGATTCATCCGACGAATCCGATTCGTTCGAAATATCCGATTCGTTTGAGCCCTGCGATCCCTCCGATGCATCACCCAAGGATACCTGCCCCTGACCGCCCGACGATTCTGCATTGTTATCGCTTGCATCCGACACGCCGTTGCCATCCGTGCCGCACGCCGCAACAAGTATTACAAATACCGCCACCAGCAAAAAAGCCAAAATTCTTTTCATAAAAGCCACTCTGCCTTTTCCGATTTTTTCTTCACTTTAACCCGCGAAAGCACTTGAATTATTTTGCGAATTATGTTATAGTGGATTGTGTATGCGTAAGAAACGCTTTCGTTACTTACCGCAGACACCGCAATAAGCACTCAAGAACCCAAAAAAACTCGGTTTCTTTTTCTCGGCTTTTTGCGCTTTACTATATGCCTATATTATTATATTATAGTTATACACTATCCTCTTCTTTTTTTCGCCACACTAAAAGTGTGGGTTTTGCCAATATTTGAAAAAAGTGTTGGAAAAAGTGTGGGAAAAAGTGTAGGACGTGGTGTTTTTTAACAAAAAGCACCGCGTCAGGAGTTGTTTTTATGAAAAAATTGCTCGGAGGCTTAACCCTTCTCGCCTTTCTTGCCTTCGCCTTTTCGGGCTGCGAGGTTATCGGCGGAAAAAGCGCAAGTCTTTCAATAATTTACGGAGCTACGGCACTTCTTGCTGTGCTGTTGCTTTGCGGCTATTGCTTTTCGATAAAGAAAAAAAATAATTGGTTTTTACTGCTCTTTTCTTCGGTGGTCGTGGTTGACGTCGGATATTTTTGGCTGTCGACATCCAATTCGCTCACGGAAGCTCTTTGGGCAAACAGGATCTCATATTTCGGCTCGGTATTTCTGCCGCTCGCAATGTTCTTCATCATCCTCGACGCCACCAACGCGAAATACGGCAAGGCTTTGCCCTGCTCCTTGGTTGCAGTAAGCGCGATAGTGTTTTTAATCGCGGCAAGCCCGGGAATTCTCCCCATATATTACAAAGAGGTTTCGTTCGAAATCATCAACGGCTCGGGCATGCTTGTCAAGGAATACGGCCCGTTGCATCCGCTTTATTTAGTGTATTTAGTGGTATATTTTGCCTCGATGATAGCTTCGATAATCCGCGCTTCCGCAAAGAAAATGATCGAAAGCCCCGCACACGCAATCATACTTGCCATCGCCGTGTTCGTAAATATCGGCGTGTGGTTTATCGAGCAGGTGAGCGATATCGAATTTGAAATGCTCTCTGTCTCGTATATTATCAGCGAGCTGTTTTTGCTCGGTGTCCATCATGTCGTCAGCGAAAACCAGCGTTTAAAGCAGCTTGTCCGCGAAAAAGAAGCGAATAACGCTCCCGCGACCGAAGCTGACGGGATGAAATCCTGCCCTGTAACCGAAATTAATCCCGACGACGAACGCATCCGCATCTTCCGTGCAGGTCTTGAACAGCTTACTCAAACCGAAAAACGCATTTTCGATGCATACGTCGCGCGCGTAACCACAAAGGAAATCATGGCGTCGTTGAACATCACCGAAAACACGCTTAAATTCCACAACAAAAACATTTACGGTAAACTCGGTGTCTCCTCCCGCAAGGAGCTTTTAGAGATCCACAAGCTTATAAAAGCACAAAACACCGAAAGCTTCGCCAACTAAGCCAAAAGCACGCTTAAATTCTACACACAAAAACGGAGCCGAGACTCTTCTCTGCTCCGTTTTGTTTTTTATAAATTACGCGTCACACTCCCGACGTTGCCCCATAACGCCAAATACCCCCCATTTTGTTCCAAAACGCCTCACCCAACTATCCCCACAAGTGCATTCCCGTTGTGAGTGTCAATAGTTGGTGCGCAATAAACAATGAAAAACTCAGAATATATACCAAGTGCAATATTTTCTGTAACTGATATTTTATACTACAACAGTAGCATTGTTTCTTAATATGTTTAGAATCGACAAACAGTCTAAAATAGTTGATGTTTTTTTTCTAAAGCCTATTGACAAACCTCCTCTAATGCGTTAGAGTATACATGTGCTCTAACGCATTAGAGGAAGGAGAATTATTGATGGAGACGCCGAAAGTATTTGAAAGCGAATACCGCTTTTGCCTCATTTTATGGGAGTGCGAACCCATAAAGAGCGGAGAGCTTGTTAATTTGTGCCGAGATCAACTCGGATGGAAACCTACTACAACATACACGGTCATCAAGCGACTGTCTGAGAGAGGCGTGCTAAAAAACGAGAACTCCATTGTGTCTGCTCTTGTAACGAAAGATGAAGTGCAAGCAGCTGAAATCAACGAAATGGTCGAGAAAACCTTTGAAGGCTCACTCCCTGCATTTATTGCCGCTTTTGCCAAGTATCAGAAGATTTCTGAAAAGGAGCTTGATGCCGTTCAAGCGATGATAGATCGCTATCGGAAAGGAGAAAAGTGATGTCAGAGATATTCCTTAAAATAATCAATATGAGCATATCTGCAAACTATATTGTACTTGCGGTGTTGCTCTTGCGCTTACTTTTGAAGAAAGCTCCCAAGTTGTTCACGATCGTTCTTTGGGGTGTCGTCGCAGTTCGTCTTGTTTGTCCGTTTTCTATTGAAAGCGTGCTCAGCTTGATACCGAGTTCCGAGATTGTAAGTCCAACTATTATGACAGATAAGACACCAACCATTAATACGGGAATACCGATTATCAATAGCACCCTAAATCCTATTATCAGCGAGTCGTTTACGCCTCATCCCGGCGATAGCGCAAATCCTTTGCAGATATGGATCCCCACACTGACAGCGATTTGGCTTGTGGGTATTGCTACGCTTCTCATCTACACAGTTAGCAGCTACGCACATGTAAGACGTAAGACCGGAACGGCGGTGCTTTATAAGGAAAACATCTATCAGAGCGAGAACGTGGTATCTCCCTTTGTGCTCGGCATTATAAAGCCGAAAATCTATCTTCCTTTCAATATAAACGAGAAGGAAATGGAGCACGTTATAGCGCACGAAATGGCTCACGTTCGCCGCAAAGACCACCTTTGGAAACCTCTCGGATTCCTTTCGCTTACACTCCATTGGTTTAATCCGCTGATGTGGCTCGCATACGTTCTGTTTTGCCGCGACATTGAGCTTGCTTGTGACGAAAAGGTTATTAAGGCTCTTGACCACGATGCAAGAGCTGATTATTCGCAAGCACTTCTCACTTGTAGCGTGAACCGTCGAATGATTGCAGCTTGTCCTCTTGCCTTTGGTGAAGTTGGCGTTAAGGAACGCGTAAAGTCTGTTCTTAAGTATAAGAAACCTGCGTTTTGGATTATCATAGTTTCAATTATTGCTTGTGTGGCTCTCGTGGTATGTTTCTTGACAAATCCTATAAGAGATTTTCAAGAGCCAAATAATGATTCTTCGAATGAAAACACACACGAATCAGATACAAATATTTCTGAAGATGAAAATACCAATAACAAAAATGAAGCTCACGATTCCAATGAAAGTCACAAGTGGAAAGTTGAACCAACAGTGATTACATTTCCCGAATCGTCAGAACAACACGTTTATTACGAGCCAAATTATATTCAAACTTACGTGGTTGAAAATGATACTCCTTGGGGATGTTATATATATCATCGTGTTTTCCGAAAATGTCGCGACTGCGAAGAAGTAACCGAGGCAACAGAACATTATCTTTGCCAATATAACAACACAAACTGTACAGGTGGATGTTTAGAGGGTTGGTAATACTAAGCAAAAATGGCTGTTTTAAGGCGATTTATCACTATGACGCATCGCCCTCCGTTTTGTTTTTTATAAATTACGCGTCGCACTCTCGACGCTGCCCGTAACGCCAAATATCCCCTCATTTTGTTCCAAAACGCCTCTCTACCCCTATTCCCCCACCAACGCGACCCCTCCGTCAGCGTCCATAATTGACGCGCTATAAACAAAGAAGGAGTTTCCAATGACGAAACTCCTTCTTTATTCAGTTTGTCATAATAGAGTGATTACAATTCTCGCATTGTGAGTTTGATTGTGCATTCAACAAACCACAAACAGAACAGGAAACCTTTTCCTTTTTATCTTCTGGAAGCTTCACATAAATATCGGAGCCATATAAGTGAAAAACACGGTCTCCTTGCTTGAAGATTTCATCATAATTATTTTCGTCGGAAGGCGGTGCAGAGCTTACTGTTCTTGTTATAGTTTTACCGTCAGATGTTTTCACAGAAATCTCCATAGTAATTATGGAATAAAATCCTCTGTGAGAAACTGTGCGCGAGTTCAATGTAGATTGTCGTTTTCCTGCCGCCTTGCTGTTGTATCCTGTCGTTACAGTAACCTTTTCAACGATGCCATAGAAGGTTCTGTCCATAAGCTTCAACGGAACTCCCGTGATAAAGCATATCAATATCACTACTGCGATACATAAAAATTCTTTTATGCGATACAATGAATTTTCGGGATTAAAAAGAGCATTGTCAAAGAATAACAAAACGAGAACAAATATGGTCAACAAAAGAATGCACGAACACAAACGAATCAATAGATGTTTTCTTGCATATTTTTTCAAATCATCAGGAAGAGTATATTTCATTTCAATTCTGCCCTCTAACATAGTTTATGTGTCTAATTATACCAATTATCATTTTTGTTGTCAACCGTTACAATATAAAAGGAGTTCTTTTGATGATGTAACAGACGGAACGTTTGGGGCGGTTTTGGAACGAATGAAATCGCAACCAATGCTCCAAACAAACGTGGGTCGTAATGATACAATAAAAAAACTTTTCGCTTTTGCGAAAAGTTACCGAACTTATTACCTATTCACTATTACCTATTACATTCCAAAAAATCCGCATAAATCAAAGAAAAAGTGAAGAGTGAAGAGTTAATAGTGAAAAAGTAAAAAATCCGCACACTTGCGTGTACGGATTTTTTGGCAGGGGCACTAGGACTTGAACCCAGGACCAACGGTTTTTGGAGTGGCCCCAAAAGTCCGAAAACCATTGAATACACTGGCTTTTTGCAACGCCTTTCAGAGCATCAAAACCCAAACTGCTATGCGTTGATGCTTTTTTGATGCTATGCTTCGGTACGTTATAAATGATTGCAAATCCAAAGGAAGCGCCACCTATAATTCGCTACCCATACGTACAGCAAGAATGTCTAACAATTCCGCAGGTGTAGGTGGTTTTAACAATTTAACATTAGCAAACTCACAAAGCTTATCATAATTTGTTATCCAAATACGATTGATAGATTCCCGCAAACAACGCTCTACCGCACCCCAAGAACAATGGTATTTTTCCGCAACAGGCATGTACACTTCTTTAATAACCGCCTCCAATCGATGTTCGTTTTCTATAACCAAATATGTTGCGTAAATCAAACGTTTATACCCTTTATAATTTCTATATAGCCCTAACTGACGCACTACAATTGAAATACGTGTAAATGCCGCTTCATCGATTGCAACCGTGTCTCTCATTTTATTTACCTGCCGAAATTTTTTCTTTTTTCTTGTTATAATAAAACTTTTTCATTTGGTCCATTATGTCATCGCGATTATAAAATGCAAACAACTCTTCCGGCGACAATTCGTAAAAATCCCATAGTTTCATTATGGTTTCGAATTCGGGTGTTGTATAGTTATATTCTATATTTCGTAAAGTTCTGGAGCTTATTCCGATAATTTCCGCGACGTCCTCTTGCGTATATCCGAACGCTCTTCGTCGTTTATACAGGAAAGATCCCAATTTATTATAAAATATCATACCGACTCCTGCCGAGCACTATTTTATAATAAACGTCGTCGATTTAGAAGGAAGCGTATTTCCTATTTTTTCAAATAACAATTTATTTCGACATAATTCGACCATAGCAAAACTAAAAATCAACATCACCATTGAAAAATAAATTCAAATGCTGTATAATGACCTCATCTGCTCTGTATGAAGATGGGGCTTTTTGCATTCATAATGAATATGTCAATAAATGTCAGTTTGTCTATAAAATAATCTGAAAAGGAGGAAGTGGTTTGAATAATGCCGATAAGCACAGTTACGTTCTTACTTCGGAAGAATGTGATTTTATAGAACAGCTAATAATTAGAAATCAAGCAGTCTTGCGCTCGGTTATCCGTTTGGCATTAGGCGAAAGCTTCCACCTGATTGGCGAAGATTGTTTGAGCGAGTTGTATTTATTGATGTGCGAGAAAATA
>JAZRGS010000079.1:0-6739 GCA_045644305.1 Eubacteriales bacterium | reverse complement strand
GTTATCCGCAAGGCTCTTGTTGAGCTCGACGGCGCACCCTTCAAGTTCTTCGCCGCAAACAGAGCTGAATGGGCTGAAAACACCTGCTTCGTATATCCCGGCGCTATCCAGTACTTTGGACCGACCGAGGTTTGCGACGCTACTACCCAGACCCTCGCTCTCGAACAGGGCAAGTAATTTCGTCGGCGCTTATACCCCTTAAAACGAAATAATAAAAGTGCACCTTCGCGTGATTTGAAGGTGCACTTGTTTTTTTATTCCTCGGTGACGATTTCCATAGCGCGGGAATATTTTTTCTGCCAATATTCGATTCTCGGGTCGTTGGGTTCGAGCCTTGAGGAATCCGAATTGTGCTTGATATCAGCGATTTTTACGGTTTTTGCAAGCTCGTTCGTCTTTATAGCGCGCAAATAATCTTCGTAAGGTGTATCGGGTGCGTGGGTGAGCAGCGCGAGCGCGTCGAGCACCCTTTGCGAAAATCCCATGCTTTTTAAATCGTCGAGCGTGTAATCGGTGTCCTCAATAACGTCGTGAAGAAGCGCGACGATGGTCGAATCCTCGTCGGTCATCTGCTCGGCAAGATGAAAAGGATGGAAAACGTAGGGAATACCGCTTTGGTCGGTCTGCTCCTTGTGCGCCTCAAAGCAAAGCTTCAACGCCATTTTTGTTGCGTTTGTGTATATCATTTTAATCACCTCAAGCTATTATAGCATATAATTGTTGCGATTGAAAGCACTTTTGCGTTTTTCCTCTTGACAAATCGGTCTACAAGGTGTAGACTAACATTGGTCTACAAGTTGTAGAATGGAGGGTTTTTATGACAGATTATCAAATGGGCGAGGTCGAAAAGCGATTCGCCGACATAATATGGGATAACGAGCCGATAAGCTCGACAAGCCTTGCAAGACTTGCCGAGAGTGCGCTCGGATGGAAGAAAAGCACCACCTATACGGTTTTAAAAAGGCTTTGCGACAAGGGGATTTTCAAAAACGAGCAGGGAATGGTGGCTTCGCTGATGACGCGCGATGAATTTTATTCTGCGCAGAGCGAAAGGTTTGTCGAAACCACCTTTAAGGGCTCGCTTCCCGCATTTTTAACTGCATTTTCTGCCCGCAAGAAGCTTTCGAAGGAAGACGTGGACGAGCTGAGAAGGCTTGTTGAGGAATACGGGGAGGAATAATATGTCGGAAATATTCATTAAGCTTGTCAATATGAGCATAACCGCATCGGTCATCGTGCTTGTGGTTTTGCTTTTCCGCGGTATTTTTAAGAAGATGCCGAGATTTGTATCGGTAATTTTGTGGGGCTTGGTCGCCATAAGGCTTATTCTTCCGATAAGCTTCGAAAGCGCGATATCGCTTCTTCCCTCGGGCGAGCCGATTCCGCAGGATATTATTTACACGACAACTCCGCAGATAAATACAAACCTGCCGATAATCGACGATGCGCTCGACGAGGTGCTTTTGGACAATTTCGCACCCGATGAAGCCCAAAGCGTCAACCCGATGCAGATAGTCGTCATAATTGCGGGCGCGGTTTGGATTTTGGGCGTATTCGCGATGCTTCTTTACACGCTTTTTTCAAGCCTTTCTATCCGCAAGCGCGTTGCGGAGGCGGTAAAGCTTAAGGGCAACGTTTATATCGGCGATTATATCCCGACTCCCTTTATTTTCGGTATAATCCGCCCGAAGATTTATATTCCCTCCTGCATCGACGATGAGGATCTGGAATGTGTTATCGCGCACGAAAGGGCGCACCTCGCGCGGCTTGACCATTTGTGGAAGCCGCTTGCATTTTTGCTTCTTACCGTTTATTGGTTCAACCCGATTTTGTGGCTTGCCTATGTGATTTTCAGCCGCGATATCGAGCTTGCGACCGACGAGAGGGTAATAAAGCAGAAGGGCGAGGAGATGAAAAAGCAATATTCCAACGCCCTGATAAACTGCTCTGCCGAGCGGAAATTTATCACTCGCTGTCCGCTTGCCTTCGGCGAAAACGCGGTTAAGGGAAGGGTCAGAAACGTGCTTAATTATAAAAAGCCTGCGTTTTGGGTGCTTATCGTGGCGCTCGTTTCCTGCGTTTTGCTTGGCGTTTTCTTCCTGACAAACCCCAAAAAGGACGAATACCCTATGCCCGAAGCACCATCCGACGGCGAGGTCTTCCTCGATGGGGTCGTCGTCAGCGTTGACGGCAGAAAAATGACGGTGCAAAGCTTTGAATTTTCCTTCGATGCGAAGGAAGAGGGGATTTATGAGGTGACGCTCGACGTCGAGCGCGAAATTCCGCTTCCCGAGCTTAAGGCGGGCACGAAGGTGCGAATCGTTTACGACGGAAACGCGACCGAAGGCAATCCGCACGTTATCGATAGAGTTTTTGCGATTTACGCGTTTGATGACGATTCTCCCGAGCCTAACGATTTGAGCGAGTTTGAATATCGAAACAATTATTACGGCGGTAAAACCATCGTTAAATATATCGGCGACGATTCGAGCGTCGTTATCCCCTCGGTCATCGACGGCAAGGCGGTTACCGAAATTGCGGGCAGTGCCTTCAAAACGAATATCAATTTGAAATCGGTCTACATCCCCGACACCGTACAGCGAATTTCATCCGCCGCGTTTGAGGATTGCTTCCACCTTGAAAGCGTGAGGATGTCCTCGTCGGTTGCGATCATCGGAAATTTCGCCTTTTCAAACTGCAAGGAATTGATCGAAATAACGCTTCCCGAAACGCTTTTGCAGATCGGAAACAAGGCGTTTCAAAAATGCTATCGACTCGAATACATAAAATTGCCCTCGTCGATAACCAGCTGGGGTAAAAACTGCTTTTACGATTGCGCGGTCAAGGAGGTTTACGTAAGCGACGGCCTTGAAAGCATCGGAGAACTGGCGTTTGCCGAATGTATCAAGCTCGAAAAGGTAAGGCTTCCCGATAAAATCAAGCTCGACTCTGCCGCGTTTTTCCAATGCTCGCGGCTTGAAACCATTAACGTATCGGAAAACGTTACCTTCGGAAATAACGTTTTTGAGGGCTGTAACAGATTGCCCGATGAATTAAAGGATAAATAAAATGAAAAGAATTTGTTGTTTTGTACTTTGCATTTGTATGCTTTTTGCCGTGACGGCGTGTAAGAACGAGAAGGAGGAGTGCGCGAATAGCGAATCCTCTCTTTCCGAAACTCCCGCTGCGGATTTCCGCGTATACGATACCGAATCGGGCGACGGGGTAATGATATACAACTATTACGGCGGTGACGAGGTTGTTGTGATTCCCGAAACCATCGACGGTAAGACGGTTACCGAAATCGATATGGTGGGATTTAACTTTAACGAAAAAACCAAAGAGCTCTACCTGCCCAAGGGCGTTAAGCGAATATTCACTTCAATGTTTGACTATGAAACAAACAGAAACGTGTCGGCGCTCGAAAAGGTCCACCTTCCCGAAGGGCTTGAAAAGATCGAGCGTGAGGCGTTTAGGGAGTTTAAAAACCTGAAGGAAATCAACCTGCCCGTCGGACTTAAGGAGATCGGCGAATATGCATTTTACGGCTGTGTTTCGCTTGAATACGTCGATATTCCCAAGGCGTGCTTTGAAACCGGCTTCTCTGTTTTCGCGAAAAGCGGCATCAAGGAGGTGGTTGTTCCCGAGGGGGTCGAAACCATCAACGACAGTATGTTCGCCTTGGCAGAACTTGAAAAAATCACGCTTCCCTCGACCTTAAAGACGCTCGATTACTATTGCCTTTACGGATGTCCGATTGAAGAAATCGTTCTTCCCGAGGGACTTGAAACCATAGACACCAAGGCGCTTGGCAACACCAAAATCAAGGAACTGACTATTCCCAAAAGCGTAAAAGCGATGGAATTCGATGCGATATTCGGCGAAAAGCTCGAAAAGGTCACCTTTTTGGGCGATGAACCCACCCCTAAATTCGAGGATGACGCGTTTGACGATTTGCCCGAAAAACTTTTCAACGTTTATATCAGCAAGGATTCAAAGGGCTTCGGCTTCCCGCGTTGGAAGGGACATACGGTAAGATATTTCGATTCCGATGAAAAGCCTTTGATTGAGGGCGATTTCGAGTACGTCGAGATCGAAAACGGAGTTCGTCTTACCGCCTATTTGGGAAGCGATACCGAAATAATCCTTCCGAGCGAAATAAACGGACGCGCGGTTTTGGAAATAGGCGATTATATGTTTGTGAAACACACACATATCCGCAAGGTCGTTTTCCCCGAAACGCTTGAATCGATAGGGGCGTTTGCGTTTATTTCCTGCGAGAGGCTGAACTCGGTCGAATTTTCGAGTTCGCTTAAAGAAATCGACGATTTCGCCTTTGCGTGGTGCGAAAATATCAAGGAAGTGAATTTCCCCGAAGCGCTTGAAAAAATCGGAAACGAAGCCTTCCGCGGATGCGACGGCATCGAAACGGTCGTAATTCCTCAAAGCGTGACGTATTTGGGCGAATCGATATTTGCGAACTGCCACGGAATTGTTTCGGCAGAGGTGTATTCAAGCGCAAAAAACCTCGGAAGCGGACTTTTCTTCGATTGCATAGCGCTTGAAAGCGTTGTTCTTCCCGAGCATCTCGAAATCATCGACGATTACGCCTTCGGCGGAAGCAAGCTTAAGGCAATCGATATCCCCTCGACAGTTAAAAGCATCGGCTATTATGCATTCGAGGCTACCAACCTTACCGAAATAACTCTGCCCGAAGGGCTTGAGCTTATCGACGAATTCGCCTTCCAGCAGGTTCCTATTTCCGAAATCACGCTTCCCGCAGGCTTTAAAACCCTCTATCCGATGGCGTTTAACCTCTGCTATAACCTTAAAAATATATATTTCCTCGGCGACGCGCCCGAAATACTTTTTGATGACGACACCTGGGATAAGCCGAACAGGGTTGATTTTACGGTTTGGTATAATGAGGGCGCGCAGGGCTTCGATGCCGAATTTTGGGACTTCTATGACCACGCGATTATCGGTCAGGTCATCGAAGACGACGAATATCTCGATTAAACAATTCAACCGCAAAGGAGATGCACTTATGACGATAAAGCAATATTGCGAACAGAATGATTTGGATCAAAGCAAAGTTTTTAATATGGTTCTCGCAAGAGGAGCCGATATTCTTCCCACGGTTACTGCGTTTACGGGTTATATTACCGAGATAAAGGATGATTGCTTGGTTTGTACCAACGATAAGCTCAATATCTTCAAGAAAGAAATCCCTTTTTCTTCCTTCCAAAGAGCCGAATTCGGTATCGGAAGCGGTCAGCTTTGGCTTCAATGCATTGTCGACGGCAAGGAGTTTATTTTCTGCTCCCCCAGAAAGAGCTGGAAATCACCTGCCGCAAAGCTGCTTCTTGAAAAAATAGGCGAAAAGACCGAAATTTTAAGCACGAAGGAATACGATCAATACACCGGAAAATGGTTTTTTATCTATATGTTTAAGTAAAACAAGACATTTTCTGCCTTGTAAATCTTGTTGCCGAATAAAACGCGCCGTCGATTTAATTGCGGTGCGTTTTGTTTTTATCTTTTTGTCAAAAAGGGTTGCAATAAAATTTTAATTTATATATAATGGTGGGACGACCGATTTGACGTCGTGTCAAAAAATAAAAACGGCGGTTTTATGCGAATACATCTTTTTGAACATTTTACCTATAAAAAGCTTATAAAATTCACGCTTCCGTCGATTGCGATGATGATTTTCACCTCGATTTACGGGGTTGTCGACGGTTACTTCGTTTCCAACTACGTCGGCTCTACGCCGTTCGCGGCGCTGAATTTCATCTATCCGTTTTTGATGATTCTCGGCTCGGTCGGATTTATGTTCGGAACGGGCGGCGGCGCGCTCATCGCAAAGACGCTTGGCGAAAAGCAGGACGAAAAGGCAAGGTCCTTGTTTTCGCTGTTTATATACATTTCGATCGGCATCGCGGTTGTTCTGGCGCTTTTGGGCGAGATCTTCCTCGAGGATATCGTACGGCTTATGGGCGCGACCGATGCGATGCGCGAGCATTGCGTGGTTTACGGACGTATATTTTTGATATCGCTTCCCGCGCTGATACTGCAATTTGAATTTCAAGGTCTCTTCATTACCGCCGAAAAGCCACAGCTCGGCTTTTGGGTGACGGTGGCGGCGGGCGTCGCAAATATGGTGCTCGATTTTCTGTTCGTCGCAATGTTCGATTGGGGACTTGCGGGCGCGGCTTGGGCGACGGCTATAAGCCAGATGATCGGCGGATATCTGCCGCTTATCTATTTCGCTCTGCCGAATTCCAGCCTTTTAAAGCTCGGACGCACCAAATACGACGGCAAGGCGATTTTGAAGGGCTGTACGAACGGCGCGAGCGAATTGATGACCAACGTTTCGATGTCGCTCGTCAATATGCTTTATAACTATCAGCTGTTAAAAATCGCGGGCGAAAGCGGAGTTGCCGCCTATTGCGTGCTTATGTACGTGAACATGATATTTCTTGCCACGTATATCGGCTATGCCGTCGGCACCGCACCGATTATCGGATATCATTACGGCGCGAAGAACGATTCCGAGCTTAAAAGCCTGCTGAATAAGAGCACAAAGCTTATCGGCGTCTGCTCGGTGTGTATGCTGCTTTTAGCGTTCCTGCTCGCACGGCCGTTATCGCTGATGTTTGTCGGCTATGACCCCGAATTGCTTGCGATGACCGAAAACGCATTCAGAATATTCTCGTTTTCCTTCCTTTTTGCGGGC
>JAZRGS010000078.1:0-7159 GCA_045644305.1 Eubacteriales bacterium | reverse complement strand
GCACCCTCGCCCTCGATCATAAAGGATACTTCCTTAAAGCCGCCAAGCTCGGTTTCGTTACAGCTCAAAAGCTCGACCTTAAAGCCCGAGGATTCGGCATACATCGTATACATTCTGTAAAGCACCGCCGCGAAGAGCGAAGCCTCCTCGCCGCCCGCGCCGCCGCGGATTTCGATAATAACGTTCTTGTCGTCGTTGGGGTCCTTCGGAAGAAGAAGGATTCTCAGCTCGTCCATCAAAGGCTCGAGCTTTGCGCGCGATTCCGCCCTTTGCTCCTCGGCAAGTGCGCGCAATTCGGCGTCGTCCTCGATTTGGAGTATCTCCTCTGCGTCCTTGACGTCGGTAACAGCCGCGATATATTCGCGATACTTTTCAACGATGGGAGTGAGGTTTTTATACTCCTTCATATATTTTTTATACCCCTCCATGTCGCTCATCACCTCGGGGTTAGAGAGCGATTCTTCGATTTCGAGGTATCTTTTTTCGATTTGTGAGAGTTTATCAAGCATAGTTTTGCCTCCTGCTTTATACAATCAAATAAGGAAATAAAGTTTGGGAGAGTTATTATGTACAAGGATTACGGCTATGAGGGCAAGCGGTTAAAAACCGAAAAGAACCGCTATTACTCGCAAAGCATAGAAGCGCTTACCTCCGCGATGGAATCGGGAGTCATTTTAGAGGGCATAAGCTATCTTTGCGACCACGACAGGCATCTGCACGTCAAAATCGGCGACATCGACGGCATTATCCCGAAAAACGAATGCGTTTACAACTTTTCGTCGCTGCCCGAGAAGGACATCGCGATAATTTCACGCGTCGGCAAGCCTGTTTGCTTCAAGGTTATAGGAATCGAAATCGACTCAAGCGGGGCTCCGCTCGCGATTTGCTCGCGCCGCGAGGCTCAAATCGACTGTATGCGCGACAAAATTTCAAACCTTTCGCAGGGCGACGTCATCGAGGCACGCATAACCCGTCTCGACCCGTTCGGGGCGTTTTGCGACGTCGGCTGCGGCATCATTTCGCTTCTGCCGATCGATTGTATGTCGGTCTCGCGAATATCGCACCCGCGCGACCGCTTCAGAAACGGTCAAATCATCAAGGCGGTCGTCAAATCCACCTCCGACGAATTCGGACGCATCACGCTAACCCACCGCGAGCTTTTGGGAACCTGGCAGGAAAACGCGTCGCGCTTCGTTTCGGGTCAGACCGCCGCGGGAATCGTTCGCTCTATCGAGGATTACGGCGTTTTCGTCGAGCTCGCGCCCAATCTCGCAGGGCTTGCCGAGCTCCGTCCCGACGTCCGCATCGGGCAGTCTGCCGCGGTGTTTATCAAAAACATCATACCCGACAGAATGAAGGTCAAGCTCGCTATCATCGACTGCAGCGAAACCGACCGCACCATCCCCGATTACGAATACCCCGACGTCGACCACATCGACCGCTGGCAATACTCGCCCGACGGCTGCGAAAAGGTAATCGAAAGCATCTTCAACGAGGATTGAGTGGGTATATTGAGGCTCTGCCTCAAACTCCGATTAAGAAACTTTTGCAAAAGTTTCTTAATAATCTTCAAAATCCTTTGAAATAAATATTTATTATTTATATTTTGAAAAGTTTTGAAGGGCTTGGGGAACTTTTTCAAAAGTTCCCCATATACTTTCACAATAAGAATTTATATAAAAATCCGCGACAAGTGCCTTATGCCCCAAAAACGACAAGCGTTTTCGGGGACCCCGTGGATTTTTATACCTTAGATGCCCGAAGACTTGGACAAGGAGCGAAGCGACGCGCACAAGTCTTGCGCGAGCGAACGGGCATCACAAAGAATCGACCAAAGCGCTTGCCGCTTTGCGTCGTGAGCGTCAGCGACCGACGCTCACAAAAAACAATGAAAATGCTTGTCATTTTCATTGAGAGCGAAGCGACTATTCGACCAAAGCGCTTGCCGCTTTGTGTCGAGAGCGTCAGCGACTAATACATAAAATCAAACTCAATATCGTAAATGTTGACGGTGTCGCCCTCTTGAACGCCCGCGTCCTCGAGCGCCTGAATAACGCCCTTGTCGCGAAGCACGCGCTGGAAGAACTGAAGCGATTCGTAATCGTCGAAATTGATATCGTTGCAGAATCTGATAAGCCATTCGCCGGTAACGACGAAAACGCCGTCGACCACCTCGACGTGAACCGACATATCGGTCTCCTTGGGAAGCTCGACGTATTCCTCCTCGTAATAGGTGATCGGGGGAAGCGTTTTGAGCTTAGCGGCAACCGCCTTCATCAATTCGGGCACGCCCTCGGAAAGACCGCCCGAAATAAGGAAGAGCTCCAAGCCGTTTTCATGAGCGTATTTCTCGATTTCCGCAAGGTGCTCGTCGCTATATCCCAAATCAATCTTGTTGGCAACAAGAATCTGGGGACGCGAAGCGAGCTCGGGGCTGTATTTTTCAAGCTCCTGATTGATCTTCAAAATATCCTCAAGCGGATTTTCTCTCTCGCTTGCCGAAATATCGAAAACGTGAAGAATAAGACGGCATCTGTCGATATGACGCAAAAAGTCGTGACCGAGACCCAAGCCGTCGGAAGCGCCCTCGATAAGTCCGGGGATGTCCGCCATGACGAAGCTTTTGTCGTAAACGCTGACAACGCCAAGGTTAGGCGCAAGCGTCGTGAAGTGATAATTCGCAATCTTCGGTCTCGCCGCGGTAACCTCGGAAAGAAGCGTCGATTTGCCGACGTTCGGGAATCCGACCAAGCCGACGTCCGCAAGCATCTTCAGCTCGAGCGTAATATTGCGCTCAACGCCCTTGGTGCCGCTTTTTGCAAATCTCGGAACCTGTCTTGTCGGGGTCGCGAAGTGGGTGTTACCCCAGCCGCCTCTGCCGCCTTTAGCCGCAACGTAAGGAAGCCCGTCGGACATATCGTGAATAACAAGTCCGCTGTCGGGGTCGCGAAGTACGGTTCCGGGAGGCACGGGAATAACCAAATCCTCGGCAGACTTGCCGTAAAACTTCTTCGCCATGCCGTCGCCGCCGTTCGCGGCAACAAATTTGCGGCGGTATTTAAAGTTCAAAAGCGTATTTTCACCCTCGTCAACGACAAAAACGACGTTGCCGCCTCTGCCGCCGTCGCCGCCGTCGGGTCCGCCCTTGGCAACGTACTTCTCGCGTCGGAAGGAAACACAGCCGTTTCCGCCGTCGCCCGCCTTAATATAAATTGTAACCTTATCTATAAACATTTCAAAAACCTCCTTAAAGAGAGTTTTTTTATTTTCAAGCTTAATTATCTTTTCCCCAAAAGCCTTGTATTTACAATAAGTTTCGGGAGTTTTATTTAAAATCAATAATATTTATCGTAACAAATTGACGAAGTATTTCGGAGGCGGAATCGCGACTTTAAAATCTACTGCCTAAATCAAAAAGCGCGATAGAAAAATCTATTTTTCGATCCGACCCAAAATACAAGTCACAAAAAGTAAAAAAGAGTAGTCGGGGGAATTAGACCCGACTGCTCTTTTCAATGCAAAAACTAATCTGCGTTTACAGCGTATACGCTGACTTTCTTTCTTCCGCCTGCCATCGGTTCGAATTTAACCTTACCGTCGATGAGGGCGAAAAGGGTGTCATCGGAGCCACGGCCGACGTTGTTGCCGGGATGGATCTTGGTGCCTCTCTGGCGGAGAAGGATGTTGCCGGCAGTTACGAACTGACCGTCCTGTCTCTTAACACCGAGACGCTTAGACTCACTGTCACGACCGTTCTTGGTAGAACCGACACCTTTTTTATGTGCAAAGAACTGAATAGACAATCTGAGCATGGTTTTGAGCTCCTTTCGATAAAATTATTTCACGGTTACACGAATATTCTTCGGGTAATCGTTCGCAAGGGCGGCTAATTCACGCCAAAGCCCCGCGATAAGCAAGCAAGCAGTTTCATTTTCGGTAACAAGCCTGAAATCGATAATGGGTCCTTCCCCGTCGACCTCGCAAAACGCTTCCACGCCCAAGGAGTCCGTGATATTGTTAATAGTGAGCATCGCCATCGAGCTGACGGCTGCACACACAATATCGCTTCCCTCTTCGGCATAGCCCGAATGTCCCTGAATGCAAAATCCTAAAAATTTGCCGTTCGATTTAATAAACGAACATTTAGTCATCTCTTACTTGGAGATGCTGAGGATCTGAAGCTTGGTATAGGGCTGTCTGTGGCCGATGTGCTTCTTGGAATCCTTCTTGGGCTTATACTTGATTACGTGAATCTTTTTGCCCTTGCCGTTCTTAACGACGCTTGCGGTAACGGTAGCTGCTACGGTAGGAGTACCTGCAACGAAGCCGTTATCATCGGAGTAAGCAAGGACCTTTTCGAAGGTGTAGGTTTCGCCTTCTTCGATACCGAGCTTTTCAACAAAGATGATATCGCCTTCGGAAACCTTGTACTGCTTTCCGCCTGTTTCCACGATTGCAAACATTTGTACGCACCAATTCCTTTCGTAAGACTCGCTGCTTAGAGGGTGTGCAAACGCAACTTAAAAGACCCCATACATGCGGCAAATGAGAGTTTAGCATAAATATGTCAAAAAGTCAATAGTTTTTTTCGACTTTTGTTCGTTTTGGTATTTATATATAAGGAAATAAGAAAAAGAGCGAACCGATGGTCGATTCGCCCAAAGCTCTTCTGTTTTTCGTATGAAATAACCGCTCAAACCATTGCAAGCGACTTGTTTTTCAGGCGCAAATTATCGGCAATCATCGCGATGAATTCGGAATTCGTCGGCTTCCCGCGCGAATTTTGAACCGTGTAGCCGAAAAACTCGTTGATAACGTCGAGGTCGCCTCTGTCCCACGCAACCTCTATCGCATGGCGAATCGCACGCTCAACTCGCGAGCTTGTCGTCGCATAAAGCTTCGCGACCGTCGGATAAAGCACCTTCGTGACCGAGTTAATAACCTCGCTGTCCTGAATCGCCATAATTATCGCGGTGCGCAGATACTGATACCCCTTTATATGCGCGGGTACGCCGATTTGGTGGATTATCTTCGTCACCTGCGCCTCCAAATCCGCCTCGTCGCGGTTCGGCACGCTTGCAGGTGAGCGGCGCCTTGAACGGTCGCACAGCCGCTTTACGCGCTCGGCGAGCGAATTCATATCCACAGGCTTTAGCATACAGTAAGCGGCTCCCGCCTCACAGCATTCCTCGAAAAGGTTCTGGCTGGTGAACGATGCAAGCATTATAAAAGCGGGGAACTCCTCGGGAAGCTGTCGTTTCGCACTGCGGATCAGCCCCACCCCGTCGATCTTGCCCAAATAGAGATCGGAGATCACGACGTTCGGCTTCATTCGCACCATCTTCGCGAACGCCTCCTGACCGTCCGCTGCCTCCGCGACAACGTCTATATCCATCCTTCTCAGACCCGTTACACATTGATTTCTGAACTCGCTGCTCGGGTCGACGATTAACACCCTCGGTTTTTCCATGATTTTTATTTCTCCTTGCTGATTTATTTTCCGAAAGTATTTTATCACACAAATTCTTCGGTTTTCAATAGATTAAAGCCAAAAAAACGCCCTATGCACGAACTTTCGTAACACAATATTCGACCTTTTTTCAGATAAAAAATCGGCTTTTTCCATATTCTTCCAATAAATCGAAAAATTTGTCAACCGAATCGTCGATTCTTGTCGAATGTCGAAAATCTGCCCGATTTTAGCCTTTTTGTCGCACCCAATCGAATAAAATCGCATTATCCCGACCCAAAAACCGCAAGATTTTAAACATTTCCGCGCAAAAAACGGCACCGCTCGATTAAGAGCAACGCCGTTTTTTCTTTTTACAGTATTGTTTTATGCAGCTTTTGCCATATCGTCGCAAGAGGACGAGGCGTCGAAGGCGGAGTTAAGCATATTTTCGATAAAAATGCCGTAGCCGCGTGTGGGGTCGTTAACAAGCACGTGGGTCACCGCGCCGACAAGACGGCCGTTTTGAATTATCGGTGAGCCCGACATCCCCTGAACGATACCGCCCGTAAGCGAAAGAAGCTCTTCATCGGTGACGCGAATCGCGAAATTTTTGGTGCTCCCCGACGAGGAAAAAATCTCCTCGATCTCGATAGAGTATTCGCGCACCTCGTTCCCCGAGAGGGTCGTGTAGATAGTCGCGCTTCCCTCCTCTATCTCGTTCGGGTCTGCCACGGGAATCGGCTTAAAAGAGCCCTCGGGAAGGCTTTTCAGCCGTCCGAAAACGCCCTCTTGGCTGTTGCTCCAAAGCTCGCCCTGCAAGACCTTGCCGAAATCGCCGCGAAGCTCGCCGGGGGAATTGCGCTCGCTTTTTACGATATCCTTGATGTCGACCTTAACCACCGCTCCGCGCGATAAGGGCAAAAGCGTGCCGGTTTGCGAATCGTAAATGCCGTGTCCGAGTCCGCCGAAATCAAGCGTTTCGGGGTCGATAAAGGTCACCGTGCCGATGCCCGCAGTCGAATCCTTGATGAAAACTCCGATGCGGTAAACGCCGTGCTCGATATCACGCGCGGGCGTGATGCTTACGGTAAATTCCTCGCCGTCGCGGAGGTAAGAAATCGAAATATCCTTGCCGCCGCACCCCTGCACAAACTGCGTAAACCTGTCTGCCGTCGTAAATTCCGCACCGCCGACCTTGGTTATCACGTCGCCCGCCTTGATGCCCGCATCCTTCGCAGGCTCGCAAAGTCCTTCCGCCGTTTCGACTCCCGTCGTGCCCAAAACGACCGCGCCCGAGGTGAAAAATTTCACGCCGAATGCGCTGCCGCCGGGTATAAGCTCGTCGATTTCGACCGTCGCCGACGCCGCAACCGACAAGGAAGCAAGCAAGAAAGCCGCCGTTAATACTGCAAAAATCCTTTTAAAATAGCATTTCATAAAAGCTCCCTGCCTTTTTGTTTGATTTTGCATCAAGTATAATATGTGCAAAAGAGCAAAATATATAAAAGGTAAAAAAAACAAAAAAAGCTTCTTTCGCGAAGCTTTTTATTTGACGATTTCTTTATTTTTTTGCGTTCTTAATGGCGTTAAAGGTAATATCGCTGATCACGTGCTCGATCTTGCAGGCATCGGAGGAAGCCACTTCCCTGTCCACGCCGAGGCTTACGAGATAATCGGTCAAAACCGTGTGGCGCTCGTAAATCTTTT
>JAZRGS010000077.1:0-7813 GCA_045644305.1 Eubacteriales bacterium | reverse complement strand
TTACAAGTTTTTTGAAAAAGTATGATTTTCGCCCTATTTTCGTTTATTTATACAAAGAATACGAAGATTTATCTTCTTCGGGCTTTTCCATGCGCTCGATCCATTTACCCGAGGTAAAATCGGGAACAGCGACGGGTGCGCCGCCTGCTGCGATCGATTGCTCGGAGAGGCAGGAGATGCACATAAGGGTCGCGGTATCGTAGGTATCGATGGGAGGAGTGATATCTTCCCTAACCGATTCTATAAACGCGTTATAAACGAGCCAGTCGATACCGTCGTGACCGCCGATGGGGTTCGCTTTATATTCTTTCCAAATCGGGTGCTCATATTCATCCGCGTAGTTTTCGAGATTGTTGAGCTTGTCGGCAACGGTAGCGAATTCGCTTTCGCCGTCGAGATGAACGTAGTTACCGTCCTCGCAGTACATACCTTTGGTGCCGCGAACGGTGAAGCCGCGGGAATAGATACG
Organism: Eubacteriales bacterium; assembly: GCA_045644305.1. Classification (GTDB taxonomy): domain Bacteria; phylum Bacillota; class Clostridia; order Oscillospirales; family CAG-382; genus Coliplasma. The sequence continues at coordinate 7,344 of JAZRGS010000077.1, read as the reverse complement.
AGGAAGCGTCGTATCGAGAACCAAGGTTGCGGTTCTGCCGTCGGCGCAAGTAAGGATGGTGGTTACGATATCGCCCTGAGCGAAATCCACCTTTGCGATGGGATCGTCGGGACGGTGCTCGAGCGCGAATTCGTGAAGACCCTTCGAGCAGGATGCAACAGAATTGAGCTTAACGAAGCGGTTACCTCTGTTTATATTGAGCACGGGCATAATGGGGCCGAGCTCGTGAGTGGGATAGTTTTCACAGTTACGTCGCATATAGTTGCGTTGACGGTAATGACGATTGATGTCGCCGTTAACTATTTCATCGCGAAGGTCGTGCATATAGCCGCCCGAGCAATGAACAACGCTTCCGAAAAGTCCCTTGCGGACCATATTGAGCGCCATAAGCTCGCGTCTGCCGTAGCAGCAGTTTTCAAGCATCATACAATGGATGCCGGTTTCCTCGTAAGCGCGAACCAAGCGGAAGCAATCCTCGATATTATACGCGCCGCCAACCTCGGTGCCGACCTTCTTGCCCGCACGCATTGCGGCGATGCACATTTCGACGTGGGATTCCCAAGCGGTAAGAACAAGAACAGCTTCTACATTGGGATGCTCGATAACCTCCATCCATTTGGTGGTGGTAAAGGGGCGAACGCCGGTTTTATCCTCAACAGCCTTTGCACCCGCCTCTGCGCGATCCTCATAATAATCGCAAACAGCGGTGATTTCAAGAAGACCGTTTTCCCACATAGGAAGGAAGCAGGCGTTTACAAGCGGAAGTCCGCGAGCGCCGAGGCCGATGATGCCAACCTTGACTTTTCTGACGTTACTCATGATTTATCCTCCGTAATTTTTACATACCTGCGCATATTATAAAATGAAGGAAAGCAAATGTCAATATTTTTTCATTCTCTACTTTACAAAATTTGTTTTTTATAGTAGAATCATAAAAGCACATTACTATTAAAAGGAGAAAAGCTATGACACTTTTGGTTATGGCTGCCGGAATGGGCAGTCGTTACGGCGGTCTTAAGCAACTCGACCCTATCGGTCCTAACGGTGAATTTATTCTCGACTACACCGTTTACGATGCGTTGAAGGCCGGCTTTGACAAGGTCGTATTTATAATAAAGGAAGAAAACCTCGAAATCTTCAAGGAGACGGTTGGTAACAGAATCGGCTCGAAGGTCGAAGCGGTTTACTGCTTCCAGAGCCTAAACGATATGCCCGAGGGCTTTTCGGTTCCCGAGGGACGCGTTAAGCAATGGGGCACCGCGCACGCGGTTCTTGCGGCGCGCGATATCATCGACGGACCCTTTGCGGCTGTTAACGCCGACGACTTTTACGGCAGAGAAAGCTTTGAAATCATCGCAAACCACATGAAGGCGAACCCCGAAAATCCCTGCTGCATGGCGGGCTTCGTTCTTAAAAACACGCTTACCGAAAACGGAACCGTTGCAAGAGGCGAATGCAGCGTTGACGAAAGCGGCAATCTCACCGACATTTGCGAGCACACCAAGATCATGCGCCTTGAAAACGGCAAGACGGCTTATTTCGAAAACGACGAATGGACCGAGATTGACGAAAACTGCATCGTTTCGATGAACTGCTGGGGATTGCCCGCAAGCTTCTTCAAGAGTGCGGAAGCGGGATTTGTACGCTTCTTGAACGGCGGCGGAGACGAAATGAAAAAGGAATATTACCTCCCCACTGCCGTTAAGGAATATCTCGCCGAAAGCGGAAAGAGCGCGAAGGTTTTAAAGACCAACGCAAAGTGGTACGGTGTTACTTATAAGGAAGACAGACAAACTGTCGTAGATTACATCAACAAATCTATTGAGGACGGAGTTTATCCGAAGGAATTATGGAAAGATTAAACGACATCAAAAAGGCTTGCTCGGCATTTCTCGATTTTAGCGAAATTGAAGAGCTTGAAAACATCCCCAACGGTCACATCAACGTAACCGACAGAGTTAAGATCAACGGCAGAAATTATATTCTTCAGCGCATCAACACGACGATTTTCAAGGACCCCGTCGGATTGATGAACAACATTTCGTCGGTTACCGAATTTTTGCGCGGTAAGATCACCGAAGCAAACGGCGATCCCGACAGAGAAACGCTGACGCTTGTTAAGACCCGCGACGGAAGCTTTTATCACGAGAACGAAAACGGCTTTTACAGAATGTATCTTTACATCACCGACGCGACCTGCTACAACAAGGCGGAAAAGAAGGGTATGTTCGGCGAATCGGCTCGCGCTTTCGGCAGATTCCAGAATCTTTTGGCGGATTTTGACGCAAAAACGCTTTCCGAAACAATCAAGGACTTCCACAACACTCCCGTAAGGTTTGAAAACTTCAAGCGTGCGCTTGACGAAAACAAGGCGGGCAGGAAGGACGAGGTAATTCCCGAAATCGAATTCTTCCTTGCGAGAAAGGACTACTGCCCTACCATCACCGAAAGGCTTAAGGACGGCAGACTTCCCACCCGTGTTACCCACAACGACACCAAGCTCAACAACGTAATGATCGACGACAAGTCGGGCTCGGGCATTTGCGTTATCGACCTTGACACTGTTATGCCCGGTTCGATGCTTTACGACTTCGGCGACAGCATCCGCTTCGGCGCATCGAGCGCTGCCGAGGACGAAAAGGATCTCGACAAGGTTTACTGTGTAAACGACCTTTACGAGGAATACGTTTGCGGATTCCTTTCCGAAATGAAGGACACCATTACCGAAGAGGAAATTGCCTGCCTTCACGACGGCGCAATCATGATGACGCTTGAATGCGGCATGAGATTTTTGACCGACTACTTAGAGGGCGACACCTACTTCAGAACCCATTACGCAGGTCAGAACCTCGACAGAGCGAGAACCCAGATCAAGCTTGTTTCGGATATGGAAGCAAGAAGAGACGAGTTCGAGGCAATTATCAAGAAGTATATATAATCATAAAAGAGGCGCAGTCGCGTCTCTTTTTTGCGCAAAAAAGAACGATAGCTTAAGCCACCGTTCTTTGAATAAAATGCATTTTAGCTTTTGTGTTTTCATTTATGGCAAATCAATTTTATAATCCATACCCTTACATATTTTGAATAGCCTTCGACAGATTTTAAATAATGCATATACAAAAATATATTTTTTGAAGCAGATGATCGCATATTCGGAACAGGTGGGCTTACACAGACATCTTCTTCGCATTTCTTCGGGTGCGTGGTGCTGATAACATTTAACGAACACTATTCCGAGAAAACGCAAAGTATGTATAAATACCAACACAAAAATCAGCGGAATATACCCCTGCACCGAAATCAGATCAGATAATAAACAACCAATTGCCAAAGACAAACACACGTCAGCAAGAAAGATTGCTATTGCACAAAAAAGATTGATTTTTGGACGATGAAGCGGTCGATCCATAACATAATAAAACACCTCATCTTCAATCTCACTTTGACTTTTGCAACAATTTTGATGGTTTTTATCTTTTATTGTATAAATTGCAAGCATCCCCTTTTTTTAGGAACGAAGTCAAACGAAGGGTCGACTTTCTTAATCTTTTCTACGTAAGACGGAAGCGACTCCATGTATTCCTTCGGAAGCCCGAAGCCGCTTGCGCGTTTAACAAAGCTTTTCCATGCTTCAGACGCAATCTGCATACCCTTCTCGGAGGTTGCATATTTTTGTTCCATAGCATCGCCGAAATCTCTTGCAAAAAGAATATTCCCACGGCGCAAACTGCTGATTTTGCCAGTGGTATTGTCGCCTTCTACACGAATCCTTTCCATTGCGCTGCTACAATCTTTGAAAGCATCAAAACTATTCTTCTGCAAAACAGAAAGGAAATCCAACTGTTCTTCAAGCGTCATATTCGATTGAGAAACATTTTCGACCGCAAACTGCAAAACCTTAATATAGTCATTGTAGCAATTATACGCCTCTCCGTTAGTGCAATTGCAAAACTTAGCATATTGAAACTGAATTTTTGCTTCAGCGTTTGTAGGTTCCTCAAGCTTAACCATATCATAATACTTCATTGCGTCTTCATAGTTACTTTGCTGAAGTGCCTGTCTTGCTGCAGTTAAATACTTGTTAATGTTTTCCACGATGTGACTCCTTATTTTTTGTTTTTTATTTTATATAGACCCACCGGCCATAAAATATCAAACGTCAAGTTGTTTTTGCTTTTACAAATATCGCTATATGTCATTTATAACCCATTTTTGACGAAAAGTCATATGCTGTCAGCATAGTTGACTAATTTTGTCGATTGTGATACACTTAAAAAAATCGTTGAACATGGGGTTATTATGAAAAAGGATACTACCGAAATCGTAAAAGAGCTTAAGCTTTCGCCCGACTTTCAAACCTTTTACAATGAAAACAAGGAATATATGATTTCAAACGACCTTGCTCAAATGCTTTCGGAGCTTTTGAAAAGCAAGGGATTGAAAAAGTCGCACGTCATCAGGCACGCCGAAATTTCCGAGGTTTACGGATACCAAATCTTTTCGGGTGTGCGCGTGCCCGAGCGTAATAAGCTTTTATGCTTAGCTTTAAGCATGAAATTAAACATCGAAGAGGTACAAGCGCTTCTTAAATGCGGAGGATATACCCAATTGTATGTAAAGAAGCCCTTTGACAGCGTAATCCTTTACGGCTTTTGCAAGGGTTTATCGGTTATAGAAATCAACGAATTGCTGTATAGCTACGACTTGGAGACATTAGGATGAAAAAATGTCCGTTTTGCGGCGCAAGCATTGAGGAATCGGCTCGATTTTGCCTTTACTGCATGCACCCATTAAACGAAAAAGAACAGATACTTCCCTATCAAAAGAAAAACAATCGATGGCTGTTCATTTTCATCGGCATCATCGTTGTTTTTGCAATATTGGCGTTTATACTGTTTGGCGGGGAGAACGCGTCGAATGACCAAAGCTCTACTTACGATTCATCGATTGCAGATTCCTCGACAACAGAAAGCGATTTTTCCGAGGAGGAAGAGATTTTTTCTTCGGAATCCAACGCCGAATCATCAGAGGCTTCTTCGGAAGAGTCTGATTCCAATTCGGATCAATCTTCGGAGATGATCGAATCCTCTGATAGCGAGAGCAGCTCCGAGCAAATCCATACCCACCGCTTTTCCATTGAAAACACGGACGGCGAATATAAAAAATCCGATGCCACCTGCACCGTTCCTGCAGAATACTATTATTCCTGCGCTTGCGGTGAAAAAGGAAGCAACACCTTTCTTTACGGTTCGTTAAGTCCGCATATCACCGAAACCGACTAGCGGCGCCCCGCAACCTGTGTTACGACCGGTTTGACCGACGGCTCGCATTGTTCTGTATGCGGAATCGTAATCGTGGTTCAAACCAAAACGCCTTTGATAAACCACACCTTTGACGGCGATCGCGACGACACCTGCAACGTCTGCAATTACGTCCGTGTGCTCAATTGCCCTCACACGAAAACCGTAGTGCTCGAATCTGTTGAGCCGACCTGCATATCCGGCGGAAAAACCGAGGGCTTAACCTGCTCGCTTTGCGAATCGATACTGGTTGAGCAATTAATTCTTGGACCTTCGGGTCATACCGAAGTGATAGATCCCGCCGTCAATCCCACTTGCACAACCGACGGCAAAACCGAAGGCAAGCATTGCTCGGTTTGCAAAATCGTTTTGGTTTATCAGCAAAACGTTTTAGCGTTCGGGCACGACTTTGATTCAAGCGATCCCACGGCACCGTGTTCGATTTGCGGCACTGAGCCGCCTCACACCCACAGCTATACCGAAGAGAATACGGCGGAAAAATATCAAAAGGAAGCTGCCACCTGTGTCAAGCGCGCTGTCTTTTATTATTCCTGCACTTGCGGAGCAACGGGCACCAATACCTTTTATTACGGAAAAACAGTACCTCACACCACGGTGATCGTTAAAGGCTATGCCGCAGGTTGTACCACCGATGGCTTATCGGACGGTTCGTATTGCTCGGTTTGTAATGATATCTTTGACCTTCAGTATCCCATCAAACCAATGGGGCATACCTTTGAGCCGGGAGATTCCTTGCCCACTTGCTTGCTGTGCGGAGAAATCGGAACGGTTATTGTGACAGTTCCCGAGCTTCCGTTCGTTCAAATCAACCAATACAGTATGTTTCAAATAGATGGCGTAACATACTCTATTAAGCGCGACACGATTGAAGAAAAATGGGTGATAAACTTTGCCGTAAGCTATACTAATATCAGCTCCGAGGCGACAATGCAATGCCCGTTACTAAGTGTGTATTATAAAAATAACGGATATTCTGCCGGGCATTCTGTCAGCTGCAACGGGCATTCAGGATTAGGACAGGGTGAATCCGGCATATCATATATGTACTGCAGAATCCCCATACGCGACAGTATATACGAGCTTAGATTTAAAGGTAATATGCAATGAAACGTACCCAATACATAGAAAGCATCTTTGAAATTTATTCCTTGGTTAAGCTTCTGAGTAAAAAAAACGGTTGTGAGGTTTTACATTTAAGGCATAAACGTCTCGGCACCGATCTTGTACTGCGTTCCTACCCCGAGGCGATCGAGACCTATGAAAAAATTCAGAACCTGCGTTGTGAAAATCTTCCCGAAATATACGACGTTTTGAAGATGGACGACGGTCAGGTCGTGCTTGAAGAATATATCGACGGACTTACGGTTGCTCAGGTAATGGAAATTGATAAATACCGTTCCGCCGGTGCAAGAAAGGTTATATTGGGAGTATGTAGTGCTTTAAGCGTATTACACAAGCTGGGCATAATTCACCGTGACGTAAAACCCGAAAACATAATTATTGACAAAAGCGGAAGGATAGTATTAATCGATTTTAACGCATCGAGAACGATATCCGAAACAAGCAAGGATACCGTTATTATGGGCACGGTAGGCTATGCGTCGCCCGAGCAGCTCGGTATTTCGCAGACAGATGCGCGAACCGATATCTATGCAACGGGAGTTTTGTATAACGTAATGCTGACGGGTCAGCACCCCAGCATTGTCATTGCAAGTAAAAAAGCGGGGCGGATTATCAGAAAATGCACAAGATTAAACACAGGTGAACGATATCAAACCGTCGAAGAGCTATTGCTTGCGCTTTAAAATCTTCAATAAAAATGACCGCAGAGCGAGAAATCGCGGCGGTTTTTTTATTTTACAAGATTTACCATTAATAAATTTGATATATACGCGCAAAATATCCTCGAGGAAAAACCTCATGCAAATAAAGCAAATCTAAAAAGGAGATTTTTACAATGGCTAGAAACAAGATTTCTGTTCCCGAAGCTAAGGCAGCTATGGACAAGTTCAAGATGGAAGCT
>JAZRGS010000076.1:0-4978 GCA_045644305.1 Eubacteriales bacterium | reverse complement strand
GAGGAGGATGATGGTCTTAGCCTTCATGATAGAAGCCATACCCATAGTAACTGCCTGAGTAGGAACGTCTTCCTTCTTTTCGAAGAAACGAGCGTTAGCATTGATTGTGCTTTCGGTGAGGGAGGTGAGGTGAGTACCTGCAACGAGTTTTTCATCGGGTTCATTGAACGCGATGTGACCGTTTTGACCGATACCGAGAACTTGGATATCAACACCGCCGGCTGCGTCGATAGCTGCATCGTATTCAGCGCCCATAGCTGCGGGGTCTTCTGCCAAGCCGTCGGGAACGCGGGTGTTAGCCTTGTCGATGTCGATGTGATCGAAGAAGTTAACGTTCATGAAGTAACGGTAGCTCTGATCGTGGGTAGGAGCGAGGGGATAGTATTCGTCAAGGTTGAAGGACTTGCAATCCTTGAAAGAAATTTCGCCCTTCTTGTTCATATCAGCAAGGATTTTGTACATGCCGACGGGGGTGGAACCGGTTGCGAGACCGAGAACCGAGTTGGGCTTCATATAAACCTGTGCAGCGAAAATTTTTGCAGCTTCTTTTGCAACTGCTTCTGCGTTTTCACAAACAATGATTCTCATTTTTATAAATCCTCCGAATTTTCAAATTCTGCGTTGATTATAGCACCTAAGAATCCAAAAGTCAATATAAATCAGTCGTTTTGTCTGTATTTGGGGGAGAATTCTTCGCCTGTAATCAGGAAATGAACCGACACGTCGAAATAATTCGAAAAAATGAGCAGGGTTTCGATATCGGGGCTGCGCTTTCCGTTTTCGTAATAGGAAAGCGATTCTCTGCTCATGTTGAGGTCCATCGCAACCTTGAGCTGACTAACCCCTTTTTTCTTTCTTATTGCACGCAAGCCAAGCATTTTCATAACAGCAACTCCAAAATCTACTTGACTTTATTGTAACAATATGTTACGATTGTAATGTAACAATATGTTACATTATGTAATTTTGGAGGTTTTTATGAAAACAAGAGGCGAACTCAAGGCGCTGGCTAAGGAACAAATTAAAGGAAATATCGGCGGATTATTCCTGCTGTCCCTGATCGTAGGTCTGATTTCCTTTGTTTGCTCGCTCATTCCCGTGGTGGGCTCGATAGCAGCCTTCGTCATTACTCCCGCGTTGTCCTTCAGCGTTATATTGGCATATTACAAGCTTTCACAAGGCAACGGATACAAGCCCGACGCAGGCGATGCATTTGTAGGATTCTCTCATCTCGTCGGCGCGTTCCGCGTATATTGGGCACAGGAGATTTTCACCTTCCTTTGGATGCTGTTGTTTATTATACCCGGTTATATCAAGGGAATCGCATACTCGCAGGCTATGTACATCCTTGCAGAAAACCCCGACATCAGCGGTACCGAAGCTATCGGAAGATCGAAGGATATGATGCAAGGTCATAAGATGGAATACTTTATTCTTCAGCTTTCCTTTATCGGTTGGATATTGCTCGGTACGCTCACGTTCGGCTTGCTTTATATTTGGTTAATCCCTTATATGAACGCTACAAACGCAAATTTCTATCAGAGCATCAAGCCCGTAGACGTTTATTTGAACCCCGAAACTCAGGAACCTCAATTTTCGTAATCGATTTATTATTTGAGAAACAAAAAACCGCACTCGTCGAGCGCGGTTTTTATTTTTTTGAATTTATTCGTTTTCCTCGTCAATTTCGGGTTCAAGCTCGAAAGCGTAAAGGTCTTCGCTTGCATCGTCAGCCTCTTCGGTTGCCTTGCGGCTGAATTTCGAAGCGATATCGCCGAAAACGTTGGTTATCTTCGATACAAGGTCAGGTGCTTTGTCAACAACGCCGTTGACGCTGTCGAAAATGCGGTTGACGGGGTCTGTCGGGGTACTATACGTCGAGGGATTGCCGAGCTCGATAACACGAACCATACCCTTTTCGACAGCGATGAATCCGAGCGGAGTCATCGAAAGACCTGCGCCGTTACCGCCCGCGAAGTATGCCTTGCCGTCCTCACGCGGGTTCTTTCCGCCAAATTCGCTTCCGCCCGACGCAAAGCCGACCGAAATTCGCGAAAAGGGGATGATGCTCACGTCGCCGGGAAGATTTATCGGCTCGCCGATGACGGTGTTGACGTCGACGACCTCCTTTATTTTCGAAAGAGCAGATTCGATCATCTGCTTCATGGGGGTTTCGTTATTGTTCATCGTTTGTTGCCTCCTGTTCGGAAGGATTTTCATTTTCTTCTGTAAAGTCAAGCGAAACCTGCTCGCCCGACATCTGAAGCTCGGTTTTGGGAAGATCGTCTATGCTTTCAAGCCCGAAGCAACGCAAAAACGCGTCGGTCGTACCGAAAAGCGTCGGTCTGCCGGGGGCGTCGAGCGTGCCGCGCTCGGCAACAAGCCCTTTGTCGACGAGCGATGCGACGATTGCCGAGCTGTCGACACCGCGCACCATTTCGATGAACGATCTGGTTGCGGGCTGGTTGTAAGCGATGATGGCAAGCACCTCGAGCGATGCCTTCGAAAGCGGGGGTGCCTTGCGAAGCTCAAGCGCCTTTTTGACGTATTCGGCAACGTAAGCCTTCGTGCAAAGCTGGTAAGCGCTTTCGACGGTTATAAGCTGTATGCCGTTTTCCTTGTCGTCCTGATATTTGTTTTTAAGTATAGCCGCCGCCTCGCGTAAGCCCTCGGGGTTTACACCGAGAATTTCGCAAAGACGGTCGAACGCGACGGGGCCGCCGCAAGCGAACAAAATCGCCTCGAGCGCCGCGGGAGTTTCGTGATTTATGTTCATGCTTCCTCCAACCTATTATACGTCAAAAAGTAGCGTTTTAATCGTTTTCTTCTGCGAACGAAAGCTCGATATCGTCGCCGTTTCGTTCGACGTCTATCATTCCGTCGCGAACCAATTCGAGCAGCGCCATAAACACGGCGACCGCCTCGCTTCGGCTGTGCATTTTAAGGAAAAGATCCTCGAATTTGCAGGTGCGCCTTGCTTCCATGAATTTCATGATGGCTTCGGATTTTTCCTCGACCGAATAATAGCGTTCCTCGATTCGCTTGAAAAGCTCGGGCTCGCCGTCGATTTTTCTTGCCTGAATTCTGTCGGCGATTCGCGAGAAAGCCTCGGTCAAAAGGTCGACCGCGTGCCCGCGCGAGTAATCGCTCTTTTCGGGCTCGCTTGCGGGCTTTGTGAAGGTGTCGAAATGCCCTGCGCTCTGCCTTTTCAAAAATTCGGCAGCAAGCTTTGCGCGCTGATGCTCCAAAAGTGCATCGACAAGCGTTGCGCGGGGGTCCTCGCTTTCCTCGGTGCGGGGAAGAAGCATCTTGCTCTTGATAAGCATAAGCTCTGCCGCCATGACGACAAATTCGCTCGTGACCTCCATATCGAGACGGCGCATTTCATCGAGATATGCGATGTATTGTTCGCAAATTTCGGAAATGGGGATGTCGAAAATATCTATTTTGTGTTTGGATATCAGCGCAAGCAGTAAATCAAGGGGGCCTTCATACTGCTCGACCTTTAAATTGATAGTTTCCATAAAACACCGAAGTTATCAGAAATTAAAGAAAAAACGAAACAAATTTCAAAGCAAGATCCAAAAACAGATTCACAATCGGCTCGATCGGAAGAAGGTTGTCGAAAATCGGCAAGCGCATCAAAAGAATGAGCGCGATGAAAATGTAATGGGTGTAGTAACGGAGACGCGCATATTTCGATGCAAGATGATTCGGCAAAATGCAAAGAAGAATATTTGAGCCGTCGAGCGGAGGCAGGGGAATGAGGTTAAACAAGCCCAAGCCTACGTTGTAAATTACAGATGCCTGCAAAAACATCGAGACCACAAGCAAAATCGCCTCGCTTGCGCCCGCTTTTAGGCATATTCCAAACAGCGAACCGAAAACGATTGCCGATATGAGCGCGCATATGAAGTTCGAAAGAGGTCCCGCAAGCGAAACCAATGCGAAATCGCGTCTCGGCTTTTTGAAATGTCTTGTGTTGACGGGTACGGGCTTAGCCCAACCGAAGCCGACAAGCAAAAGCAAAAGCGAGCCGATGGGGTCTAAATGGTCAAGCGGATTGAGCGAAAGCCTTCCGTCCGCCTTGGCGGTGCTGTCGCCGAGCTTGTATGCCATAAAGCCGTGCGCCCATTCGTGTATGGTAAGCGCGGGCAATATCGTCATTATCGAAACAAGCAAAGAAATGATGATTTCACGGATATCTCCGCCGCTGAATAATAGATTTAACAGCATTTGAATCAGTCCTTATTCGGGTGTGCGGCGGTCGGTGTCAACCGCCGCGATGATTTTTGTTATTTAAGGGTAATCATAGACTTTTCCCACATTTCGGGAGCGTCGTAGCCCATCATGGTTACAACGGTAGCGGCAACGTTTGCAAGTCCGTATTCGCCGTCAACAAAGTCGTAGTTGTCGGAATAGAAGTTGTCGTAAATATAGCAGGGAACGGGGTTCAAGGTGTGGCTTGTCTTTGCCTTCTTGCTTCCGTCGGAGTTGGTCTTTGCCAAGCCGGTCTTCTTGTCGATTTCGTACATTTCATCGGCGTTGCCGTGGTCAGCGGTGATGATAGCGATACCCTTGACCTCGTCGATTGCCTTAAGAATTCTTGCAAGGCAGACGTCGAGCGCTTCAACCGAGATCTTAGCCGCGATGAAGGAGCCGGTGTGGCCGACCATGTCGCCGTTGGGGAAGTTAACTCTGAGCGCGTCGAACTTGCCGCTCTTGATCTTTTCGATGAGCACGTCGGTGATTTCAGCGCACTTCATCCAAGGACGCTGCTCGAAGGGAACCACGTCGGAGGGGATCTCGATGTAGGTCTCAAGCTCTTCGCTGAACTTACCGGACTTGTTTCCGTTCCAGAAGTAGGTCACGTGACCGTACTTTTGGGTCTCGGAGATTGCCAGCACGGGAATGCCCATTGCTGCCATGTACTCGCCCATGGTATTGGTGATCTCGGGGGGAGAAACCAGATACTTGT
>JAZRGS010000075.1:0-69193 GCA_045644305.1 Eubacteriales bacterium | reverse complement strand
CCGATATCTATATCATCGGCAGGGACAAGACCGCCGCAATTGCCGACGTGCGCGAAATTATCAGACGCTCGTCCTTAAAGCCGAACGATTCGGACAAGCAGATATTTATCGTTTGCAACGCGGGAAAGCTCCGCGAGGATTCGCAAAACGCGCTTTTGAAGCTGTTTGAGGAGCCGCCCGAAACGGTTGCGATTTTTCTGCTGACCGAAAGTCGCTCTTCGCTTCTGCCGACTGTGCTTTCGCGCGGTCAGCGCATCCATTTGGACGGTCTGCGCGACGAGGAAATCGCCTCGATCTTGCAGGACAAGCATAAGGATTGCGGCCGCCTTGAAATACGCGACGCGGTCGACGTTGCATCGGGCAATCTGGGCGAGGCGGAAAGATATCTTTCCAAGGAAAACCGAGCGTTACGCGTAAAAGCCGAAAGCCTGCTTTTGCTTGCCCTGAAAAAGCAAAAATACGAGCTGATGAGCTTCCTGCTCGTCACCAAATACAAGCGCGAGCAGCTTCTTGATCTGCTGAACGAATTCGTCGCGATAGTCAACGAGGCCTCGAAATCGAGATATGATTTGCGCGACGTGCGCAAGCCTATTTCGCCCGAATTGGCGGAGGCTGTCAAAAACGCATCGAGGCGCGCACTTGTGCGCATGGCTGAGGCGGCTGCCGTTTGCATAATGTCGCTTCAAAACAACGCGAATATCACCGCCGTTTCCTCAAAGCTCGCTATCGATCTTTTGAGTGCGGCTTCAAGATAAACGAAGAGGGTAAATATGGAAAACAACGAAAAACGCGAAAATCAGCAAAACAATCATCGCGAGGGTGGAAATAACCAAAACCACGGACGCAGAAATAACCATCACCGTAGGGGCGGAAAGCATCATAACCGTCCGAAGCCGAAGCCCGAAAACGCGGTAAATAACGCGGAAAATACCGAGGCTGTCGTTAACGGACAGAGCGATTCTCGCGAAAACACCCGTAAGGAAAACCGCGAAAACAACAACCAAAAATTCAACAAAAACGATAGAAACAGGCAGAAAAAGAAGCCCGAGACCGATGAAGCGCAGTTCGGCTCCGGCTTTGTTCCCGAGCCCGAGCCTGAGCGTAAATATATGTTCGATTACGACCCTCAGCCTCTTCCCGAAAAGGACGAGGAGGAGAAAAACATCGAGGTTGTCGGCATAAAATTCCGTAACGGCAGCAAGATTTACTATTTTGCTCCCAACGAAATCAAATTCGCAAAGGGCGAGCACGCAATCGTTGAAACCGTGCGCGGCGTCGAATACGGCGAAATCGCCTTGGGCAACAAAATGGTCGGCAATTCCGAGGTGGTTTTCCCGCTTAAGCCCGTGCTCCGCAAGGCAACCAAGGAGGACGACGAGCGCAACGCCGAAAATCGCAAGCTCGAGGAAAGCGCCAAGCCGATTTGGCACGAAAAGGTCGCTAAAAACGGGCTTGATATGCAGCTTGTCGACGTTGAATATACCCACGATAACGCAAAGCTCTGCTTCTATTTCACCGCCGACGGAAGAGTCGATTTCCGCGAGCTTGTAAAGGATTTGGCGGGCGTTTTCCGCACCAGAATCGAGCTTCGCCAAATCGGCGTGCGCGACGAGGCTAAGCTTTACGGCGGATTGGGCAGCTGCGGCAGACCCTTCTGCTGCAACACCTTCCTCCCCGATTTTGCGCAGGTTTCGATCAAGATGGCGAAGGAGCAAAACCTTTCGCTTTCCTCTTCGAAGATCTCCGGCTCCTGCGGCAGACTTATGTGCTGTCTGCGTTTCGAGCACGACACCTACGAGAGGGAATATGCTACATTCCCCAAGGTCGATACGATCGTCGACACGCCTAAGGGCAGGGGTGTTATTGTCGAAAGCAGCTTCCTTACGGGAAAAATCAAGGTCAAGATGAATAACGATCAATCGCTTAAGGTGTTCGGCAAATCCGAGCTTAAGCCCTTGGGTATGATAAAGGTCAAGGATGACGTCAGCGACGATTTGAAGAAGCTTGAAGATAAGTAAATATTTGTTTTTAAAAGGGACTGCCAAGCGGTGGTCCCTTTTCTGTCGCAAAATTATTAGAAAATGTTAACTAATTATCAAAATAATGCGCAACGATTGTTGACAAATGATGAATAATGTGATAAAATTAATCACTATTTATATATATTTATGTAAAATGATATCGAAAAACGAAAAAAGGGGATGAAAAAATGAAGAGATTTTTAGGTCTCTTGCTCACCTTAATGCTGCTGATAACCTGTATAACAGCCGCATTTTCTTTCGCTTCCGTCGGTTCGATGAAGGCATCCGCCGCGTCGAACGACCCGAAACGAGTTATCGCCATCGTATTTGATAACTCGGGCTCGATGTATATGAAGAGCTATGACCCCAGCGCGTGGTGCCGTGCGACCTACGCGATGGAAGTCTTTGCAAACATGATGAACGATTCGGACGAAATGTATATTTATCCGATGTGGGAAATCGACGTTAACGGAAACGAATATACCTCGAAAAACCCGTTAAAGGTTACAAAATCCACCGCTAATCTCATTCGCGATATACAAACGACGAACGCTCAGGGTACTCCGATTGAATCGATATCCGATGCATTTGACGATCTCCAAACAAAGAGCGGCGATGAAAAGTGGCTGATCGTTCTTACCGACGGTACTACGTTTGACAGAAACACAATCGTTCTTTCTAATACGAAGGGCGAGCTCGAAAAGGTTCTTTCGGAATGTGCAAACTCGGTAAACACGCTTTATCTCGGTATAGGCAGAGCGGTCGACCCCGAATTCAGCGGTATATATACTACCGATCACAAGGTTGCGACCAACACGGCTGACGTTCTTGTTGAGCTCAGCGCTATGTGTAACACGATTTTCGGACGTGATGACCTTAACGATAAATCCTTCGGCGGTCAGTACGTTTCGGGCAATACGGTCACCTTCGACGTGCCGATGAAGAAGCTTATCGTATTCGTTCAGGGCGATGCGATACAAAACGTTAAGCTCGGCAATCTTTCCTCCAAAAATTCCGAGGAAATGAAGTATTCCGAAAAGGGCTGTGTAGGACCTCGCGAAAATGAATATACGGTAGACTACTCGCTCCAAGGTCAGCTTCTTACCTTTGAAAACGTCCCTGCGGGTACTTACGATTTCAGCTTCAGCGGCACTCAAAGCAGCGTTGCGATTTATTACGAGCCGAACGTAAGGCTTCAAATCGCGCTTACCGACGCGGCGGGCAACACCGTTGACCCGAACGGCGAGCTTTATCCCGGTGATTACGTGTTCACCTACGGTATGGTAGATACCGACGGCAACCCCGTTAATTCCGAGCTTGTCGGTAACACCGATTACAACATCACCTATACTCACAACGGTACCGAAAAGGTTATCAGCGATACCAAATCGGGCACCTTCAATCTTACCATGAGCGCCGACGACACTCTCGATGTGAACGGTAAGGTTACCTACCTCAAAACAAAGGCGAGACCTCTTGGTTATACCGAGTATTACACCAGCGCAGACCTCGGCTGGCCCGCAGGCGGACTTACCTTCGCACCGCCCCCTGCAGGATATCTTGATATTAAGATAAGCGGCGGCGAAGGCTCATATAATCTTACTAACTTTGAAGCTAACGCACCCGTTTACCGCGTTGAATTTATATACGAGGGCAACGCTCTTTCCGGCGCAGACCTCGACAGAGTCGATGCTTCGGTCAATGATCCGAGCGGCAGCGTTGATTTTAAGCTTGAAAAGGATTCCAACGGCTATTATATCACCAGCTCGTTGAACACCTCGCTTCTCGAAGCGCAGGTCGGCTACTATGAAGTGGTTGTGAGCGCGACTTACACCAATGAAGACGGCTTGAATACCAACACTCCCTCTGCATCGACAGGCTTTGAGCTTATCGATAACAGCGGACAGATTACGATGGAGCTTGATGTTCAGCAGGATTATTACCTTATCAAGGACCTCGCAGACGGCAAGCCGATAAAGGTTAAGCTCCTTCTCAACGGTGTTCCTCTTACCGATGAACAGCTTGCCAACACCAAGCTTACCACCTCGGTTGAAGGACTTGAACTTAATTATGAAGCGGTCAACGGCGAATCGGCATTCAAGGTTTGGATAGATCCCGACCAAAAGCCCGATCCCGACAAGTATGAAATTACGATCGGCGCAACCACCAAGAATGAAATCGGACGTGAGGTTTATGCGGAACAGAAAACCTCGGTTCAGGTAAGAAGCATGCCTCAGTGGTTGAGAGTTTTGATCCCGATCGCGAGCATTTCGCTTCTCCTTCTTCTCATTTGGCTTTACATGAATATGAAGGTTCTTCCCAAGAAGCTGAGAATGACCGATATAACCTTCTACGTTGACGGCGAATACGTCGACGCGGTTTCCAAGGCGGTAAGATTCTCGGGCGGCGGTAAGAAGTCGGGCTCGTTCAGCATTAAATCTCCCGAATTCCACGACCCCAACGCGAACGTAGGACTTCGCGTAAGAGTCGAAGCGGTTTCCCCGAGATATATCACCTCCACACGCAGAAAAATGAAGGTTGTCGCTCAACCGACCCTTTCGGATTCGGAGGGCGTTAACTCCTTCTCCATCGACGGAAACACCTTCGACTGGGATTTCGTCGAAAGCAAGTACGTAGCTATGGGCGCTATGGCAGAGGATCCGTTTGAACCGTTTATCATGAGCGGCGATTTCGATATCTCGATAAGCAAGAGCCCTCAAAACGGACCTTCGGTCACCTTCGACTGCAAGGTATGCACAGAGAAATAAAAAATAAAAATATATAACACGCCGCGAAATACGGCAGAACGGAGAACAACATGGCAAAAGAAAACGTTAAAAACAACCAAGTTGAAGCACCTACACTGTTTATCGGTGTCGGCGGTACCGGTTGCGACATCATCAAGCGCGTCGCAGAAATGTGCCGTCCCGGCGAAACTCAAAACATCAGTTTCGTCTGCTTGGACACCAACGTAAACGACCTTTCCGGCATCGCTAAGAGTAAAGCGAAGATTTACTACGTTCAGACCTCTAATACCCAGACCGTCGGCGACTATCTCTCTTACGACGAAGACGCATTGAAGAACTGGTTTCCCAAGAATGCGGTTATTTACGATAAGACCGTTTCCGAGGGCGCAGGTCAGGTTCGCGCTATTTCGCGTCTTGCACTTAACTCTACTATTAAGACGGGCAAGATCAAGCCCCTTTACGACGCTATCGACGACCTCTTCCGCAAGGACGGCAGAGAATTGAAGCAGGCGTTGCGTATCGTTATCGTTTCCACCTCTTCGGGTGGTACCGGTTCGGGTATTGCTCTTCCTTTGGCAATGTTCGTTCGTGACCACGTTCAGAACAAATATCCCAACACCAGCCTTATCGTTCGTTCGCTCATTCTTCTCCCCGAAACTCTCGACAGCGTTATCGACTCTTCGGTAGAACGCGATTCTCAGAGAAGAAACGCTTACGCTACCATTAAGGAAATCAACGCATTTATGATGAAGGGCTCGGGCTTCCTTGACGTTGAAAGCGACCTCAAGCGCTACGGCAACCTTCACATCGATTTCCCGATCCCCGGCACCGAGGACAAGAAGTCCTTGGGCATCCTCCCCTTCGGCTTCTGCTTCCTTATGGATGGTCAGGACGCCGAGGATACCACCCTTGTAAGTATCGAACAGTATAAGAAGCAGGCTGCACAGGCGCTTTACGAACAGAACATCGGTCCTATGCAGAAGAATGCTTTCTCGGTTGAAGATAACATCATCAAGGAAATGTCCAACCCCGGTAACTACGGCCGTAACCGTTTCGGTGCTATCGGCGCGGCTACCATCCGCTATCCGTACGAAGACATTGCAGACTACGTTGCATACGACTGGGCTATCGAAAGCATCGGCGGCGAAGGCGAAGCTGCAAAGTGGTCGAGATACGACAAGGCATTCTACGTACTTCAGCAGGAAGCACGCAAGAAGGGTCTCTCTCTTGCAGACCTTCCCAAGCTCCCCGAGGTTTACGTCGAAAAGCTCGATTCCTCTAAGGATAACTTCTCGAAGGATCTTCGCGACAAGTACCTCAACGGCGCAAAGAGCCGTATCAATGCATACATCGCAGCACTCGAAGCAGAGGTTCTTAAGGAACTCCGCAACAATAACGAGGTTCGCAACGCGATGACCGGCGCAAACCTTCTCAGAAATAAGATCGATTACAGAAGCAACCCCGATAAGTGCGGTAACGCTTCCGGCGACCTTGGCAAGCTCCGTAATTACGAAAGAATTATGGGTGAAAAGGCGTATAAGATCGCAGAAGGCGTTGCAGAAGCTATCTTCCGTAACGAAACCAAGACCATCAACGCTAAGGAACAGGATAAGCACACCCTCGAGGCTCTTATGAAGAACACCTATGGTGAGGTTTGCCATCCTAACGCAATGCGTTACATTCTTTACTCTCTCCAGACCGCGTTCGATAAGAAGTTGAACGAAACTTCTGCTATCCGCGACTCGGCCAAGAAGGCACTTGATATCTTCTCCAGCAAGCAGGATAACCCCGAAAAGTTCGACGCTAAGTACACTAAGGAGCAGGAAGGAAACCTCGATGCACTTTGTGAAGTTGCTCTCGCAGAACCCTCCTTCAAGGAAAAGATGAAGGGTGCATGGCAGGTTTATGACCAGCTCAACGATTACTTCCCCAAATATTATGCAGGTATCACCAAGTACGGTGAAGCCGAAGCAAAGCTCGCAACCTACAGAATCGGTTACGATTACGTTAAGGATCTTTGCGAAGCATTCGAAAGATTCTATGCAACCTTCAAGGAAAAGGTTGAAGCCCTCACCAAGAAGAAGGACGATCTTGTAGATATCCTTTCGTTCCGTAAGGGTGACTCGGTATTCAACGTTTGCGCATCCAAGGACCTTCTCGATGAAGCAAGCCTTTCCACCAAGAGCCAGAGCAAGGAAGGCACTCTTCTCGATTCCGAAGCAAACGCTGAAATCTTCGACGCAATGAAGCAGAACGTTGAATTCGAACGCGAAATGGCTGCTCTTGATGTTGTTGAAGAGGATAAGCGTATCGACATTTTCGACGACGTTCTCGTTGGCTACTTCAAGAAGGACGTTCGCCGCAAGTGCGCTTCTCTCGACGTAAACATCATCGAAGCTATCGCGCTTGAAAAGCGTCTCTCCGCTCGTCGTAAGACCCGCGAAGAAAACGAAATGATGAACGGTATCGAGGGCAAGACCGAAAAGGTATTCGATAAGCTCAGCAACGAAGATTACGAAAGACACATCAAGGAAGTTATCGCGATGGGTGCACGCCTTGCGGCTCCCTCGGTTCAGCGTATGCGTAACGTTGAATCTCGCGAAATCGCACTTGTTGCATATAACAGAGCGCTCACCGAAATGCGTACTTACAGAGTTAAGGACCTCATGCCCAAGGGTAACGCGGTCGACAGCATCTCGAAGTACGAGCTTCGCTTCTTCAACGCTCTTTATAACCTCACTCCCGACAAGCTCAACAAGTTTGCCGCTCCTCAGATCACCGAAACCACCAAGAGAAAGGGCGGTCTCTACTACAACGCATACGTAAGCTATGCAAGAGATATCGGTCCCGACACCACCAAGGGTGCAAAGATCTCTACCCACATCGACAAGCGCTGGGATAACATTTCCAGAATGCCTGAGCTCGACTTCGGTCATCAGGAACGCGAAATGCTCAGAATCCATCAGGCTATGATCTACGGTCTTATTTATAAGGCGCTCCGTCGCTGCAAGCTTTCTCTTGTTGCTGACGACAGAATGGTTTATAAGTATCAGAATTCCGACGAGCAGTACGTAACCCTTTCGGTTTCGAACAACACACCTTGCGACGAATTCTATGAATTGGTAGACTCGATGTACATCAGCCCCTTCATTGTCTCTGATATCGACGTTATCAAGGCAAAGAAGAACTACAAGGACCGTATGCACCACGCATGCTACGAGGAAACCGAATTCAAGAAGTCGCTCGACAGCTTCCTTATCTGCGAAAGCCGAGTTGACGACGATTGCAAGGAAAACGATATTCCCGCAGGCGAAGTTTCCTCGCTCTTCGAAATCCCTGTTTACTACTATGCATCGCTTCCCAACAACAAGCGCTTCAACGGTGAAATCTCCGCTATCGTAGATGCTGTTATCAAGACCTTCGAAGACGAGCTTCTTATGTGGGAAGACAAGGACGACGTTAAGTTCGTTCTTTGTAAGATCCTTGAACAGCAGTATAACCTTCTTATGGAAAAATACGATAAGTATCCTAAGCTTCGCGGCGGATTCGAAAAGAAGGACAACCCCGTTCTCGAAATCATCCTTCGCAAGATCAGACAGGTAATCGAAGCAACTCCCGAACCCTCCGATTATGTGTCCATGATCAACAAAATGAAGGAAAAGCTTGGTTGATTTAATGATATTGCCGACCCGTCGTGATACGGCGGGTCGGGAAGAACGGAGGTGATTGAAATTGTTCACCGCTATAATAGCCCAAAAGGAATATATCGATAAGGTCAACGTATACAGCCTGTTTTTAAAGCCGTTTATGGATCCCAAGCACGTGGCGTTCTGTGAATGGAACCCCGAAGGAACCACGCTGGCTGAAATGGTGCCCGAGCTTCCCGAAGCAATCGGCAGACGTACCGAATGGCGCGCTCTGATTATCTGTGACGAGGACGGAATCAGACAGAAAAATCCGTTTGATTTGGTCAGCTATCAGCCCGAAAGCTTTGAAGGAAATATCATCGGCGAGCTCGACGAGGGCAACTCCGAGCAGTTTGAGGCGTATCGCGCAAGCGAGCACGAAAAGAAGCTCAAGGCATACGAAGAAGCCTCTAAATTTTCGCTCACGCGCTTGGTAACCTATTTCTGCGAGGGCCCGATCGTTTCGATGCCCGAATCCGAGCTTGAAGGCGACAACGAATATAAGCGATACGTTGCGGAATACCTCAAAAAAGAGGAATTGCGCAAGGCTATTCGTAACGAAGAGGTGTTTTACACGTCTCTTCCGTCCGAAGTCGTTTGTGTAGCAAAGCGTACCCTTTTCGCTCAGGACCAGGATTTCGAAAACGCTTGGACCACCCATAACGAAACAGAATATTCGCGTTTCTACGACAGGAATATGTACTTTGACAAGATGCGTTATCTTGTTTTCGACATCCTGCCGAAGACCCAACGCAACTATCCCTTCGATTACGTAAGATTCCTTTATGCGACTATGCTGTTGGCAGCGAACGAAATACCTGCCGGTAGTCTCAGTCCGAACCGAGTCTATAAATTTGATTGCGAGCACGATGAAGAAGCTCTGCGCGAGCTGCTCTTCACCTACGAAGCAAAGCTCGATCTTACCAAGGATATGCTCGAGCAGCGCATCGTTGCAATCAAATCCAAACGTCCTCAACGCATGAGCGACAGAGAGGCGGAAAAGATCTTTTGCAGCTCGGTGACGGTTCCGGTCACTTTTAGTGAGGATACCGACACGAAGGAGCTGTATATAGCTCATAAAGACATAGGTCTCGCAAACGGCTGTCCCTCGGAAGAGGACGCTGTCTGGGATTCCCGTTACAGTAAATCCAAAAAAGCCTTGCACAGAACCTTGAAGCAGGCGCGCAGAGCTCTGAAGCGTGCGGCAACAGATTGCCGCGCCGAGGAGGGCGGCGACCTGACGAGAGTCGGCTTGCTTAACGAATTCCAAATAGAAGACGTTAAGGAGCACATCGCCAACGAGGAGCTTGGAATGATTTCTGTGCCTATCCCCGATCTTTACGATGAGGATATTTACCTCGAAAAGCTCGACGAGGATAGCGAAAGGGTTAAAGAAAAAATAAGGAAGAGAATGCACAAGGGCACGACGATAACCATCGGCGCTATCGCAACATTTGCCTTTGTTCTCGGATTCTTCACGTTATTCTGGCAGAATTCCTCTTCCAGCTTCTTCAATATGACCACCTCTGCGATAATCGCGCTTTCGGCGCTCGGCGTTTTCGCGCTCACTGCCGTTGTTACGCTTTTCTTCTTAAGACACGCGCTTGTCAAGAAGTTTAAGGCGTATAACCGCACGGCTGAAGAGATAAATAACGAGATTTACGGCGCAATGTCCGATTATTCGCAGTATTTGGGTCACGTCAGCAACGTTCGCCGCGGCTTTAAGGTGCTTGACGCAGCAGAAAACCGCGAGGACCCCGACAAGGCGAAGATGATCCTTTACCGCAAGCATATCATCGATATCGAAACGGCAAAGGCGGATTCCCGCGACATTTTCGGTCATTATATGGTCGAAAAGATGGAAATCGACACTTCGAATATGTTGGAATACGATTATAACTATGAAAAGCCGGTCGAATACGCTTACCCGATTCCTTATACCGAGGGCAGGGTAAAGCAGATCGAATTCATGCGCAGCGGCAACCGAATCGACGTGCCGGTCAACTTTGTTAAAAATATTACGGTAAGGAGAGAGGAAATATATGATTAAGCTGCTTTCGTTTCTCCTTGACGTGCTTTTGGTTAGTGCGCCGTTCCTTCTGTTGGTGCTTCTTTCCGCAAAGATGAACCTTAAAAAGGAACAGCGCTCCCGCCAATGCTATATGCCGATAATCGCTTTGATCTTCTGCATAGTGGCAGGTGTATTCCTCAGCAAGATAAACGCTCTTATCGTTAACGTTTTCAACCAGATTACGACTTGGTTGACCTACGGCGCCGATTGGATCGCGGGCTTGCTCGAGGGCAGGTTTGAGGATTTTGCGTACAAGATTCGCGAAATCGTGCCCAAGCTTGAGGAATTCATCAAGTCGCTCAATATCCCGTTCTGGGCGGGAATCATCGCGAATACGCTTGTGGCAATCGTTTACGTTCCCTTCAAGGGAATAATCATCCGCTTCATGAAGCTTTTCTGCAAGGAAGGCAAGAAGCATTACGATTGGTTCGCGGGTCTTGTTTATTACAAGGACGAGCGCCGCGGCAAAATGTTCGTGCGCGAGGCATTTTCTCAGGGCGTGACCCTTATGAAGACGCTTTATATCGTTACGTTCGTGTTTGCCGTTGCCGGCATCGGTATCACCGCTTGGATGTACACCCACGAATTGATCGCATCCATGTATTACCCGATTTTCAGCCTTATTCTTGTCGGTGAAATCTACTTCTACCTCAACGGCCCCTTCTATGCAGAGGACAAGGGCACGATCGAGGGCGAGGCAGACAGCTCGAGCTCGATTTGCGATTATACGCTTATGCGTAACGTGCTTCGCCGCACCTTCGGTGATAAGCTTTTAAGCGAAAACACCACGGTAAACAACGGCTTGCTTCATTACCGCACGAACGACGAGCTTATCGGCAACCTCGAGGACGACGATGAGGTCGCTATCGAGGCATACGGCAAATTCATGCGTCATAAAACGATGCAGGGTCTTGACGTCGACCAAAACTATTTGATGTCGGGTCTCGATCTTTTAAAGGGTAAGAGCATACTCTTCAACAACCCCTTCTATTACGACCTTATTCCTTATATCTTCTATCCGATGAACCGCGCGATACTTCGCCGTAAAAAGGTGCTTGTCGTTTGCGGACGCCACGCGATCGAGGATGGCGTTGAGGAATGGCTTCGCGACGGCTTGACGTCGGTTTGCCACATTCCGACGCTTTGGAATATCGGCGTTTTGGGTGATGAGGAAAAGAATCTTGACGTCGGTATCGTAACAAGATCCTGCGTTCACGATTTGAAAATGCACGAAGCAAACGAGGAATTCTTTAAGGACGTCGAATTCGTCGTAATTATCGAGCCCTCGAGGCTGGTTGCAACCGCACAGATCGGTCTTAACTCGCTTGTAAGACATTGCCGCAGAGATGGAAAGCGCCTTGTTTTCTGTTCTGCCGACAAAAACTGCGACGGCATCGTCGATGCACTTTCGCACATTCTTATGACGAGCCTTGAAGAGGTTTCTGCGACGAACAGACACGGCGGAACTTCCTCTTATATGTGCTGGGAGGTCGACGACGAGCACCTTCAGCACAGAATGTTACCCAACCTTTCGAGATACTTGGGTGTCGGTACCGAGCTTTCGTTCACCGCGCTCAAGAATCAGGTGTCCAAAACCGCTTGGTACGGCGGCGAAGCATTCCCCGTGCTTGATATGCACTGGATCGTGAAGCAGTATCACTACGATCTGCTCACCTATGCGGCGCTTCCCGCACAGCAAAATATCGTTGACGACGTCTTTAAGGCAACCCCGAATATGTGGGATGCCGAGGCAGAGGATTACAATTACATCACTGTCGAGGACGAAAGCTACAATATGTTCGAGGTTAAGCGTGAATTCTCCACGCGTGCCAAGAAGCAGGGCTTTATCAACGTAATCTCCTCGGAATATCTTCTTAAAGATTATATGTCGGCTAACGATACCATCTTCAATGCCGACTCCAAGGCGATTCCCTATATCGTTGCCGATTATGCGGGCACCGAAAGAAACGTTATTTACAGACTTTGTCTGCGCTTGAGCTCCTACAACGTGCTCGAGGATGAAATCGCGCGTGAGCTTTCGCTTATCGATATGGATACCGAAAATATTGCGTCGACCATCTGGCAAAGCATTTGCAAGTGCTCGCAAAACGCAGGCATCGCAACGGTTGACGGTGAAGACGAGCTTCACATAATGAAGAACGGCAGGGAATACGTGTTCGGCCCGTCGGTTATCGACGTTCAGCGCAAGTATTCCTACAAAACCGGCAACATCGAAAATATGTACTCTATCTCCGACAAGCGCTTCGTCGACGTATTCTTGGGCGACCTTTGCTCTGCCGAATACATCGCCGAGGACGAAAAGGGAGAAAAGCAGTACCTCGGTACCGAGCTTCGCGGTCACGTCTTCCAGAAGTATCTGCCCGGTCAGTTCTTTACCTTCGGGGGCAAGTATTACGAAATGCTTCGTTTGTCCTCCGACGGCAAGGTTATAGTTCGCCGTGCCGCAGACCATATCAACGGCAGACCTCAATACCGTCAGGTTCGTAACTACACCATTTCGTCGGCTGTCGATTCCACGATGATGGGCGATATGCGCGACATCGGCGGGGTTAAGGTGACCAAGCAATATGCAGATATTGCCGTCGAAACCCCCGCGTATTGGAGCATGAAGCGTTACAACGACTTCAGCACGGGCAAGTGCATCCAGATCAACGGCGTGCCCAAGCGCGAGTACAGTAACAAGCAGATGCTCAAGATCGAATTCACCGAGGGTGAGGGTATCACCCCGAAGATATTAAATACCATCGCTCTGCTTATGAACGAGGTATTCCGTACACTTTATGCCGACAATCAGGGCATGATAGTTGCGGTTACCGCGAACGAAGCCGAGGTGCCCGTAACCTACTCGCTTAAGGGCGAGGGTGAATATCAGCCTTCCGCAAACGCTATTTATATTATTGAAGACAGCCAGCTCGATATCGGCTTGTTGGTAAGCGTTGAAAGAAACCTCAACCGCATATTCACCATCATTCACGACTATATCGAATGGCATAACGAAACCCTTGCCGAAAGCATGAGTCCTCCCCCTGTCGAGCCCGAAAAGCCCGACTATACGGTTCCCGAGGAAGAAAAGAAAAAGAAGGGAATCAAGGGATTCTTCGCGGCAATCGGCAGATTCTTCAAGAAAATCGGCGGATTCTTCAAGAAGATGTTCCGCGGAATCGGAAACTTCTTCAGAAAGCTGTTCGGACGTAAGCCCAAGACCGACGACGAGCCTGCGAAGGACGGAGCGGCGGGCGCAACCGAGCAAACCGACGGTAATACCGGCGATAAGCCGAAGCGCGAGGGCTTCTTCAAGAGATTGTTTAAACGTAAAAAGAAAAAGGACAAGGACGCGGACGTTGATTCGACAGTAACGACTCCGACGGGCGAAAACGGCGAGGAATTGCCGTTCGACGTATCGGATATCGACGACGAAGAATTGACCGAGGGCGACAAGCCCTCCGCCGAAGCTTCTTCCGACGACGGCGACCTTCCCTTTGACGTTTCCGACATCGACGATGAAGAATTGAACACTCCCGAAAGTGCCGAAAACACCGACTCTTCGGCTACCGAGGATGAGGATGACGGCGAGCTTGATGCAAATGCAAGCATCTCTATGTACAGCTTCTTCGGCTTCGGTAAAAAGAAGAAAAAGGACGAAGCAGAGCCTGCCGCTGATTCCGAACCCTCCGACGAGGGCGAAAGCGCGCCCGAGCCTCAGCCCATGCCCGAGGACGACCCCGATTACGGCGAAGGCCTTGACGGAGTCGATGTACCCGAAGGCGCACCTCAGGGTGAAGGCATTGCCGCTCAGTTCGAATTCGAAGCAGATGGCAGCAAGCTTGTAAACAGCAAGGAATTCGCTCGCAAGCCCTATCACGAACGCTATTACCTCCTTTACGGCGGAACCGATATGCCCGAAAGCATTGATATCGACGGAACGCTCGCGCTTCTGACAAGTCTCGGATATGCGAACGGCTTCCTCGAGCAGGCAAGAAAGGGCAAGCACGAGGCAGAACGCCTTGAAGGCAGCTATGACCCGACTCGCTCGGGCAACCATTACTGCGACTTCTGCGGAACCGAGCTTCTCGGTACCGAATATGAGGTTCTCGCCGACGGCAGAGAGCGTTGTATCTCCTGCAGCCGTACCGCTGTTAAGACCGAAAAGGAATTTAAGCAGCTTTACGAGGATGTAATGCGTAACATGAAGGTCTTCTACGGTGTCGTGATAAACGAACCCGTTCAGATCAAGATGGTTAACGCAAAGACCTTGCACCGCAAGCTCGGCAAACGCTTTGTTCCCACGGGCAACTCCGACGGACGCGTATTGGGCGTGGCTATTAAGGATAAGGAAGGATATTCTATCCTTCTTGAAAACGGCTCGCCTCGTATCAGCGCAACCATGACAATGGTTCACGAAATGACTCACATTTGGCAGTATCTCAATTGGGATGCGAAGAAGATCAAGAAGCTCTACGGTAAGAAGCTTAACCTCGAAATTTACGAGGGTATGGCGAAGTGGAGTGAGGTTCAGTACGCATACCTTATAAACGAGTTCGCGACAGGTAAGCGTGAGGAAATCATTTCCCGTATGCGTGAAGACGAATACGGCAGAGGCTTTAATATGTACACATCGGTTTATCCCTTGTCTACAACCACAAGCCTCAAGGGCGCAACCCCGTTCGAAGACCCCGAAAAACCGCTTTAAGGCAAATAAAAAACGCTTAGGTTTAAGCCTAAGCGTTTTTTGTTTGGGCGCAATATTGTGCAAAAATGAATCTTTTAAGGCGATTTAAAACTATGGTGCATCGCCATTCCGAGCTTTTTATTGATTGTTTGCTTGCGTTTCGTTATCGTCGTTGGTTGAAATCGGTTCGTCGATTTTATTGCGTTTATATAGGAAGAAAAGCCCTGCTACGGTTAGAAGCGCAATCAAAACGATGATAACCGTTGTCAGAATCGGGTTATCGCCCTTTTTATCGTCGATAACGTCGGGGATTGATTCTTCCTCGGGCGGGAGAATCTCGACGTTTAGCGTATAAACCAGCATTTCGCCGTCGGGCGTGCCCACGGTCACCGTGACGATTGTGTGACTGCCCTTAAGCGTCGTATCGCTTACAACGACCTGCGCCGACGGGTTCTGTGCAACGCAGTAAAGGTTGATGCTTTCGGTGCCGTGCGGCACAAAAACGTCGTATTCGAGTATATCGGGCGAAAAGAGCGGCTCGAGCCTGAAGCCCTCGATTTCAAGCGTGTTCAGCTTGCAGTTTGTATCGAATCTCGGCTCGTCGTCGCGTTTTACCCTAAGCGTGTAAAAGACCGATTTTCCGTCAAGCGAGCTAAGAGTTACGGTTATCGTTCTTTCGTCGGAATCGGGGATTGTAAGTCCCGAAACACTTACCGTTTGTCCGATATTTCGTGTGACCGAAAGGTCTAAAAGTGCGCTGTTATAGGGGATGACGATGTTGTATTCGTAAACGTCGGGGGAGAATTTGAAGCCGTTTGCGTTTTGGATTTCAAGATTAAAATCGCCCGTGCCCGTCGAGTAAACAAAACGCTCGCTCGGTTCGAATCGGATGATGCGGCAGCCGTCGTTAAAGGAAGCGGTAAGCCCTTCGGAAGAGAAGGAAACCGTTTTTCCTGCTTGCGCGGTGACACGGAATTTAAGGTTTACAACCACCTTGAACGCACGACCGCATTCGGTTCCGTCTTCGCCGTAAGCAAAGAAGGCTATTTTTTGGTCGAGCTCCTTGAAATCGCAATCCCAGCCGACGCTTTCGCCCTCGATGAACTGAAGTCCTTCACCGAAATTGATTGCACCCGAAACGCCGCGTGCATATTTGCATCCGCTTATGCAGATTGCGACGTCGATTATGCTTCCGCTTTCGATTCTCGTTACGGTTTGAGCGGTTGCAAGTCCGAATATGCTTTCGTCGGGGGTGCCGACTTCGGCTTCGGCGGTTCCCAAAACCTGATATTTCAGCGCGCGGTAATCGCTGTCGTTGGCAACTCCGTCGCCGTTAATGTCTGCCGCCGCCTTGTAGGGGAGCTCGTAAGTGTATCCGCGCAGGATTCGCTCCTCGACGTAAAGGTCGTAGGCGGAAATATATCCGTCGCCGTCGGTGTCGCCGATGATAATAAAGGTTAACTCGTCGGTGAGGCTTTCGGAATCGCCGACCACTATTTTATAGCCTGTGCCGACAACGTCGGTGCTTTTTGCCTCGCTGTTCTTTGGCGTTAAAATGAATACGTTTGTGCTGTTATAGAGCATTGCGATGACCGATTCGGCAGTCGTACCGGGCTTAAGACCCAAAACGACTTGGTTGTTACGGTCGATGGTGATGCCATGCTCGGGCGCGAATGCGATCAGGTCGTCGCGTACAGTGATCTTACATTCGGCTGTGAATATGCCGTAATCGGTTTCGGCTGTTACGAAAACGCTGTAAACACCCACCTCATGAGCGGTGACCTCGCCGTTTTCGCTTACCGTGATTCCCGTAGCGTCGCTTTTGAAGCTTACGGGGACAGAGCCCGCGCCCGCGGGGAGATAAAGCACGCCGAGTGCGATCGTTTCACCGATGGACATAACCTTGTCGCCGCCGAGAAATTCGATCGATTCAAGCTTGGCTTCGATTTTGAATTTTATGCTTATTGCGCCGCCGCAGGGAAGCACGACGCGGAAAATATGCTCGCCCGCCTCGGTGACCGCTTCGCCTGAAGCGATCGGGTTGCCATCAAGATATCCGATGCCGTGGCTGTAATCGATTACAAGTCGGTCGGAATAGATTCCGTTTTCGGCGATGCCGTCGATATAGGGAATCGCGCTGATTTCTCTGCCGTCCTCATAGCCAGAAATCGAGATAAATTTTTCACCTATCGAAACAAGCTTGCTGTTTCCACCGATTATAGCGAAATTCAGGCTCTTTTCCAAAAGAGGGCAGGAATATTGCTTGGAAACGAGATTGTAAAGCCCTTTTTCGGTAATTAAGGTGTTGCCGTTAAAGCCTAAAACCTCATCCTCGATTCGTGCGAATTCGGAATTCAGGGTTTTGTCGTAGATAACACCGCCGACCGCAACGCCGCTGCCGACGAAAAGCTTTCCGCCTTCGGTGGTTATCGAAATGGCTTCGGTTAAGGCGAAATTGTGCGCCGAAAGCACTTTTTGATTGATGATATAAAGTCTGCCTGAATCGCAGGCGATTTGCTCCGCTCGCGTTTGAGTGAAGGTCGGAGCCGTTCCGTCGAGGTTGCAATAGAAGAGTCTGCCGTTGCAAACTGCGAAGAATCGGCCTCCGCCCACGGCGACAGAGCTTGTTTTTGCGGGAATATCGACGTAAACACCCTCCGACGGGAGCGCCGATTGCGCGAGATAAACCAAGGATTCCTGCTTGAAGGTGACTGCGATATAACCGTTCGCGGCAAACACCGCTTCGGGGGTGTATCGCAGAGGAATAGATTCATTTTCGCTGTTGTTTAAAAGCGAAAAGCTGAAAACGGCGTTTTTGTCTTCGAACAGCATATACAAATTTTGCTCGTCGGTGGCTGCCGAAGATAGCGTCGAATGCTTATCAAAGTAAAGATTGTGGGTGTAAACGTTCGTCGGCTCCGAAGCGATAAGGCTTGAGTTGTTGCGCTCTGCCGCGTAATATGCGGCGACGCCCTCGACTCCGCCCTCGATGCGGACCATAATTTGCTCGAGCCCGAAAAGGTAAACCCCGCGCTCGGTTTGGCAAATATCGGATAAATCAAAGGCAAAGCTTGCTATTTCCTTGCCCGAGGCGATTTCGATCATTCGGCTTTCGGTGAAAAGAATGCCGTTTTCGATTTTCACTCCGTAATAGGAACGCGTTTCAAGCGCAACCCTGCCGCTTGCCACGTCAAAAAGCCTGTAACCTGCCGACAAATAACCCTCGCCGTAGCAAAGAGGGACACCGTCGAGATTTATGCCTGCGTCAAAGCTTGAAACAATTCCGTCTTCAAGCGTTAAAAGTCTGACGATTCTGTCGTTTGCGGGGGAAAGCAGGCAGAATTCTCCGTTCGAGTAAAATGCCCTTTCGCAGGTAAAGCCCAGACGCGCAACCTGATGAATAATGTCGCGCTCAAGCTCGAGCCTGTACATATGCTCGTCGGAAAAGCCGTAAACAACTCCCTCGGCAAAGACGTAATTTATCAAATCGGGGTTTTTATAGGTCAAGGTAATCGCGCTTTCGCCGTTCAAGGCATCGCTTCGCGAAATGACGGTCACGCCCTCGTCTGTAAGCAAATACAGCGAGCTTTCGGTAAAGCCGTGCGAATAAACCCTGCCGACAGGGAGGAAATGCAAAAATTGCTCGGGCTCGTCGAGCGAATAAATCCTCGCGCCGACCAGCGAATCGCCGTAAAGACAGAAATAGCCGTTTTCGTCGTCGATAGCCGCCTTGCCGCCCGCGTAATCATTTTCGATGAGCTGAGAAAAGGGGAAATCGATTGTAAATTCATAGCTTTCGCTGACCGCACCGTTGCCGCTTGTAAGGGTCAGGGTGTGACTTCCGTGCGTTGCAACGACAACCTCGCCGAATATTTTCTCGCCGTCGAGCTCTGCTCCGCCGGTGCCGAGAATCTTTATTTCAATGGGGTGATTGTAGGTCTTGCCGTCCTCGACGCCGAAAACTATCGGCAGATCGTATTCAAGCGTGAATTGCTTTTCGATCCTCTCGTCGCCGTCGATCAAAATAAATTGATGCACGCCCGAGGTGGTTATTTTGTCGCCCGAGGCATAGGGGAATCCGTCGAGAAATGCCTCGCCGCGCTCGAATTCAAAGGTTGCAAACGAGACGAATTCCTTGAATTCATAGGACAAGGGGACGTAATCAAGCCTGAAGTTTATGGTTCTTTCGGCGCCGTTGTCGATAACGGTGAATTGGTGTCTGCCGTTTGAAATAACGACGTCTCCGTCCTCAAAGGGCTCGCCGTTTAAAAAGCCCTCGCCTCTGTTAAAGCCGATGGTGACACGGTCGTAATAGGTTTGTCCCTCGGCAACCCCCGTGATTATCGGTAGGTTTGCGCGTCTTATGATTTCGTACGCGTTGATGATTCCATAGCCGAGCTCGTCGTTGCGCTTGCTTCCGCAGGAATCGATAATGAGCGACAAAAACTCGTCGCATCCGAATCGAACCGAGCTATCTGCTCGCGAAACCGCCAAAGCAGCGATGCCGCTCACAAGAGCGCAGGAAAAGCTCGTGCCTGAATCGGTGATATAAATCGATTCGCCGTTTTCGGTTCGGGGCATGGTTATTAATTCACCGGGAGCCGCAACGTCGACAAATTCGTTATATTGCGAAAAGCTGCTGCGCTTTCCGTCGGGTGTGCAGGAAGCGACCGAAATTACCCCCTCGTAAGATGCGGGATAGCTTTCTTGGTCGGAATAAGGCGTGTTGCCGCCGTTGCCCGAGGCGGCGATAAGAATACAGCCCTTCGAAAGTGCGTAGTTGACAGCCTCCTGCTCTGCATCGGAAAAAGAATATCCGCCGACCGACATATTTATGATCTTCGCACCGGCATCCGCGGCGAAGCGAATGCCCGCGATAAGGTCGGAGGAATAGATTATCGCCCCGCTCGACGAAACCTTGATCGGCAAAATCGTGACTCCGTGTGCGACGCCCGCGATGCCGAGCTCGTTGTTTGCGGTAGCGGCGATAATGCCGGTAACACCCGTGCCGTGACCGACGCTGTCACCGTTTACCCCCGCGGTTTTCGCAACCGCATCGTAGCCGTTCAAAATGTTCGTGCCCGCAAGGTCCTCGTGGGTGCGGTCAACGCCGGTGTCGAGCACCGCAACGATGATATCGCTGTTTGCGCTGACGCTGTCCCAAGCCGTGTTGATGCCGATCGATTCGTAAACGGGAAGGGTTATCGGGTCGTTGGTGGTTGCAAGCGGCGCGCGCTGTAAATCGGGCTCGTAATAGTCGATTACGTCGGAATTGTGCTTTAAAAAGGATTCGTCGGTCGAAATCGCAAACAGCCTGCTTTTGCTGTCCGCCAGCAGATTGAAGTCCTTGTTTTTGAGTGTTTTTTCGATTTCATTAAGCGGCGCATCGTCCTTGAATCGGACGATAAATCGATCGCCGTCGGGCAGCATATTTGCGGCGCTTTGCTTGCCGCTCTTGATTCCCAATGCCGCCTGAAGTGCAATTTCTCGTTGCGAATCGAGACGGTAAAAAAGCGATTTGGGCGCGAAAAGAAGACCCCCTGCCGAAATCAGGGCAGGCAGTATCAAAAGCAATATTAAAATTACCGCAATCGCCTTTTTCATGCTTTTACTTCTTTAATCAGAAGCGATCGTATATCGCTCGAATTTCCTCGGTTTGTTCTTTGTGTGTCGAGTCGGAGTATATCACCAAGTCGGGCTCGTAGGTAAGTCCCTCCTTGCCGTCCTTGCGTCCCTCGACCAATATCAGCGAGGGCGCCATGCCCTTAGACGCGACAACGGCGCGTAATCGCTTCGGCTCGATTCTGTTGCTTCGCATCGCGCAAAGCAGATTCACAAGTCTGTCGGGACGGTAGACCGCAAAAAAAGAGCCGCCGCTTTTTAAGCACCAAGAAGCCGCCTCACAAAAGAGGTCGATGCCTCCGAAAACCTCGCGCCTTGCGATATTCAAGGGGGTGGATTCGTTCTGACCGCCGCAGTCGATACGCATATAAGGCGGGTTGGTCACAACGTAATCGGCGCGTCCGCTTTCGAAAAGCGATTTGTAATCCGACGCGTTGCCGCAAATCACCTTGAATCGGTCGCCGTATCCGTTATTGTCTGCGTTTTCCTGCGCAATTTTTGCATATTCGGGCTGAAGCTCAAGCCCCGAAAAATCGGCGTTGCTTCCGCTTGCGAGCATAAGCAACGGAATCACTCCCGAGCCGGTGCCCAAATCTATACAATGCCCGCGCTTTGCCGCGCGTGCGAAATCGGCAAGCAAAAGCGCGTCGGTCCCGAAGCGAATACCTCCCGTCGGCTCGACAATTGTAAGCTCGCCGTTGATTTTGTTCTTTATCATAGCTTTTCCAAAAAAATAAATTTGAAAATACGGG
Organism: Eubacteriales bacterium; assembly: GCA_045644305.1. Classification (GTDB taxonomy): domain Bacteria; phylum Bacillota; class Clostridia; order Oscillospirales; family CAG-382; genus Coliplasma. Next base: position 47,604 of record JAZRGS010000075.1, on the reverse strand, counting down.
AAAAACAATAATGCGTCCACAGGTCGAGCCTATGGACGCATTATCGGGTCTCGGCCCTAAAATTACGCCTGAGGAGCATCTACGGGACATACGCCTGCGCATGCGCCGCATTCGATGCAGAGTTCCGGGTCGATTACGTACTTGCCATCATCGCCGACAGTGATAGCGCTTACGGGGCATTCAGCCTCGCAGGTGCCGCAGCCGATGCAAGTATCGTTAACGATAGAATATGCCATGGTAAACACCTCCATAATTATTATTTAAATCATATCACATTTGTTTATGAATTTCAATAGGGTTTTTATTTTAATTGAAAGTTTTTTCGAACGCCTGCTTAAGGTCGTCAAGAATATCGCTTATGTCCTCGATGCCCACCGAAATACGGATAAGACCTGCGTCTATGCCCGCCTTGACAAGCATTTCGTCGCTCAACTGACGGTGGGTCGAGCTTGCGGGGTGAAGCACGCAGGAATGAACCGTCGCAACGTGAACCGCGTTGACGAAGAGCGAAAGCGAGTTCATGAATTTTTCGGCTTTTTCTCTGCCGCCCTTGATGCAGAAGGAGACAACTCCGCAGCAGCCGTTGGGAAGGTATTTCTTTGCGAGAGCATTGTATTTGTTGCTTTCAAGTCCCGCATAATTTACATATTCTGCGTAGCCGCTGTTTTCAAGGAATTCGGCAACCGCTTGCGCGTTTTCGCAATGACGCTTCAAGCGCACGTCGAGCGTCTGCATTCCCAAATCAAGCAAAAATGCATTCTGCGCAGCAGGGTAAACGCCGAAGTCGCGCATGAGCTGAACGCGCATCTTCGTGATGTACGCGAGCTTGCCGAAGGATTCGACGTAAACGATGCCGTGGTAGGATTTATCGGGGGTGCAAAGACCCTCGAATTTGTCGTTTTGGGTCCAATCGAAATTACCGCTGTCGACTACACAGCCGCCAAGCTGTACGGCGTGGCCGTCCATGTACTTGGTTGTCGAAAGCACGACGATGTCAGCACCGAAATCGATAGGTCTGCAAAGCACGCCTGTCGCGAAGGTGTTGTCGATGATAAGGGGGATGCCGGCTTCGTGTGCGACGGCTGCGATGCGTTCGATGTCAAATACCGAAAGTGCGGGATTTGCAATGGTTTCGCCGAAAATAAGCTTGGTGTTCGGCTTGATAAGCGCCTTCAATTCCTCGTTGGAGATATCCTGATCGAAGAAGGTGCATTCGATGCCGAAGCGGCGAAGGGTCACGTCGAAAAGGTTGGTCGTGCCGCCGTAGATTTTGGAAGAAACAAGGATGTTATCGCCTGCACTTGCGATGTTCGCGATAGCCAGGAAGGATGCCGCCTGACCCGAGCTTGTGCAAAGTGCGCCCACGCCGCCCTCGAGGTCGGCTATTTTGGCTTCAACGCAAGCCACCGTGGGGTTGGAAATACGCGAATACATATGTCCGTCTGCGGTGAGGTCAAAGAGCTTGCCGATTTCGGTCGGGGAGGAATAGGAATAGGTCGTGCTTTGATATATCGGGAGCGCCAAGGGCTCGCCGTTTGCGGGCTCATAGCCCGAGTGAATGCATTTTGTTGCGGGAGAATATTCTTTTTTCATAATTAACTCACTTTAAATTAATTAAATCTTCCGTCGAGCTCGCGGAGCTTGGTTACCGCGGTTTCCCAGCTTGCGGGGTATACGGTCTTGTGGATCGAAAAATCGTTGTAAGAGAATATGGTTTCGAGATGCTCGGTCGCGTCGGTCGAGGTGAGGTTGGTTTCGCAGCTTTGAATAATGCTTGTCATAACCGACGTGCTCTTGAGCATCGATTCGTTTTCGAAGAACTGGGTGATTATCGATTTTGCGATAAGTGAATAAATCGCGTTGTATTCGCTTCCGTCAAGGTTGGGGTTGTATTCCAAAAGCCAGTCGAGCTTGGATTTGCCGTTGATCTGCTCGTTAAGAAGCACGCGGCCGTCGACGTTGGAGATCGTGATGTAGTAATCGTCGGGGTAGGGCTGTCCGAGCTCGGGAACGAAATCCTTGTATGCGGGATTGATGAATACGACGTCCTCGGTAAGAATTACGTTCGCGCCGGGTATCATCGCCGCCATGGCGCGCACGCCGTTTCTGTCAAACTTAAGGCAATAATTTGTTTCGATGCCGGTCATTGCGGTGACGCATTGTGCGATGTTTTCGGGGGTCATCGTCGCGAAAAGGTCGCCTATGGGAACGGTGACGCCGATTTCGTTAACGGTTTTTACCGTCGAAGCGATGGGGCAGTAAATAAATCGCTTGGTTTGCGCGTTCGCGTCGATAAATACCGTGTTAAGCGCACGTCCGTTAGAGTCGACGCAGAGAATCGCCGCCGTGAAAACGTCCGCGGTTTCATCGATGCCGTCGGGATCGGTGATCGGTATGTCACTTTCGGTATCCTCGCTCGATTCATCGCCGACGTCGCTCGAGTCCGAAACGTTTGTGTCGTCGGAATTATCGTCATCCTTCAAAAGGTTCAAAATAGCGGGCTTTACCAACAAAAAGGCAAGCAACGCAAAAACCAAAAGCGCGATTGCAAAGGTTAAAAAGAAATTTTTAAATGCAGAAGACACGTGTCCATCTCCTTTTGAGTTACGTTTATCAATGAATTATACACCAAATAAGCGCTTTTGTCAATTATATTGTTTGTCAATCTTCCTTGACATTTCGTGAATATGAAGCTATAATATACAATATATTTTTACACGGCGAAAATGTCGCGCCGAAGGTATAAAGAACAAGAAAGGAAAAGACATGAAAAAACTGTTTATTTGTCTGCTTGCTCTTTGTCTGCTCGTTCCCTGTATGGTGGCTTGCGACAAGGAAGATGCGGACGATGGCTCGAACACTGCGGGCACCAACGATTTTACGATGACCACGCCCGAATTCAAGTTCGCCGAAAAGAGAACCATTAACGTTCTCTGCCACGGCTGGGGTGCTAACTCTCAGTCGATTCTCGGCTACACCGGCGAAATCATCTATTCCGAGGAAAATCCCTCTTCGGTTGATGAAGCAAAGAAAAAGACCGTCGATTACATCGAAAGCGTTTACAACTGCGAAATCGTCGGTAAGATCACCAACCCCGCCGAAGAAACGATTCCCGAAATCATCAAGACTCAGGTAACCTCGGGTCTTCACAATTACGACATCGTTTTCGATTCGCTCGGAAGAACCTCGGGCCTTGCAATCGAAGGCTATCTGCTCGATCTCAACACGATCGAAACCATTGACCTTACCGCTCCTTGGTGGGACGCGAACGCGGTTAATGACCTTTCTATCTCCAACAAGGTGTTCTTCACCTGCGGCGATATCAACAATTACGACGATCAGGGAACCTGGTGCATCCTTTTCAACAAGAATCTCAAGGATACCTTGGGTATCGAAGAGGATTTCTATCAGCTCGTAAAGGATGACAACTGGACCTTTGATAAGCTCGTTGAAATCTGTAAGGACAGCAAGGCTACCTACGACCGCAACGGCGACGGCGCCATTGACGAGCACGACAACTGGGCGTTCGGTACCGAAACCTACAACATCTACGTTCACCTCGTAGCAGGCGGCAAAAAGGTTGCCGAAAAGGATGAGGAGGACCTTCCTTATCTCACCCTTTCCGAGGAAACCGAGGCTACTTACAGCATTTTGAACGACGTACTCGAGTTCTACACCGACGAATCCCTCGTTATGGTTGCAAACTCGCCCAAGTACGAATCCAAGTATCCCTATCCCCAGAACGTTTGGGAAGCAACCGTTCATAAGTCGTTCATCGAGGGCAGAGAGCTCTTCTATATGTGCGGCCTCATCAACGTTGCGTCCTTCCGTCAGATGGACGATGAATTCGGTATTCTTCCCATGCCCAAGCACACCTCTGCTCAGGACAGATATTATCACACCGTTTCGCGTGATAACGCATCGGTAATGTATCTCCCCGTAACCATTCCCGAAAACGAAATCAATGATATCGGTACCGTTATCTCCGCAATCGGTGAATATTCGATGCACGTCGTAACCCCCGCATACTATGACGTACAGCTTAAGTACCGCGATTCCCGCGACGATGAATCGGGCGAAATGCTTGACATCATCTTCGATTCGCGTACCTTCGACCTTGGCTGTGCATTCGGCTGGGGCGGCATTATGAACCAGTATATGCAGCTCGACAAGAACGTTGCTTCTCGCTTTGAAAGCGTTCTTTCGAAGGCTGAAAGCGAGCTTGAAAGCACGCTTCAATCCATCGATTTTCAATAATTAGACTAACAAATATGCGAAAGGAGCAAGCATGAGCATTTTAGAAGCGATCATTTACGGCTTTATTCAGGGTGTTGCCGAATTTCTGCCGGTATCGAGCTCGGGACATTTGGCGCTTGCGCAAAATTTCTTCGGAAGCGAAACCGAAAACGGCTTTGCCTTCAATATCGCTTTGCATTTGGCAACGCTCATATCGGTCTGCGTGATTTTCCGCAAGGATGTGATAATGCTCATAAAAAGCTTCTTTTCGCTTATCAAAAAGACCTTCACGGGCAGATTAAAGCAGGGGCTCGACAGCGGCGAAAGGCTGTTTTTGATGCTTTGCCTTGCGACCCTGCCGTTGATTCCGATTAAGCTTTTGGGAGTAGACGATAAGATCGAGGAATTGAGTAAATTCAGTTGGGTCATCGGTATTCTTTTGATAATTAACGGAACAATGCTCGTTATAAGCGATAAACTCAAAACCGGCGAGAAAACCGTCGAAAACGGCGGTTTTCTCAGACCGCTGGGTGTCGGTATCGTGCAGGCGTTTGTCGGAATAATGCCCGGCATTTCGCGCTCGGGCTCGACGATAACCGGCGGACGCTTGTTCAATTACAGCCGCGAGGAGGCGGTGAGATTTTCATTTCTCATGTCGATCCCCGCGATACTCGGCGCCTGCGTGACCGAGCTTCCCGACCTTTTCGGCGAGGGCTTTTCGCAGGATATGCTTCTGCCGATAATCGTCGGCGCATTGACGGCAATGGTCGTCGGATTTTTCGCAATCAAGCTTTTGCAGTATCTTACCAAAAATAAAAGCTTCACATTTTTCGCAGTTTACTGCGTAATAATCGGCGCAGCGGCAATTATTGCCGACATCGTCTTATAAAAGGAGTTCGAAGTGGCAGACAAGAAAAAGAAAAAGACGTCATCAAAAACGAATACGAAAAAACCCTCGGGCTCCAAACAGGATTCCATCAAGGTCGACCGCTCGGAGCTTATCCGCTGGGGAATCGGCTTTGTTGCGTTCTTTATGATCCTGACCTTTTTCTCCAAGGAAAACGGTTGGCTCGGCAGAGTGGTCCCCTCCTTCTTCAAGGGACTTTTCGGACCGCTTTATTACATAATTCCCATTCTCATTTTGCTCGTCGTGCTTTTCTGGAAAAAGGACCACGAAAATAACGTCGCAAAGGTGAAATATCTTTTGTACGCGCTTGAATTTGTGTTCATTTCGCTTATAGTTCAGGTTGCCGTTGCAAACGGTGCCGAAATGACGGTTCGCGAGCTTTACGGAAAGGGCACCCTGCTTCAAAGCGCGGGTCTTATCAGCGGCTCGGTCGCTTTGCTGTTCATCAACCTTATCGGCAGCACCGCTTCGATGGTGCTCGCGATTTTGGGCATCTTCATCTGTACCGTATTGCTTTGCGGCGCAACGCCTAAGGATACCGTCAGCGCGATATTCAATTTCTTCCGCGATGCGGCACGGCGCGCACGCGAAGAGGACGACGAGGAAGAAGAGGTTGCGGTTGAGGAGCCTAAGCTCCGCAAAAAGAAAAAGCTTTTCCCCGACGAGCCTGCCGAACCCGCGCCGGTTGCCGAAGAGCTTCCCGAGGACCCTGCGGTTGTCGAGGACGACGACGAATTTACCGTCGTTTCGGAATATAACGCCGCAGAGGACATTAAAATCGAAAATAACGAAAATGATATAGAAGACCTTCCCTTTGAGCCCGATCCTATTCCCGAGCCCGTCGGCGAAACCATTCCCGAAATAATTGAGGAATACGACGAGGATGAGGAGCTTTGCCTCCAGCCCATTGAGGATACCCCCTATAAGTTCCCCCCGATTACGCTTCTGACCGCCGATTCTTCGAACGGCGCAGGCGGTCCCAGCGGTACCGAGGTCGAGCGTACAAGCCGTAAGCTCGAGGAGGTTTTGGCAAGCTTCAACGTTAAGGCAAAGGTTATTAATTCCACTTACGGCCCGACGGTCACAAGGTACGAGCTTCAGCCCGAAACAGGCGTAAGAGTCAAGGCGATATCCAACCTTGCCGACGATATTGCTCTTCACCTTGCCGCAACCGCGGTTCGAATCGAAAACATCCCCGGTAAGGCGGCTGTCGGCGTAGAAATTCCCAACAAGTCGACCTCTACCGTAAGACTTCGCGGACTTATCGATAACCCTGCGTTTACCGAAAATAAGAGCCGACTTTATTGCTCGCTCGGCGAAGACGTCGCGGGCAGTCCGGTTTATCTCGATATCGCGAAAATGCCCCACCTGCTCGTCGCAGGTGCGACCGGTCAGGGTAAGTCGGTCTGCATTAACTCGCTTATCATTTCCTTGCTTTATCGCAATCACCCCAACGACGTAAAGCTTATACTTATCGACCCGAAAACCGTTGAATTTTCGGATTATAAGGACATTCCGCACCTTCTCGTTCCTGTAATCAACGACCCGAAGAATGCGGCGGGCACGCTCAATTGGGCTTGCTCGGAAATGGAAAACCGTTACAAGCTTATTCAAGAGGTCGGCGCGCGTGACCTTATGGGCTACAACAACGCGGTCCAGAACGACCCCGAGCGTCAGCTTTTGCCTCAGATAGTTATATTTATCGATGAGTTTGCCGATTTGATGATGACCGCTCCCGACGACGTCGAAACCTCGGTCTGCCGTCTTGCTCAGAAGGCGCGTGCGGCGGGTATCCACCTTGTTATCGGTACCCAGAGACCGTCGGTCGACGTTATTACAGGTCTTATCAAGGCGAACATACCCTCAAGAATTGCACTCACCACGACCTCGGCTATCGACTCGCGTACCATTCTCGATATGACCGGCGCCGAAAAGCTTTTGGGTAAGGGCGATATGCTCTTCTATCCCGTAGGCGCGATGAAGCCTTTGCGTGTTCAGGGCGCGTTTGTCGACGGCAAGGGCGAGGTTGCGGCTGTTACTCAGTTCATTAAGGAAGCCGCACGTGCACAGTACGACGAAGCTATCATGCAGCAGATCGAGCAGGAAGCGAAGCTTTGCGGCATGAAGGGCAAGAAGGGCGCCGCTGCGGCAGAGGCTGCCGACGATGGCGACGAAAAGACAGACCCGATGTTTATGGACGCGATCGAGGTTGCGATCGAATGCGGTACCGTTTCCACATCGCTTCTCCAACGCAGACTTTCGCTCGGCTATGCAAGAGCGGCAAGAATCGTCGATAAGATGGAAAGACGCGGATTTATCGGTGAGTTCGACACCGCGACCAAGAAGCGCTCGATCCTCATCACCCGCGAGCAGTTTGCCGAAATGAAGCTCAACGGCGACAAAAAGGAGAACGAAAATGCGTAAAATCCTTTCGCTTTTACTCTGCCTTTTGTTTGTCGTATCTCTTGCGTCCTGTTCAAAAATGAACGAATACGGCTTGGCGTTTACTCCCGACGGAAGCAAAACCAAGAGCCTGATTTATTCAAACGAGGATTATTACACCGATTTTCGTTCGGTTTACGTTGTGGGCGGAATGATGATGGTGAAGATCGACGGCGAGCCCAAAATGCTTGAAATGGCATTGATCGAGGGCGATTTGAGCATCGACGATATCCTGACTGCCGCCGAGGAAGACCTTGCGGATAAGGATATCGAGGCTACCGATTTTCCCGACGGAAGCCGCGAATATCATTACGACGGCTTCGATATTGTAAAAATGAACACCCATTTGGGCAATAGGGACGTTTATTTTGTCCCCTCCGAAATGGGATACGCGGATATCCAATAATTAATTTATGAGGTGAGCAAAATGTTCAAAAACGTAGGTAACAAAATCAAACTCTTTGCAGTGGTAATTTTCGTGCTCGAGCTTATAGCGAGCTGTGCCCCGCTTGCGATCGGAATCATAAAGGAGTCGGAAAATCTTATCATCCTCGGTGCTGCGGTGCTTGTTCTCGGCTTTATACTCGCGTTTTTCAGCGCTTGCTTCATTTACGGCTACGGTCAGCTTATTCAGGTTTCCGAGGATAATTGCAAGGTAAACCAAACCATTCTCAACCACTTTAAAAATAAAGCCACCGAGGGCACCGATAAGCGCATCCTCGATGCTGTCAAGGACAACAAAAATACCGAAGTCGAAATCCTCGAAGCGGTCAAGGGCGACGCCGAAAGCAACAAGCTTTCGAACGAAAGAATTATCGAATTGCTTGAAGCGCTTTGCAAGAGCAACGGCGCTGTCGTGAGCGAAGAAAAAGCCGTCGTTACCGAAGCTCCTGCAGTGGAAGAGAGCGTTGTTGAGGAAGAAATTGCTGTTGAATCGGTTTCGGTTGCAGCAGCTCCCGTCGTGGAAGAGGCTCCCATCGTTGAGGAAGCTCCCGTCGTGGAAGAGGCTCCCGTTGTGGAAGAAGCTCCCGTTGCGGAAGAGGCTCCCGTTGTTGAAGAAGCTCCCGTCGTGGAAGAAGCTCCCGTCGTGGAAGAAGCTCCCGTTGTGGAAGAGGCTCCCGTTGTTGAGGAAGCTCCCGTTGCAGAGTCTACGACTTCGGCAAAATTCTGCCCGCTTTGCGGACAGCAGGCGCGTCCTCAGGCGAAGTTCTGCGTTCGTTGCGGAAACAAGCTCGGCTGATTTGCGAGCGCGAAAAAATCGGCTGAAAATTAACAAAAAATCGTTGACTTTAGTCAATATTATGTTAAGATAATATTAGGTAGAGGCGCAGGAATTCCACCTGCGCCTTAATATACCTGTATGGGGTAAATATGTCAAAAATTCCCTTGCTTGTCGTTGTCGGTCCGACCGCAAGTGGCAAGAGCGCCTATGCAATCAAAAAAGCAATAGAGCTTGGCGGTGAAATCATCAGCGGTGATTCCATGCAGATATACCGCGGCATGGATATCGGCACCGCAAAGCCGAGCGAAGAGGAAAAAAGCGGCGTTTTGCATCATTTGATCGACGTCGCCGATATAACCGAGGGCTTTTCTGCCGCAAGGTTTGTCGAATTGGCGTCGGAGGCAATTGCCGATATAACCGCGCGCGGCAAGCTGCCGATAATTGCGGGCGGCACGGGGCTTTACATCGATACGCTCATCTCGGGTACCGAGCTTTCGGCTACCGAGGACGACCCGATTCTTCGCGAATCGCTTTTTAAAGAGGCGGAAGAGCTTGGTGTTCTCGCGATGCACGACCGTCTTAAGCAGATCGACCCCGAATCGGCTTCTGCGATACATCCGAACAACCTTAAGCGAGTTGTTCGCGCACTTGAAATTTATTACAAAACCGGCATCACCAAAACCGAGCAGGACAAAAAAAGCAAAGAAAACGAAAGCGTTTATTCGCCGCACGTCGTTTACATCAAGCCGAGCGAGCGTGAAACTATTTACGAACGTATAAACAAACGCGTCGACGTTATGTTTGAAATGGGGCTTGAAGCCGAGGTGAAAGCGCTTTTCGAAAAAGGGCTTCGCGATACCCCGACGGCATCGCAGGCGATAGGATATAAGGAATTTTACCCCTATTTCGACGGCGAATGCGATATAAACGCCGTCAAAGAGGCTATTTGCCTCAACACAAGGCGCTATGCGAAGCGGCAGTTGACTTGGTTCAACCGCGTGCATACCGACGAAATCATTTACATTTAAGGACGAAATAAAAGGAAGGGAGGCGACAAAATGAGCGAGGAAAATAAGAATCTGCCCGCAGAATCAAAGCCTGCGGCGGTTTCGACGCGAAGGATTAAAAAGCAGGAAAGCAGGGCTTCGCGCTTTGCGCGTTTGGCGAAACGCTTTTTCGCTCAATTCGGCACGGCGATAATTGCCGTCGCGCTGGTTGCCTACGTTTTCCTTCAATTAATGCTCAACGTCAGCGTCAGCCTCGAGCGTGAGGCGGCAACCTACGCGAGCATCACCGACAGGGCGGAGCTTGAGGCGTTCCTTTTCCGCGACGAATTTTTGATACCTTCTGCGGCATCGGGCACGAATTGCTTCCTTGCCGACGACGGTGAAAAGGTGCGCTACGGCGAGGATATCGTTATAACCTATTCCAACCCGAGCGACGTTGAAATCCAAAAACGCATCGGTGAAATCGATAAACGCATCGATATTCTCGAGCGCTCGAGCCTTTCGACCGGCGCATCCACGACCGATATCGCGCTTATCGACGAGGAAATCGACGAATTGATGCTTACGATAATCCGTCAGGTCGATTCGAACGATTTCGATAAGGTTCTCCGCGCAAAGGAAGAACTTTTGATTCTTATGAATCGCCGTCAATCGCTGATAGAATCCGAAAGCTACGGCGCCGAGCTCTCTTCGCTCACGAAGGAAAGGGAATCGCTGGTCGGACGCTTAAGCGGTGAAAGCACGATAACGCAGTCTCCGCAAAGCGGATATTTTTACGCGACTGTCGACGGATACGAATCGGTGTTCACGCTTGATAAGCTCGAGTCGCTCACCGGCGAGGAATTCGAAAATCTTGCGAATTCGACCCCCGATAACAGCCTTATTTCAAACTCCTCGGGTAAAATAGTGCGCAGCTCGACCTGGTACATCGCGGTTGCGTTGGACAAGCGCAGCGCCGAAGCCTTCCGCGACGGAAGCAGCTACCCGATAACCTTTCAATATTCCAACAATAAAGAATTGAATATGACGCTTGACCGCAGAATAACCCGAACCGATAAGGATATGACGGTGCTTGTATTTTCCACCAAGCAGATGCCGCAGGATTTCGATTATTCGCGTTGCCAAACCGTCGAGCTTTCGACCGTGACCTACGAGGGCATCCGCGTCAGCAACAGCGCGATTCGCGTTAAGGACGGCGAAACCGGCGTTTACACGGTTGTCGGCTCTAAGGTCGTTTTCAAGAAGACGACGGTGCTTTACAACTACGGAAGCTATTCGATCTGCGCGATTCCCGTAAACCCCGCATATCCCAACCGCAAGGACGTTGCCTATTCGTCGGCGACCGAGCTTTCGCTTCACGACAGCGTCATAATCGACGGTGATGAGATATACGACGGAATGCGATTGAAGTAGGTGGCTTATGAACGACAAAATGCAGGTTGCCGAAAGCATCCGAAGAATCAAGCAGGAGCTCGGCGGCAGGGCAAGGCTGCTCGCCGCGACGAAAACGGTTCCGCCCGAAATGATAAACTTTGCGATAGAGCAGGGGATTGACCTTATCGGCGAAAACCGCGTTAACGAGCTTTTGGAAAAATACGAATTTATCGACAGGGACAAGGTCGAGCTTCACTTTATCGGCGCCTTGCAGACAAACAAGGTTAAATACATAATCGATAAAGTGGATATGATACAATCGGTCGACCGCGAAAGCCTTGCCTTGGAAATCGAGCGTCAGGCGGCGAAAATCGGCAAGGTTATGCCGATACTTGCCGAGGTCAATATCGGCAAGGAAGAATCGAAATCGGGCGTCGCGCCCGAGTCGGCTATCGAATTTTGCCGCTTTTTGCAGACTCTTCCGCATGTAAAGCTCTGCGGTTTGATGGCGATTCCTCCGAAAAGTGAAAAAAATGGAGGAAATTCGAAATATTTTTCGGAAATGCGCAAAATATTTATTGACATATCGAGTATAAATGTAGATAATAGTAATATGGAAATTCTCTCGCTCGGTATGAGCGACGATTATCTCGATGCTGTCGAATGCGGCTCGAACCTTGTTCGCGTGGGCAGCTCGATATTCGGCAAAAGAATTTACCCCGAAAACAAAAACAATTAATTTATTATATTTCAGGAGGCACACTATGGGACTTATGAATCGCTTGGGCGAGCTCTTCAAGGGTGAAGAGGAATACGACGAAAACGAAGAATTTGAAGAATACGAAGAGGAAGAGGAAGTAGCAGCAGCTCCCGCTCCCGCTCCCAAGGCAGCTCCCGTTTCGAGACCTACCGGCGGTATTTCCTCCGGCGCGGCTTTGGAAATGAAGGTCGTTAAGCCCGAACGCTTTGACGAGGTTCGTGCTATCGGCGAGCATCTCCTTGCAAGACGCACTGTCGTTCTTAACCTTGAAGAAACCAACAAGGAAACCACCAAGAGAATCATCGACTTCCTTTGCGGCGTTGTTTTCGCAATCGACGGTCAGGTAAAGAAGGTTGCTAACGCTACCTACGTTGTTACCCCGAAGAACGTTGACGTTTCGGGCGAACAGACCGAACAGCCCGCTGAAGAAGATGCGGCAAGCAAGCAGCCCAGAGAGCTTTTCCGTTAATCGAATCGGAGTAGGATTTACTTGGTACAGTTTTATTTTGTAGTATCGCAGACGGTATCCGCTTTTTTGAGCGCTTTGATGTATCTTCTCCTTGCGAGAGTGCTTATCGGCTTCTTTTCGGATGAGGAAAGCCCGATTTTGAATTTCTGCGCAACGGTTACCGAGCCTGTCGTATCTCCCGTGAGGAATCTGCTTTCGCGTATTCCCGCGCTGGAGGATTCGCCGATCGATTTTTCATTCACGGCGACTTGTCTTATTATAATGATAGTTCAAATGGCACTACCGTATTAGAGGAAAAAAGCCTCGAAAGACGTAGTGCTTTTGGGCGTATTTTGCGCAAATTGCGTAAATGCCCGATTTAACGATATATTTCCCGAAAGGAACGATGCATAATGCTGGCACCGCACGAACTGAAAAACAAACAGTTTCAAAAGACCTTCAAGGGCTATAATCCTCAAGAGGTTGACGAATATCTCGAATTCGTACTTGAAAAGTACACCGAGGCATACCGAGAAAACAACGAGCTTGAAAGAAAATTAAGAATCGTTGTCACCAACCTTGACGAAATCAAGGATGAGGAAGAATCGATAAGAAGCACACTTATTTCGGCACAGAAAATGGCGGAAAAGATCATCGCGGACGCCAACGACCGCGCCGATATCATCACCGGTGCCATCAAGGACCGCTGCGACGGCGTTATTGCCGAATTCCGTCAGCAGCTTCAGGCTGAAAAGGAAAAGGCTTGGATAATGCGTACCCGTATTATCGACTTCAAAAAGCAGCTTTACGAGCTTTACGGCACACACATCGCTGAGCTTAAGGATTTGAGCGTAAACGAAATCGAGGATATCGTTCTTCCCAACGACGACGCGCTCGTTGCAAGCATTTTCAACGACGTTAAGGGTCGAATCGAGGAAGAAACCGAACGCAGAAAGAACGTTCGCGAGCTCAAGACCGAGGCTCCTCAGTTTGCCGGCATCGCCGAAGAAATCGAAGAAGAGCTTGAAGCGTTGGAGCCTATTTCCGAAGCAGAAGCTACGACCGAGCCTCAGCCCGAGCTTTCCACCGAAGCAAAGGCAGCCGAGGACGAATATCTTAAATACATGATGGGAGAAAGCACGCCCGACGCAGAATAATCGGAGCAGAGCTTTTTAGAAAAATGAAGGAATACAAGGATACACTTAATCTGCCTGCCACCGAATTTCCGATGAGAGGCAACCTCCCCGCAAAGGAGCCCGAAACCCTTAACCGCTGGAACGAGGCAGATCTTTATAAAAAGGTTTTGAAGAAGAACGAGGGTAAGCCCGCGTTCGTGCTTCACGACGGCCCTCCCTTTTCCAACGGATTTATCCATATGGGTCACGCGCTCAATAAGGTGCTTAAGGACTTTATCGTTAAGTCCAAGGCGATGAGCGGCTATTATACCCCCTACGTTCCCGGCTGGGACAACCACGGTCTTCCTATCGAGAGGGCTATCGAAAAGAATAAGAAGGACCTCAACAAGGATATGTCGGTGCCCGAATTCAGAAAGGCATGCGAGGACTTTGCAGAGGACTTTATTCAGAAGCAGATGTCGGGATTTAGGCGTCTCGGCGTTCTCGGCGATTGGGAAAAGCCCTATCGCACCATGGATAAGCACTTCGAGGCTCAGGAGGTTAAGATCTTCGGAGCAATGTTCGATAAGGGCTTTATCTATAAGGGCTTGAAGCCCGTAACCTGGTGTCCCTTCTGTACCACCGCTGTGGCAGAAGCCGACATCGAATATCACGACGATCCCTGTACCTCGGTTTACGTTAAGTTCAAGATGAAGGACGATAACGGCAAGCTCGCAGGATTTGATCTTGAAAATACCTATTTCGTCATTTGGACCACCACTATCTGGACTCTTCCGGGTAACATGGCTATCTGCTTGCACCCCCGCGAAAGCTACGTGCTCGTAAAGGCAGAAAACGGCGAAACCTATATAATGGCAGAGGCGCTCACCGAAAAGACAATGCAGCTGGGCGGCTTTGAAAATTACGAAATTCTCGCTACCTTCCCCGGCGAATTCTTCGAAAATATGGTAGCGATGCATCCCTTCCTCGATAAGACCTCGCGTCTTGTTAACGCCGAATACGTAACCATGGATAGCGGTACCGGCTGTGTTCATACCGCTCCCGGCTTCGGAGCGGACGACTATCAGACCTGCATGAGATACGGCATGGAGCTTGTCGTTCCCGTTGACGACCACGGCAGACACACCGATTACGCAGGTAAATACGCAGGACTTAAGACCGAGGAATCCAACCCCATTATCCTTGAGGATATGAAGGAATCGGGCGCACTCTTTGCATCCGAAAACATAATGCACTCCTATCCCCACCACGACCGTTGCAAGAAGCCGGTTATCTTCCGCGCTACTCCTCAATGGTTCTGCTCTGTCGAATCCTTTAAGGACGAGGCAATCAAGGCTATCGAAAACGTTAAGTGGTATCCCGCGTGGGGCGAGGACAGAATGATCAGCATGATCAGGGAAAGAGCCGATTGGTGTATCTCCCGTCAGCGCCGTTGGGGTCTCCCCATTCCCGTGTTCTATTGTAAGGACTGCGGCAAGCCTGTATCTACTCCCGAATCTATCGCTAAAATTTCGGCACTCTTCGACGAGCATGGCTCGAACGCTTGGTTCGAAAAGACCGCCGAGGAGCTTATCCCCGAAGGATTCACCTGCCCTCATTGCGGCGGCAAGGAATTCGAAAAGGAAACCGACACTCTCGACTGCTGGTTCGACTCGGGCTCTACCCATTTCGCTTCGCTTATGAACGATACCCCCGAGCTCTGGCCCGCAGACGTATATCTCGAAGGTGCAGACCAATACCGCGGCTGGTTCCAGTCGAGCTTGTTGACCTCTGTCGGTGCGCTTGGCAAGGGCGCTCCCTTCAAGCAGGTTCTTACCCACGGTTGGGTAGTTGACGGTCAGGGCCGTGCAATGCACAAGAGCCTTGGCAACGGTGTTGATCCCGCAGATCTTATCAAGAACTTTGGTGCCGATATCGTTCGTCTTTGGGCGGCTTCCTCCGACTACCACGCAGACGTTCGTTGCTCGCAGGAAATCTTCAAGCAGCTTTCTGAAAGCTACCGTAAGATCAGAAACACCATTCGTATTCTTCTTGCAAACCTCGGCTCGGCAGAAACCGATTTCGACCCGAACCGCGATATGATCGCGCCCGAGGCTATGCTCGATATCGATAAGTGGGCGCTTTCGCGTCTCAACAAGCTCGTTAAGCGCGTTCGCGAGGCTTACGACGAATATCAGTTCCACATCGTTTATCATGACATCCATAACTTCTGCTCGATCGATATGTCGAAGCTTTACATCGACATCACCAAGGACAGACTTTACTGCGAAACCAAGGACGGCGTTGCACGCCGCAGCGCACAGACCGCGATGTACATCATCGTAAAGGCGCTCACCAAGCTTCTCGCACCCGTTCTCTCCTTCACCGCAGAAGAAACCTGGAGCTTTATGAGTCACACCGAATGTGACGACCTCGACAGCATCTTCTGCAACGAAATGCCCAAGTTCGAGGAAAAGTACGACTTCTCGGAAATCGAAGAAAAGTACGAATCGCTCTTTAACCTCCGCGACGGCGTTATGAAGGCGCTTGAATTGGCAAGAGCCGAAAAGATCATCGGTAAATCCCTCGAAGCGGCTGTAACCGTTTACGCCGAAGCGGGAAGCGACGCGATGAAGCTCTTCTCGGAATTCGAATCCATCCTTCCCGACGTGTTCATCGTAAGCAAGGTAAGCCTTTGCGACGGTGCTGCACCCGCAGACGCGTACAAGGATGAGGAATCCGGCATTTCTGTTAAGGTTTCGGTTGCCGAGGGCGAAAAATGTGTACGCTGCTGGATGCAGAAGGACGATTGCACTCCCGATGAGGACGGCCAGCATCTTTGCGCACGCTGCCGCAAAGCAGTATGTTAGCGGCTCTTATCGCTGTCGTTGCGGTAATTCTCGATCAGATAACAAAGTATTTTGTAGTTCAAAATATTGAGCTTTACGGAACAAAACCCTTTATTCCGGGCGTTATGAGCCTTTATCACACGCGAAACACCGGCGCCGCATTTTCTATGTTTTCCGAGCATAGATGGGTGTTTATGGTGTTTTCGGTGATTTCGATGGCGATGATAGTTTATATTCTTTGGAAGGAATATAAGCGCCATATTCTTATGAATATCTCGCTCGGAATGATTCTCGGGGGCGGAATCGGCAATATGATCGACCGAGTCAGGCTCGAATACGTTGTCGATTTCTTCCACACCGATTTTGTCGATTTTGCAATTTTCAACGTTGCCGATTGCTTTATCACGGTCGGCGCGGTGGTTTTGGCGGTTTATCTGCTGTTTTTCGAACCGAAGGTTGAAAAACGCCTCGCCGAGGAACAAAAGAGGGCGCAGGAATTGAGCTTAGATACAACCGAAAACGAAGTTGTCACCGAACAAAAGGTCGAGGAAAACGGCGAAAATGGATAATTACACCGTCACCGAAGCGGATTTAAACGAAAAAATACGAATCGATGCCTTTGCGGCGAAGGTTTTTGATATAAGCCGTTCGCGCGTGCAGGAGCTTATTGCCGATCAAATGATTCTTGTAAACGGCAGAAGGTGTGAGAAAAAAACACAGCTTTCGGTCGGGGACGTCATCTCGGTCGAGCTTCCACCCGCAAAGGAGCTTGAGGCGATTCCTCAAAATATTCCTATCGATATAGTTTACGAGGACGATTACCTTTTGGTGGTCGATAAACCCCGCGGAATGGTGGTTCACCCCGCCGCGGGCAACCCCGATCAAACTCTGGTGAACGCTCTGCTTTACCATTGTAAGGGGCGGTTATCGTCGATAAACGGCGTAATTCGTCCGGGAATCGTCCACAGAATAGACAAGGACACCTCGGGACTGCTTATCGTCGCTAAAACCGACGAGGCGCATCAGGGGCTTGCCGAGCAGATTGCGGTTCATTCCTTCGAGCGAAAATACGAAGCAATCGTCGGCGGTCACCTTCGCGAAGCATCCGGCACGGTTTGTGCGCCCATCGGGCGTCATAAAACCGACCGAAAGAAGATGGCGGTCACCGAATATAATTCAAAGGAAGCGACGACTCATTGGCGCGTGCTCGCCGAATCGCGCGAGTATTCACACCTCGAGCTGACGCTTGAAACAGGACGTACCCATCAAATCAGGGTACATATGGCGCATATCGGTCATCCCGTCGCGGGTGATACGGTATACGGAAACGTACGGTACAGACTTGGCATGGAAGGTCAATGTCTGTTCGCAAAATACATATCTTTTGTCCACCCGATAACAGGTGAGACTCAGACGTTTGAAGCGGCAAGGCCGACGTATTTCAGCGATGCGTTACGCCGTGCCGGGCTTTAGTCAAAGAAAGGAAACGCGAAAATGGAAAGAAACACCGTATTAATGCTGAAAGAAAGAGCCGCTAAGGTCAGAATGCATTCTGTCGAAGCGGTCTACGGCGCAAAAAGTGGCCATCCGGGCGGATCGCTGTCTATTGCAGACGTAATCACCTATCTCTACTTTTACAAAATGAACATCGACCCGAAGAATCCCCGTATGGAGGAGCGCGACAGATTCGTTCTTTCGAAGGGCCATTGCTGTCCCGCGCTTTATTCGGCACTTGCCGAAAAGGGATACTTTGACGTATCCGAGCTTAAGAACCTCAGAAAGCTCGGCGCAATGCTTCAGGGTCACCCCGATATGAAGGGCATCCCCGGTATTGATATGTCTACCGGCTCGCTCGGTCAGGGCTTTTCGACCGCTTGCGGTATGGCGGCTGTTGCAAAACGCAAGGGCTTCGATTGGAAGGTCTACACCGCGTTGGGCGACGGCGAAATCGAGGAGGGTCAGGTTTGGGAAGCAGCAATGTTCGCAAACCAGTACAAGCTCGATAACCTTATCGCGTTTATCGACTGTAACGGCTATCAGATCGACGGCGCTGTTGAGGACGTTATGAACCCCCATCCCGTTGATGAAAAATTCCGCGCGTTCGGTTGGTTTGTAACCGTTATCGACGGACACAGCTTTGAAGAAATCGATAACGCCGTTACCGAGGCGATCAATAGCGGCAAGCCTGCGGCTATCATCTGCAAGACGGTAAAGGGCAAGGGCGTATCGTTTATGGAAAATAACTATTCGTGGCACGGCAAGGCACCTAAGGACGATGAATATGAAATCGCCGCTAAGGAGCTTAACGATGCATGGGTAAAGGCAGCGGAGGATGTTAAAAATGGCTGAAAAAGAAGCAACTCGAGTGGCGTACGGCAGAAAGCTTACCGAACTCGGTGAAAAATACGATTTTTACGTGCTCGACGCCGACCTTTCGGGCTCGACACAGACCGCTGTTTTCGCGAAGAAATATCCCGAACGCTTCTTCAACTGCGGTATCGCGGAAGGAAATATGATCTCTGTTGCGGCTGGTATCGCTGCAAGCGGTATTCCCGCGTTCGCTTCCTCCTTCGCAATGTTTGCGTGCGGCAGAGCGTTCGAACAGATTCGCAACTCTGTTGCATACCCCAACCTCCCCGTTAAGATCTGCGCGTCTCACGCAGGTATTACCGTTGGCGAGGACGGCGCAACCCACCAGTTCTGTGAGGATATGGCGATTATGCGCGCACTCCCCAACATGACTGTTGTTTGCCCCGCTGACTCGGCTTCGACCGAGGCTTTGCTTGAAGAAATCGTTAACTTCGACGGCCCCGTTTATATGCGACTCGGCAGATATGCGGTTCCTCAGTTCTATAAGAAGGGCGAACGCGAATTCAAGCTCGGCAAGGGCATCGTGCTCGCAGACGGCAAGGACGTTGCTATCGTTGCAACCGGTATTATGGTTGCGGCAGCTATGGAAGCAAGAGAAATCCTCGCAGGCGAGGGTATCGACGCCGCTGTTATCGACATTCATACGGTTAAGCCTCTTGACGCTGACCTTATCAAGGAATACGCTGAAAAGACCGGCAATATCGTAACCACCGAAGAACATTCTGTTATCGGCGGTCTCGGCGACGCAGTTATCTCGGCACTTGCCGAAACTGCTTGCGCAAAGGTTGTAAAGCACGGTATCGACGACGTTTTCGGCACCTCTGCACCCGCGGGCGTATTGCTTGAGCATTATAAGCTCAACGCGGCAGGCATTGTCGAAAAGGTTAAAAAACTTCTTAATAAATAAAAAAAGAGGGGTATCTTACGGATACCCCTTAATTAAAATTCGGTGAAGCTATGACAGTTCAGGAATTAATAAATAAGCTTGATGAACGAATCCCCAAAAGCCTGTCCGAGCCTTGGGATAACGACGGAATCGACGTAATTCCCGATAAGGACATGGAGGTCACACGCGCGCTTTGCGCACTCGATTGCACAAGCGTTGCTATCGAAATAGCGAAGTCTTTGGGCTGCAACCTTATAATCACTCATCACCCCCTCGTTTTCAAGCCATTGGGCGCGATTTCTTGCGACGATAGCGTGGGCAAGCGCGTTATCGAATGTATCAAAAGCGGCATTGCGGTGATTTCATTTCACACGCGGCTTGATATCATCGATGGTGGTGTGAACGACTTTTTAGCATCGGTTGTTTTGGGACTGAAAAACACAGAAAAATTTATCCCATACGGCAGAATCGGCGACGTCGAAAAGCAAAGCTTTTCTGAATTTGCCGAAAAGGTGGCGAGACTTTTAAAGCTTGATTTCAAGACGATGCCTATGGTAAAGGCGAATGACACCGTATCGCGTGTTGCGGTCGTTTCGGGCTGCGGCAAGGATGAGATAGCGGCGGTTCTTGATGCAGGTGCCGACACCTTTGTAACCGGCGAGGTTATGCATAACCATATGATAGATTGCAAGGAATTGGGACTTAACCTTATTTGCGGAACCCACTACGCAACCGAGAGAATCATCGTTCCTACGCTCGCCGAAATTGTAAACGAATTTGTACCTTGCGATATTTATCAATTTACAAGAGAAGAAGAATATGGCATTTGACGGACTTTTTTGCGCCGCTGTGGCGCAGGAATTGAATAAATGGTCGGGCGCAAGGGTTGAAAAAATCCATCAAAGCTCGCAAACCTGCTTTTATTTTCAGGTTTATCACGAGGGAAAACGCGGAAATTTTGTCGTTTCGGCGTCTGCTTCGCGCCCCATTCTTGCAATAACCGAGGAATCGGTTGCCCGCCCCGACACCCCCACGCCGACCTGTATGCTTTACCGAAAGCATCTTCAAAACGGACGCTTCGTCGGTGCCGAATGGGTTGAAAACGAGCGAATAATTCGCTTTCTTTTTGATTCGGCGGACGAAATGGGGTACGTTAAGCGCAAGCATCTTTATGCCGAAATGATGGGCAAATATTCCAACATTATCCTGACCGACGAAAACGATAGGATCCTTTCTGCAAGCTCGGTTTCGGATATAACCGCAAGCGTCCGCAGAATTATGTCGGGCTTGCCTTATGAAATGCCCCCCAAGCAGGATAAAATTTCGATTTTCGACATAGACGAAGGCTCGTTTTTGAAGCTTTGCGAGGAAAAAATCGGGGTTGCGGCTTGCGATTTTATTCTCAAAAGCTTTTTGGGCATTTCGCCCGTCGTTGCACGCGAATTGGCGTTTTCGGCGCTTGGCTCGTCGGACGAAGCGCTTTCGTCGGACAATGTTTTGGCGCTTTATAAAAGCGTTAACGGCTTGGTTGAAAGGCTTAAAGCCAACGACTTCACCCCCTGCGCCGTTTTTGACGACGAGGGGAACGGAATTGAATATTCCTTCATTCGATTAAATCAGTATGAAAACGGCGCGACCTTGCGAGAATACGAAAGCTTTTCGCTGCTTTTGACCGATTATTTCGGACGAAAGGAAGAGGCGGTGAACATCGGTCGCTACTCGCGCGAGATGGTCAAAACCGTCAACACGCATCTTTCGCGCACCCAAAAGAAGCTTGTTTTGCTTAAAAACGAGCTCGACGATTGTGCGTCGATGGAGGAAATGCGCATAAAGGGCGACGTTGTCACGGCGAATATCTATCGCATCCGTCAGGGCGATAATTCTGTCACGGGCATCGATTATGAATCGGGCAACGAGCTTTGCGTGCCTTTGGATATCGCGCTTACCCCCGCGAAAAATGCGCAAAAATATTATAAAAAGTATTCGAAAATGAAAAGAGCCTCGGTCATGCTTGCCGAGCAGATCAAAAAGGCTGAAGCCGAAGCAGATTATCTTAAAAGCGTTTTGAGCTTTATAGACCGCGCGGCTAATCCCCAAGAGCTTGCCGAAATCAAGCAGGAGCTTGCCGAGGGCGGCTATCTTTCCGACAAGGGCATAACCGGCAAAAAGAAAAAAACGCCCGCGTCGAAGCCTCTTTCGTTCACCACGACCGACGGATTATTGGTTCGCGTCGGCAGAAATAACCGCCAAAACGATGCGCTTACGGGAGGAGCCGAGCGCAACGAAATTTGGTTCCATATTAAAGGCTTCCACGGCTCGCACGTTATTCTCACACCCAACGGGAACGAGGAGCCGAGCGACCGCGATTACAACGAAGCGCTTATGCTTGCTGCATATTACAGCGAAAAGCGGGGAAGCCGAAACGTCGAGGTCGATTACACCCGTGTGCGCAACCTCAAAAAGCCCTCGGGCAGCGCACCGGGATTTGTAACCTACGAAAAATATTATTCCGCGGTTGTCGACGCGGTAAATCCCTTTGAGAAATAAAGGTGCATTATGAGTCTTTTGGAACGCTCGCTTCCCTTGATAGGCGAAGACGGTGAAGAAAAATTGAATAATTCAAGCGTCATCGTCTTCGGTGTGGGCGGGGTAGGCTCTTGGTGTGCGGAGGCGCTGGTGCGATGCGGCATCGGCAAAATCACGGTCGTTGACGGCGACGTCGTTTCCGAAACCAATCGCAACCGTCAGCTTATCGCCTTGACCTCGACGGTCGAAAAATCAAAGGCGGAGGTCTGCGCACAACGGCTGTCGGACATCAATCCCGATTGCAAGGTAAGCTCGTTCGATCTCTTTTATTCGGCGGAAACCGCAGATGAGATCGACGTGGGCGAATATGATTTTGTCGCCGATTGTATCGATACCGTGACGAGCAAGCTTCTGCTCATACAAAAATCCAACGAAGCGGGTGTCGAAATAATTTCCTCGATGGGCACAGGCAACCGCCTTGACCCCTCGAGAATTATAGTCACCGACGTTTTTAAAACCGAGGGAGACCCGCTTGCGCGGGTTATGCGAAAGGAGCTTCGCGCCCGTGGGGTCGATAAATTAACCGTCGTTTGCTCGGAAGAGCCTCCCGGAAAATGCGTCGAGGGCAGAAATGAAATCACGGGCAGAGCGACACCTTCGAGCGCGGTTTTCGTGCCTGCAACAGCGGGATTGAGAATGGCGTATGAGATCACGAAAAGGCTGATTTCCGAGCAATAATTTACCAAGGCGCATGTCCTTGAAAAATACGTAAGTTTTATTGTATAGGTTCGATTATGGCAAAACAGCATTGGAAGGGCGGGGCGTTGTTGGCGCCCGTGCCCGCGGTTTTGGTTTCCTGCGGAAACGGCGAAGCCGACAATTTAATAACTATCGGCTGGACGGGAATTTGCTCGACACATCCCCCGAAGCTTTATATTTCTGTCCGTCCCGAGCGGTTTTCTTACGAAATCATCAAGCAAAGCGGCGAATTTTGCGTTAATCTCCCGACTTCAAAGATGGTAAGAGCGCTCGATTGGTGTGGCGTAAGGTCGGGCAAGGATTACGACAAATTCAAGGAAACCAAGCTTACAAAGGCGGATTCTGTCGCGGTTTCCTGCAAAAGCGTTGCCGAATGTCCGATGACGCTTGAATGTAAGGTCGATAAAATCATCCCCCTCGGCTCGCACGATATGTTTATCGCAGATATCGTTGCTGTCACCGTCGACGAGGAAATTGTCGATGAAAAGGGAAGGCTTATGCTTGAAAAAGCCGATATGCTCGCCTATTTACACGGCGATTACTTCACGCTGGGCAAAAAAATCGGCGATTTCGGCTTTTCGGTGCGCAAGAAAAAGACGCAAAAAAGGAGAAAGTGATGAATTCTGTCACTGTGATTCACGTCGGCGATTTTAAGGAAAAATACTTTAAGGACGCCGAAACCGAATATATCAAGCGTTTAAAGGCATTTTGCGACTATAAAACCGTTTGCATAAAAGAGGAATCCTGCTTCGGTGAGGAATCCGAAAAGCTGATTCAGCGCGCCCTTGAAAAGGAGGCAAATGCGATTCGTCAGCAGATTCCGAAAAATGCCTTGAAAATCGCGATGTGCATCGAGGGCAAGCAATTGTCGAGCACCGAGCTTGCAAAGGCTTTTGAAAACGAATCGCGACCGATTTGCTTTATCATCGGCTCGAGCTTCGGGCTTGACGAATCGTTAAAGCGAGAATGTGACTTGCGCCTTTCGATGTCGAAAATGACCTTTCCGCATATGCTTGCGCGGGTTATGCTCGCCGAGCAGGTCTATCGCGCATTCGCAATAAACAACGGAAAGAAATACCATAAATAAAAAAGCTTAGGTAGGGTATCGCCCTTGACCTAAGCTTTTTATTTGTTGTGTTGTTCTTATCTTTCCTCGCGGAAGTAGTTAAGACCCAACGCGGCGGGCAATCCGCTGCTGCCGCGCTTGTTGCGAATCGAGGTTACGACGAGCACGATCGCGGTGATGATGAAGGGGAGTGCGTCGTAAAGCTGGCTCGGTATCGTCGACAACCAACCCAAAGCCTTCGGGAACGCCATCGCAAGGCTGCTTGCCGAAACGGGAAGCGCGTTGAAGAAGCCGAAAACGAAGGTGCCGAGAATTGCGAGCGCGGGGTTCCAGTTAGCGAAGATTACAAGCGCAACTGCGATCCAGCCGTAGCCGTTGATCCAGCAGCTCGAGTTGAACGAGCCCGACATATTAAGACCCATATAATATCCGCCGATGCCCATAATTCCGCATCCGAGGCAGATATGGATGTATTTCATGCGTTTTACGTTGATACCGACCGAGTCTGCCGCCGCGGGGTTTTCGCCCACCGCGCGAAGCTTCAAGCCGAGCGACGTGTGGTTAAGATACCACCATGCCGCGATCGCGATTGCGATGCCGAGGTAAACCAAAAGGTTCTGGCCGAAAAATCCCTTGCCGATAATGGGAATCTTTGAGAGAAGCGGAATTTCGATGCCGTCAAAGCCGTTCACGATGTTGTCGTAGTCGTTCATAACGGGCATACGCTTCGCCGCCTTAAGGCTGTGACCGACGAAGAAGTAAACGCCGAGCCCGAAGGTGGTAATTGTAAGACCGGTGATGTTTTGGTTCGCCTGAAGCGAAACGGTAAGCAAAGCGAAAAGCAGACCGCAAAGCGCACCCATAAGGAACGCCGAAAGAATACCGATGCCCAAGCTGTTCGCATAGCATCCGAAAATATAACCGAAGATTGCGCCGACAGCCATTGTGCCCTCAACGCCCAAATTAAGCGAGCCCGATTTTTCAACCACGATTTCACCGACCGTGCCGTAAAGAAGGGGAATGTTCAAAAGAACGATGTTATAGACAAATTGAGTTAATACACCGACTTTATCCATTTGCGTTCTCTCCTTTCTTTGCGCGGACTATGCTGAAGCGGGTGAAGAAATCTGCTGTGAGGACAAGGAACAAAATAAGTCCCTGAAGAATGTTCGCGAAGCTCGAGGAAACCTGCGAGAATGAGGTTGCCGCCTCGACAGAGCCCTGCTGAAGCACGCATATCAATGCGGACACAAGGAAAATCATACCCGTGTTGAGCTTTGCAAGCCAAGCGACGATGATGCCCGTCCAACCCACGTCCTCGGTGATCGAGGTCGAAAGAATACCGGCGGTGCCCACTCTGAAGGATGCCGCCAAGCCGATCAATGCCGCAGAAAGGAATACCGTGCGGAGAATGATTCTCTTTACGTTCATGCCTGCGTAATTTGCGGTACCTGCGCTGTCGCCGATAACGCTGATTTCATAACCGTGCTTGGTGTATTTCAAATAAACGAAAATAAGGATGCCGATGACCGCCGTGAGAATAACGCAAAGGTTAAGCTCGAATTTCGGGCCGATTTTGAAAACCGGCATCTTAAGGATGTTTGAAAAGCTTGCGAACTTGGGGCGGAGCGATTCGGGATCGAGGAAGAAGTTCCATTCCTTGCGCTGCTCGCTCAAGAATATCAAGAGGTAAAGCGCGATGTAGTTGAGCATCAAGGTCATCAAGGTTTCGTTTGTGTTGAATTTCACCTTCAGCCAAGCCGCGATCAAGCCGTAAAGACCTGCCGCAAGCATCGCCGCAAGACACATAACTATCAAAGCGATCGCCTTGGGCATCGAAGCGCCCCACTTAAGAGCAACAAATGCCGAAGCTATCGCGCCTATGATGAACTGACCCTCGCCGCCGATGTTCCAAAAGCGCATCTTAAATGCAAGCGAAAGCGCAACCGATGTAAGCGCGAGGGGAACAAGCTTTTTGAGGTAATTTATAAGAATAACGTGCGAAATTCGGTTTCCGATCATATTCATCGTAAACATACGAGTGTAATAGCTTATCGGGGAAACACCGATCGCGAGGAGTATGCAGGCGCCGATCAGAACGGCAAGCACAACGGCACCGAGGTACAAGCAGCATTTTTGCCAAAAGGGGCAATTTTCACGTTTTACGATATGAAATCCCATTTACTGTTCCTCCTTAGCCGTATTTTCACCGAAAAGGGTGTCTTTTGCGATACCCGCAGGCTTGTCCTCATATTTTTCGCTGAGGTCAAGCGCACCCGTCATCATAAGACCAAGCTCGCTCTTAGAGGTTTTGTGCGCGTGAACCACGCCCATAAGTCTGCCGTGGCAGAGCACCATTATCTTGTCGCAAAGCGCCATCATAACGTCAAGGTCCTCGCCGACGAACAAAATTCCGACGCCATCGGTCTTTTGCTTGTTGAGGATATCGTAGATCATATAAGACGAGTTGATGTCAAGTCCGCGCACGGGGTAAGCGGTTACGATTACGTTCGGGCCAGCCTTGATTTCACGTCCGAGAAGAACCTTTTGAACGTTACCGCCCGAAAGACGGCGTACAGGTGTTTCAGCCGAGGGAGTGACGACCTCGAGCTCCTTGATGATCTGCTCGGCGTCCGCCTTGCCGCGCTTTCTGTCGACAAAGGGGCTGTTGCCGTCGCGATAGTTCTTTAAAAGCATATTGTCGGTTATCGACATCGAGGGTGCAAGACCCATACCAAGTCTATCCTCGGGGATGAAGGACATCGATATGCCCTTTTCGAGAATCTGCTTGGGCGAAAGTCCGACAATGTTGTCGCCCTTGTGTATCATTTGTCCCGATTTTATCGGGCGAAGTCCCGCGATAGCCTCGCAAAGCTCCTTCTGACCGCAGCCCGCGATGCCCGCAACGCCCAAAATTTCGCCGCCGCGGATATAGAAGCTGACGTTGTCGATTGCGGTTGCGCCCTCGTCGTTTTGAATGGTAAGCTCGCGCACCTCGAGAAGCGGGCGGGTCTTTTCGACGAGAGGACGGTTGATGTTGAGGTCGACCTTTCTGCCGACCATATATTCGGTCAATTGCTGTTCATTTGTTTCGTCTGTGTTGACGGTCGTGATATATTCGCCCTTACGCAAAATCGCAACGCGGTCGGAAATTTCCATAACCTCGTTTAGCTTGTGGGTGATGATGATTATTGCGTGGCCCTCCTCCTTCATACGGCGGAGTACGTTGAAGAGCTTTTCGATTTCCTGAACGGTAAGAACCGCCGTCGGCTCGTCGAGAATGACGATCTTTGCGCCGTAGCAAAGCACCTTGACGATTTCAAGAGTCTGCTTTTCGGAAACCGACATATTATAAACCTTTTTTCTGGGGTCTAATTCGAAGCCGAAGGTGTTTGCAAGGCTTTCAATCGTCGAATAACGGTCGTTTTTAAGCAGGAAGCCGGAATTGTCGCGTCCGAGCCAGATATTATCTGCGGCAGAAAAAACATCAACAAGCTTAAAATGCTGATGCACCATGCCTATTCCATATTTTTTAGAGTCCTCGGGAGAGTTGATCGAGACCTCTTGTCCGTCAACGAAAATGCTGCCCTCGTCGGGCTTGTAAATACCCGACAGCATATTCATAAGGGTGGTTTTGCCCGAGCCGTTTTCGCCGAGCAGCGCGAGGATTTCACCCGATTTTACCGAAAGATTGATGCCCTTGTTGGCAACGACGCTTCCGAAGGTTTTGGTGATTCCTCTCATTTCAATGGCATAATTATTTTCGCCGATGTGTTCGGTATTTGCCATAAAACCGCCTCCTGTGCTTGATTTGGTGTAATTTCGAAGCAAACGGCAAAAAGCGAAAAAACGTTTTCTCCCGTTCACTTTGAAAAAATCGGGCCGGTCTGAAAATCCGGCCGGCCCGAATAAAATGCGCTGTTAATTATTCAGCTGCGTTGGGGTCGTTAACCCAAGTAATACCTGCAACGAGATAGTTCATGGTGCCGGTGATTACGCCGTCAGCAACGCTTGCGCCGCCTGCAGCAACGATTTCGGTGCCCTTGTTGTCAACGAGAGCAGCATCGGTCTTGGTGACGGTGCCGTCTGCTGCGATAGAGAGCTTAACGCCGGAGAATACGTCCCATTCGCCGCTAACGATGAGCTCGCGAACTGCAGCGATTGCCTTGTCGGTGTTGGGAGCGCAGATGTTATTGAGAGGAGATACGTCAACGAAGTTTTCCTTAAGGCCGCCGTAGTATGCCTGACCGCCCATCTTGGTAACGAAGTCAGCTGCCTTTTCGCAGTCGATTGCAGCCTGCATAGCAGTCTTGTAGTAAACGTCCCAGTGCCAGATAGCAGCGGTGAGGTGTGCCTTAGGAGCGTCAGCGGTCATGTCGGAGTTGTAGCCGCAACCGAAGACGCCTGCAGTCTGTGCAGCGATCTGAGGCTGTGCGGAGTCGCAGTGCTGAGAAATGATGCCGCAGCCGTAGGAAGCGATGAGCTCGTTTGCGTAAGCCTTTTCGTTTACTTCGTCAGCCCAGTTGGTGAGAGACTTAACGTAAACCTGTGCATCGGGGTTAACAGCCTGTACGCCGAGAGCGAAGCCGTTGATACCGGAAGCGGTTTCAGCGTATTCGGTGCCGTATGCTGCAACGTAGCCGATGTTGTTGTTGCCGGTTTCGAGGGACTTGAGACCTGCAGCGATACCTGCGAGGTAACGAGCCTGATATGCACGGCCGAAGTAGTTGTTGAAGTTGGTTTCGTTGCTCTTGTAGCCGGTAGCGTGCGAGAAGATAACGTCAGGATACTTGCCTGCTGCTTCTTCCATAGCATCGATGTAACCGAAGGAGATACCGAAGATGATGTCAACGCCGTTACCAACGAGAGTGTCGATTGCGGAGAGAACCTGTTCCTTGTCTTCGGGAACTTCGTCAACGATGAAGAGCTGCTTTTCGGGGTCGAGACCGAGCTGCTTCATAGCGGTGGTGATACCGTTGTGGTGTGCAAAGGTGTAGCCTGCGGTATCGTTCTTGCTGTTAATGTAAATTGCGCCTACCTTAAGTGCGTCGTCGGAAGCGTCGTCGTTGCCGCCGTTTGCGCCGTCGCCGGTGTCAAGGTTGGAGCACGCCGCGAAGCTTACAAGCATAAGAGCGGCAAGAAAGAGTGCGATAAACTTTTTCATTTTTTTCCTCCGTATTTTTTGCAGAATTACTCTGCGATAATTAACTTTATTCTACACAAAAATACATAAAAAGACAATAGTTTTTTCAAATTTCATCGAGAAATCGCAAGAAAAAAGCGAGGATTTTTCATCCTCGCTCCTTGATTTTGATTTTACTGCTTGTTTTTGTCCTGATTTCGAATTGCGGTTCTGCGAATCTTACCCGAAATCGTCTTGGGAAGCGCTTCTACGAACTCAACCTTGCGGGGGTATTTGTAGGGCGCGGTGTGGGTTTTGACGTAGTCTTGGATTTCCTTGACCAATTCGTCGCTGGGCGCTTTGTCCTTGGTAAGAACGATAGTCGCCTTAACGACCTGTCCGCGCGTTTCGTCGGGAACGCCTGTGATTGCACACTCGAGAACGTAGGGAAGCTCCATAATAACGCTTTCGATTTCGAAGGGGCCGATTCTGTAACCGGACGACTTAATAACGTCGTCGACGCGTCCGACGTACCAGAAGTTGCCATCCTCGTCGCGCCAAGCGGTGTCGCCCGTGTGATAAACGTTGTCACACAATACTGCGTTTGTCGCTTCGTCGTTCTTGTAATATCCGAGGAACAAGCCGAAGGGTCTGCCCTTGTCGAGTCGGATAACGATTTCGCCCTCTTCGCCGACAGCGGCGCTGGTACCGTCCTCACGAACGATGTCGATATCGTAAGCGGGGCTGGGCTTACCCATAGAGCCGGGCTTGGGCTCGCATCCGATAAAGTTGCCGACGGTAAGCGTGGTTTCGGTTTGACCGAACGCCTCCATAAGCTTGATGCCGGTTGCGTTATAGAACTGCTTAAATACCTCGGGATTAAGCGCTTCGCCCGCGATGGTTGCATATTTGAGCGACGAAAGGTCGTACTTGCTCAAATCCTCGCGAATGAAGAAGCGGTACATCGTGGGAGGTGCGCAGAAGGTGGTGATGTTGTATTTTGCGAACATGGGAAGAAGCTTGGACGCATCGAAGCGGTCGAAGACGTAAACGAAGATTGCCGCCTCGCAAAGCCATTGACCGTAAAGCTTGCCCCAAAGTGCCTTGCCCCAGCCGGTGTCGGAAATGGTGAAATGCAAGCCGTCGGGGTCGACGTGGTGCCAATGTCTTGCCGTGACGATATGTCCGAGAGGGTAGGTGAAGCTGTGCATAGCGAGCTTCGGGTATCCCGTCGTGCCCGACGAGAAGAACATGACCGATGGGTCGTCCTTGGAATTTTCGACTCTTTCGAATTTCGACGAGCAGCGAACGAAGTTGGAATCGAAATCGTGCCAGCCGTCGCGGGAGCCTCTGACCATAATTTTGGTTCTGAGGGTCTTTGCCTTTTCTGCCGCACGCTCTGCCTCGATCGCGGTATTCCCGTCTGCGGTGCAGACGATTGCGCTGATTTCACCCGCGTTAAAGCGATATTCAAAGTCGTGCTCAACGAGCTGATTGGTTGCGGGAACCGCAACGGCGCCGAGCTTGTGAAGCGCGATCATGCACACCCAGAACTGCCAATGGCGCTTAAGAACGAGCATAACTCTGTCGCCCTTCTTGATTCCGAGCATAGCGAAATAATTAGCCGCCTTGGAGGAAAGACGCGAAATGTCCGAGAATGTGAATTCTGTTTCGGTTCCGTCGTTTCCGACCCATTGAATACATTTTTTATCGGGAACCTTTGCCGCCAACGCGTCAACAACGTCGTATGCAAAGTTAAAATTATCGTTGCAGTGAAGCTTGATGTCCGAAATCTTGCCCTCGCTGTCGAAGGTTTCTTCAACGAACTGCTTGTAAATGCAATTGTCGTAATTGTAAGAGGTTGCCTGCTTTTCGGGGGCGGGCTCGCTTTCGGAAACATTTTCCTGAGGAGCGCTTTCCTTGAAAACGACCGCCAAGAAGGTACAGTCCTGACCGCCGACCGCGATCATACCGTGGGGATGGCGCGAGTCGTAATAGACCGTGTCGCCGGGATTCATAATGTAGGTGTGGTCACCGAGCTGAACCTTCAAATTACCGGTGAGGATAAGGTTGAATTCCTGACCCTCGTGGGTAGCAAGCGTGATCGGCTTGCTTTGAAGCTCCTCGTCGTATTTTGCGGTTACGATAAAGGGCTCGCTTACGCGGTTTTTGAGAAGGGGAGCGACGTGACGGTAATCAAAGCCCTTTTCGCGCTTGATGGGCATACCCCCGCCTGCGCGGGTAAGGTTGTAAAAGTCGAGCTTGGGGTCGGAGCCCGAAACAAGCTCGGAAATGTCCATACCGAGAAGCTTTGCGCACTTGAAAAGGAACGAGAAGGAAAAATCCTCTTCGCCTCTTTCCATTTTCACGTACTCGGCTTCGCCGATTCCGCAAGCCTCTGCCATAGCCGAGGCGGGAATTTCGAGGTTTTCTCTCGCCCATTTAAGTCGTGCCGCGATTGACTTTGATTGCTGTTCCATTTTACTTTCCTCTTTCGTGATTTATTGCCGCAAGAGAAGTCGGTGAAAAAATAAAAACCCCATCTGCAAAGAGATGAAGTTACGAAAATAACTACATTATACCACTCATTTGCGGCGCCTATGACGCGTTTCCCTTTATACGGCGGAAACTCCGGCAAGCCCTACTGGTATTTCGGGCGTGCAGCTCGAAGGTGATAAGACGATATGGCGGATGTTGCCTCGCACCAAGCGGCAACTCTCTGAAATCCGTGAACACAACGTCCCGTGTCCTTGTCTGTGCTTTTATTGATTGTGTGATGAATAATAGCACAAAAACGCTTGTTTGTCAATGGGTTTTGGACTATTTTTTGAAAAATAAGCCCTTGGGGACTTATTTTCTATTTACTTTTTCTTTTTCTGAGTGTATAATTTGGGTAAGCTTTAGAGAGGAAGTTTGATTTATGAAGGATATGATTGTGAGCCGAGTAGAGGTTGGCTCGCTTAAAACAAATTGCTATATTATCAAGAATCCCGAATCTCGCGATGCAGTTGTTATCGATCCGGGTGCCGACCTTACCGTGATTCAGGACGCGCTTCACCGCGCCGATGCGATATGCCGTCTCATTTTGCTTACACACGGTCATTTCGACCATATCCTTGCGGTAGGCGACCTTCGCGGAATCAGTATTCCGGTTGCGATTCACGAGCGCGACGCGCATATGCTGACCGAGCGCGATATGTTCAGCGCAATCATTCCTTACGACCCGCGCCCCTTTGAGCCTGCAGAATACACCTTTTCAAAGGAAGGCGAATACTCGATCGCAGGCTTCGATTTTTACGTAATTCCCACTCCGGGACACACCCCCGGCAGCGTTTGCTACGTCTTTGACGGAATGATGTTCACGGGCGATACACTGTTTAAGCAGAGCATCGGCAGAACCGACCTTGGCGGAGACGAGACGCAGATGATGCGCTCGCTCCGAGCGTTGCGCAATCTCCCCGGCGACTATGAAATCTTTCCCGGCCACGATGCCCGCACGACGCTTTCCGAGGAACGCAGAAGAAACCCTTATCTCATAAACGCTTAAGGAGGCAAATATGATTACTTTATACGGCGTAGCACCCGAAAGCTACAAATTACTGTGGGGCGACCGCGCAAGAATGAACCGCGAAATCGTAAATTCTCTTCCCAAAAGTATAAATCTTGTTTCGGGCAGAAGGGATACTGCTGCCTTTCAGCTTATAATCACCGCGGACGAGGCATACGCGTTAAGTCTTTCGAATCAGCCTTGGTTTTCGCAGGACGCAAGACGCAAAAATCTGCGCATTTCCGCAGAAATGCCGTTTGAATGTGAATTGAAGCACATCGGAATGCATATCTGCGACGATTCCTATTACCGCGCCGATTCGCTTTTGGAAGCAAGCGTTGTCGAAGCCGAAGCGGATAAGATTCTTTCGGTCTTTGCCGAAATGAAGATACCCGAAAACGCAACGGCGGGTAAATATTCGGGCAGACTTAAAATCTTCGAAAATTACGGCTTTTCGCGCGAAGCGCTCGTCGGTGAAATCAACGTCGAGCTTGAGGTTTTCTCCTTTGTTTTCCCCGAAAATCGCGAAAACGGCTTCCACCTCGATTTGTGGCAGCATCCTTCGAATCTCGCGCGTCAGCACAAGGTTGCGCTTTGGAGCGACGAGCATTTTGACATACTTCGAAATTACTCCGAAACGCTCGGCGAATTGGGCGTCAAGTCGGTCACGGTCGTCGCATCGGAAATTCCTTGGAACGGTCAGGCTTGTCAGAACGAGCAGCGCTTTTCGGCAAACCTTTTTGAATATTCGATGATTTCGGTCAAGCGCGACTTGGCAGGCAAGCTTTCCTACGATTTCTCGGTTATGCAAAGATATATCGATCTGCTCGAGGAATGCGGAGTCGATGAATGTATTTCGGTTTTCGGCTTGGTTAACGTTTGGGATACCAAGGAATACGGCGGCAACCGAACTGCGCCCGACTATCCCGACGGGGTACATATTCGCGTTTACGACGAAGCCGAGGGTGTTTACGATTATCTGCGTAAGGCAGAGGAGGTAGACGAATATATCCGCGCGCTTGAGGCGTATTTTATAAAAACGAATCAGATCGATAAGGTCCGCATCGCCGCGGACGAGCCGGCCGACGTCGAGGCGTACAGAAAGAGCCTTACGCATATCAAAAGCGTCGCGCCCGCATTCAAATACAAAACGGCTATCAATCACGCCGAATTCGTAGAGGAATTCGGTGACGACATATATGATTTCGCACCCTACATTTCGGCTATGTACAGCGAATACGACGCATTGATGAATTACAAAAAGGCGTCGCCCGATAAGCGATTCCTTTATTACGTTTGCTGCTGTCCCGAAATCCCCAACACCTTTTTAAGAAGCGAGCTTGTTGACGGCTATTACATCGGAATTCTCGCTAAATATGCCCAAATGGACGGATTTTTGCGCTGGAGCTATACCTGCTGGACCGATAATCCCAACAATGACGACCGTTACGGACCCTTCCCTGCGGGCGATCTGGGCTTGGTTTACCCCAACCCCGACGGACGTCCGATGCTCACGCTTCGCTGGAAGACGCTTTTCCGCGGAATTAAATTCTTTGCGCTTTTAAATGCGGCTGAGGCAAAAAATAAGCTCGACGCTATCGAGGAATTTTACGCGAAGGTGCTCCGCGAGAGGGAAATTGCCAAGCTTTACTCCAATTGGGAGCGCGAAAAAATAATGAGTCTCGAGTATAACGACTACCGCGAGGCGGAAACCATACTGCTTCGTGCCTTGGAGGACTGACATGAACGAAACCATCAAAACCTTAGTTACAAGAAGAAGTATCCGCAAATTCAACGAAAATCCTATAAATAAAGAGGTTCTCGATGAAATCATCAAGGCGGGTCTTTATGCTCCGACGGGCAGAAACAGCCGCGACACGCTGTTTCTGGTGGTTACGAGCAAGTCGCTTCGCGACAGACTTTCGAAGATGAACGCTTCGGTTATGGGAAGTGACAGCGACCCCTTTTACGGCGCGCAAACGGTTATCGTCGTATTTGCCGACCGCAACCGCACGACTACCGTAGAGGACGGCTCCTGCGCAATGGCGAACCTGATGAACGCGGCGTTTGCTTTGGGCGTCGATTCCTGCTGGATTCACCGTGCGCGTGAGGTTTTTGAATCCGAAGAGGGCAGAGAAATCGCCCGCGAATACGGAATTCCCGACGAATATATCGGTATCGGCAACTGCATTTTGGGCTATCGCGATTGCGAGCTTCCCGAGCCGTTAGAGCGCACTCAGCCCGTTATTTTCGCCGAATAGGTGGCAAATATGAAAAGATTTTCTCTTAAAAGATTTCTCGCGCTGACCTGCTGTGCGTTTATGCTCGCCCCGATGCTTGCCTCCTGCGGCGGCTCCGATGAATCGAGCCAAGCGCCGACCGACGAATCGGGGGAAGAGATTTTCATAACCGTCGGCGAAGCGGAATATGCGCTGGGCGGCGAGATAAATTCGGAATCACACCAAGGCGGCGTCTATATTTACACCCGCGATAACGGCAAGGCGGCTGCATTTGATCCCGAATCAAGCGAAAAAAGCTTTTTTGACGTCGCTGTTATCGATGAAACCGTCGTCGCGATTTTTGAGGAATACCACAACGCGGTTATCCCCGAAAACGGCTATATTCTCCGCTTTTACGGAATCGATGCCGAGGTAAAGCTTGGCGATAAGGTCGAAACCGACCTCGTCAAGATCGACTATATCCCCGAAAAATGCGTAAAATTCGGCGACGTCATCATCGAAATCGGTTACGAAAACCTTATAAGAACCGCCGAGGAAACCGGTTGGCTTTACAACGAAAATTGGTACACGGGTAACACCGAAAGCAATATTTACTGCACCGAAATCGCCGTTTCCGAAGGAAAAATCGTCGAAATAAACCGTTCGGGCGACGATATCGCGGGAATTGATGTTCCCAAGGGCGGATTCGTGCTGACCGTTGGCGAAAACACCGCGCTCGAGCGTAAAACAGCTAAATTGAAGGTTGGCGATGATGCAGAGCTGATTTCGAAAGCCGACCTTTACGTCTATAAAAAATACGGTTATGCGGGTACAAACCGCGCACGAAACGAGGACGGAATTGTAATTTTCAACTCCGAGTACGGCACCACCACGCCCGTCGGTAACAATTTGACCGAAATCGTCGTAGGCGAAAACGGCACCGTCGAGGCGGTATATTCGAATTGCTCGGGTATGTATAGAATCCCGACAAACGGATATATAATATCCGCAACCGGCTTTTCGGCTACTCGAATGGCGCGCGAGGTTACGGTAGGAGCAAGCGTTTTCAGCGTCGGTGCAAGGGGCTTGTGCGTAGTAAAAACGCCCATCACCGAATACCATCGCTTGTCTTCCGAGCTTAATGCGCTTGAATCGGAATTCAAGGCACAGCTTGATGCACTTTCGAACATCGATTACGCGAAAGTCGAATCGCTCATTAACCAAATCCGTGCGGATTTGAGCTCGCTTTACCTCGGATACAGCAGCGAAAAGGTAGAAAACCGCAGCTTCGACGGCGACCTTCTTGCAGAAAAGCTTCCTGTTGTTCAGGCGAATGCAAAGCAGGCGAGAAACGAGCTTGTGCCCTATATCACCGTTCAGGACAGAACCGCTTGGATAACCTTGGGCGAATACGATGCTTCGATGAAGATAAATCTTCATTACAAGAACCAAAACGACGTCGACCACACGGTTCAATACGCAAAGAATTGCGGACTCAATACGCTTATAATCGACAACGTCGCTTGCGGCTTTTCGGTATACGAAAGCGAGGTCGAGGGGCTCGTGATGCTCCCTCAGCTCAACGGCTTCGACCTTATAAAAGCGTTTGAAAAGGCTTGCGGCGAGCAGGGAATCCGCTTGATCGTAATGGTCAACAGCTTCTCGAGCGGTCTTGACGGCGTTGTTTATCCCGAAAATCACTATATGTCGATTTTCAAGGACAAATACCTTAAAACCAATAAGGGCAACCACGTCGGACCCGATAAGGTCATCACGCTTGACCCTGCCGACGGCGACGTTCAGGCATATAACCTTGCGGTCATCCGCGAAATAGCCGAAAAATATGACGTTTACGGCATTCAGGCGGACTATATGCGCTATCCGCTTCCTTATTATTACCAGCTCCACAATTACGAGGATTTCGGCTATAACGAAAGCACGATTAAGGGCTTTATCTCGAAATACGGCAAAAATCCCGCGGAAATGAAGATCAACGACCCGCTTTGGGACGAATGGTGCGCTTGGAGAAGGGATATAATTTCGGAATATCAAAAGAAATTTTATCAGACGGTCAAAGCGGTCGATGAAAACATTAACGTCAGCTTCACCTGCTTTGCCGATTATCGCGACCGACAGATTTATACCTATCAGGACGTCGAAAAATGGGCGGCAAACGGCTATGCCGATGCGATTTACCCCATGATTTACGGCGACAACACCGAATATCAGCTTAAATATGCAAACGAGATTCTTCCGATAACCGAGCATACCACGCTTATTCTCGGCGTCGGCACCTACGTTCGCGCATCGCATCAGTCGATGATCGAGCAGCTCGTTATGCCCTATGACCTCTGTGCAGAGGGTATTTCGATATTTACGCTTCGCTATATTTCGACCTGCGGATACGATGAAACGTTTCGTAACGCGATGCGAGTTGCGGCTACTCCCGCGACCGCGCCTGATGCCGAGCTTATCCCCGCTTGCGCCGAAATGCTTAACGCGCGTATCCTTAACCTTAAATACGCACAAGAGGCGTTGGGCGAATACGACGATGCAATATCCTCGTTTTTCGATGCTTCTGCAAAAAAGGCGTTGAGCCTGAAAGACGGAATCACCGATTTCCAAGCCTTCTCGACCGAGCTTGACGCGATGAAGCTTTCTGTTGAAGCGGCCGACGGCTTGAATGAGGACGTCAAGAAAGAGCTTGTACTCGCGATCGATTATATCATCTCTCTCGGCTAATAAAAAATCCACTTTGGATGAGCCAAAGTGGATTTTCTTTTTATTTAACCGTAAATCTTTGCCTTGATGAATTTTTCGTTCGCCTCATAGTTGACGACCAAAACCTCGCGGCCGTTGATTCGCGCATAATTAAACGAGCCTGCACAGGGCACACGCGCGTCGGTGATATCATAGGAAACGTAGGTCAACACGTTCCAAATCATCGATTTAAGCGTGTCCTTCGGAATGTTGGTCACAACGTAGGGAAGCACCGCCTTCATAAGATCGTGAAGCTCGGTCAGGCTTAAGGTCTTGCATTGATAAGCCACCTGCTTCAATAAATCGCGCTGGTGCAGGGTGCGGGTGAAGTCGCCGTTCGAGAAATTTCGGCTTCTTGCATAAGCAAGCGCGGTTCCGCCGTTAAGATGCACCGTATGGGTTCCGTCGATCGCCTGCGCCTTGGGGATGCCCGCAATGCCGTTCCAATTTTTAAAGTAATCGTAATTGGTTTCGTTGACGGTTATGTCTACGCCGCCGATAACGTCGACCGCCTGCTCAAACGAGCTGATGCTTACCATAACGTAATGGTCGATGTCGATATCGAAGTTTTGCTTGATGGTTTTAATCAAAAGCGCGGGTCCGCCCGCCGCAAACGACGCGTTTAGGCGGTTGTCCTTGTAGCCGGGAATCGAAACGTAGGTATCACGCATGAACGAGGTAAAGACGATGCGCTTCTTGACGTTGTTGACCGACATAAGAATCATCGTATCGCTTCGCGCGTGATTGCCGCTTATCGTGTCGGCACCGATCAAAAGGATGTTGATAACGTCCTTGTCGTAAGCGTCGGTGACGGTGTCGCCGTCAAATAAGCCCTCCAAAATTTCGTAATCGGGCTGGAAGGGAGGCTCGGGAGGGGGAGGCGGATAATTCTTGTCACCGCCGTCGTCCTTGTCGTCGTCATCATAATCGTCGCTGATTTCGGGAACGCTTGAATCATCGGTCGAGGTGTCGGGAATCACGTCGGATGCCTCGGGGTCGGAAAAGTTTGAAAAATCGATGCCCATATCGTCGTCGACGTCATAATCCGACGCGTCGATGTCGACGCCCGACCATTCCATGTCGCCGCTGTCGTAGGTGAGATAATCGTAAGCCTCGTTTACAAGCGAGTTCACGAAAATCACGACGCCCACGCCCAAAACCAAAAAAAGTCCGAGAATCGAAAGCAGGATTATAAGAAAAATCTTTTTCTTGTTTTTCTTCTTTTCGGGAGTATTTTGTTCGTTTTGCTGTTCAACCGTTTGGTTGTTTTGATTTTCGGTCATAAATAAACCTCAAAAAAATGCTCGGAAAGTTAGCTTCCCGAGCAAATTATATCACTTATTTCCTTAGTTGTCAATCGCGCCGATCATATTGTTTTCCTGCATATATCTGTAAACCCTGCATAAAATATCGGCGGTTTCCGCCTTGGTGAGCTGATGCTCGGGGTCTACGGTGTCGAAAATGCCCGCGTCGCTTGCCGCGATGAGCGATGCGAAGCTTCGGTCGCTCTCGCCCGATTGAATGCTTTCGCTGTCGAGCCTCGGGAATTTCAAAAGCGAGGAAATCATATAAGCGGCGTCGGCAACCGTGCAGGGCTCCTTGGGCGAAAATGCACCGTTTTCAAGCTTTATCAGGTCCTTTTCCGCCGCCGCGGAGAGATATCCCTTCAAGCCCGAGGAAAGCCCCTTGTCGTCGGAAACGACGCTGTCGGCAACCGCCAAAATACCGCGATCCTCGCCCGAAAGGTTCATTAGCATGACCAAAAAGTCGATTTTAGAAACCGTCACCTCGGGGTCGAAAAAGTATTCGCCGTTTTCGAATCGGTAAACCATAACGTCGCTCTCGCACATTTTATATGCGTAAAGCTGCATGGGATCGTCGCTCATATCGGCAAATTTCAGTCCGTTTTCGTTTTTACCGACGGTTATTGAGAGGGTTGCGCTTTCCGAAACGGCGCCGAATTTGTCGGTGATGGTGTAAACCAGCCGATCGCTTCCCGAAAATCCCTCCTCGGGCGTGTAAACGACGTATCCGTCCCGCGATATGCTGACGAATCCGTCGGTCGGGTAGGTGATGACGTTTATAACGAAATCATCGCCGTTGGGCTCGTTGATGTCGAGAATTGCCGCGCAGGGGATGCTTTCGAAGGTTTCGATTTCGCAATCGGCTGCGACGGGCGGAGAATTTACCGTGTCGGTATAGACGATTTCACAGGAAAGCTCGACGTTTTCAAAGCTCTTGCTTTCGCAGGTGAAGCTGAAGAGCGCAGTTTTACATTCGGCGGTCGGTACGAATTTCAGATATTCGAGCGAGCTTGCGTGAATAGTCTGCCCCGAAGCGATCGAGCTTCCGTTATAGATAAGCGTGCCCAATTCGGCATCGGGCAGCGAAGTAACGGTGACCGAATCGACCTCTTCTCCTAACGCGTTTTCAAAATCCTGCTTGGAAAAGCTCGCGCTTTTGCCCCTTTCGCTGTGCTTTGCGAGCGTCGTTTGCTTCTGCAAAAGCGATAACGCGGGCGGCAGAGGCTCGTTTGTCTCCTCGTTGCCGTTCGTGCAGGATGCAAGGGTGAAGCAGAGCGCAAGCGCAAAAAACAGCATTAACAGTTTTTTCATAACAAAACCATCCTTGTTCGTTGTTTCCTTATATTTATACACGTTACTGTCGAGGAATATGATAAAAACAGTTGAAAGAGCGCGTTCTCTGTGATAGAATAATAAAAAACTGTACGGAGGGGATAGGATGAAAAAATGCTTTGTCGCGGTGAGCGGCGGCGTCGACAGCGCGACCTCGCTTTTGCTTTTGAAGGAAAAGGGCTATTCCGTCGAGGGCGTGACCATGATTCCCTTCGGACGTGAGCTTGTCCCCGATTTTTCGGGCGGTGAGCTCGAATCGGCTAAATCGCTCTGCCAATCGATGGGAGTACCCCACCACGCGGTCGATCTGCGTGATGAATTTTCAAAGCGTGTCGTTGCCGACTTCGTCGATGCATACGCGAACGGCGAAACACCTAACCCCTGCATCGTTTGTAATCGATTTTTAAAATTCGGCGCGCTTGCCGATTATGCATTTTCGCACGGCGCCGACGAATACGCAACGGGGCATTACGTAAGGGTCAAGCAATGCGGCGACCGTCGCGTTATTACCCGCGCCGCCGACCCCGACAAGGATCAAAGCTATATGCTTTGGAGCCTTAAAAGCGAGCAGGTTTCGCGCTTTATTGCTCCGCTCGGCGAGATGACGAAAAAAGAGG
This sequence comes from Eubacteriales bacterium, assembly GCA_045644305.1. GTDB lineage: Bacteria > Bacillota > Clostridia > Oscillospirales > CAG-382 > Coliplasma. Next base: position 6,736 of record JAZRGS010000075.1, on the reverse strand, counting down.
TTCGCGAGCAGGCGCAGGCTTTCGGACTTGCGGTTGCGAACAAGGGCGACAGTCAGGATATTTGCTTCATTCCCGACGGCGATTACCGCGCGTTTTTGGAAAGAATCGTCGGAAAAACCGACAAGGTCGGTGACTTCGTGCTTAAGGACGGAACCCTTCTCGGAAAGCATTTGGGTCAGCGCTGCTACACCATCGGTCAGCGAAAGGGCTTGGGTATCGCGTACAAGGAGCCGCTTTACGTAATAGGCCGCGATATGAAGAAAAATCAGGTGATTTTGGGAAGCAATTCCGATTTATTTACAACAAGCTTTTGCGTGAGAAACGCCTCGTTTTCGGCGCTCGATTTCCCGAGCTCGAGCATAAAATGCCAAACGAGAATCCGTTACCGCGCACCGTTTGTCGATTCTGTTCTGACCCCGATAGGCGAGGGAAGGCTTCTTGTCGAAACCGAATCTCCCGTCCGCGCAGTCACCCCCGGTCAGTCGGCGGTCTTTTACGACGGCGAAACCTTACTTGGCGGCGGTATTATAGAAGCGAAATAAGAAAAAAGCATCGCGTTAGCGATGCTTTTTGTTTTAAGCTTCAAATTGAGTAAATACCCATTTGCCGTCGATTAAGGAAAGCACATATTCCGAATATTTATAGGAATAGCTTTCCTCAGGGAAAACAAGACTGCTGTTCATCACATATTTTTCATAGTCCTCATCGTTTATAAGATATTTCGTAGTGGCTTTATAAACAATTTGAGTTTCAGCAGACGAAACAATTTCGTATTTGGTGCCGCAGTTCTGTCGACCGAATTCTATCGCATCGACCATAAATAGCTTTTCCCCGCATTCGAAGTAAATGCCTTTGGAAAAAAGTTCGACTGCGATATCTTCCGAAAAGTATTTACGAACCTCGGAAACAAGCCATTCATAAGTGAAAAGATCTTCGCTAAGGTCGCAAACGACTGTTTTTTTGCCATTTGCGTCGACAAATTCAACCTTGTTGTTGGATTTTAAAACGGGATAATCGAAGAAAAAGCCGTAACGTGTTGTGGGACCAAGCATCATACGAGATATTTCATCCTCGGACATTTTGACCAGCTCTTCATAGGTGTAATCCATACCACCGTCGCACGAACGAATGTATTTTTCGTTAACACGCGCTTCCAAAGTTGGCAAAATAGGTTCGCCTCCATCGGAATACACGATTTCGGGACTTTCGTAGCCGAAGCTTTCGGAGTTGTTATTTTCGGAAACATTGTCTTCGGATAAAACGTCTTCATCCGAGCTCTTCGCGCTACCGCTTACACATCCTGTAAATGCCAAAACGCAGACGGTCAAAGACATTATGATTGCGAGAACCAAAGATACTGTTTTCACTTTTTTGTTGTTGGTGATAGCGAGTATTCTTTTTTTCATAGGTTTGCCTCCAAATCCCACCGCGCCGTTTTTCGCACGCGGTGCGTAATTAAAGATGATTTGGGCATATTTCAGCCGAAGATGCTCGTCTAAACCCTTCGTTACTACCTCGTCACACGCAAGCTCGGCATCCCTTGATGCGGCGCGGAAATATACCCACACCAACGGGTTGTACCAATGAACTGCAAGAATCAGCGCTCTCGCGAGTGTGCGGATATGGTCGGATTGGCGGATGTGCGCGAATTCGTGCATCAAAATGAGCTCCAAGTCGCAGGAGTCTACGCTTGAGGAATCAACGTAAACCGACGGTATAATGCCGAAAACGCAAGGAGACGGCGACTCGTCGGAGATATAGACGTTGATGCCGTTTCGATTTTCGAAAAAGCGCCGTGTCTTTTTAAGCCTTCTCCATATCGCAAGCTCTGTAACGAAAATCCAAGCAAGCACAACACCCGCACCTGCAAGATAAACCTGCATCGCGGTAATCGAAAAGCCCTTTGATTGCGTCGGTGACGGCAGGGCGGGGACTTGCGAAGCGGTTGCTTCGGTATTTTCGCTTTGCTCGGTCGAAGCGTTCGGCAAATATTGCGGACGGTGAAATTCGTGGTCGAAAAACACCTCGTCCGAAAATTTTTCGTTCACTTCGGGACGCGCCGCCGTTTCGGGAAGCGTGATTTGAAAAGCAAATCCCGGAACGGCGAGCCGTATGAAAACGACTATCCAAAGCGCGTAAATCATACGGTTGGGGATGCGTCCTCTGAAAAACAAGCGTATTAACAGGATTGCACAGATAAGGAGAGAAGAGGCAATAATATGCGAAAGCATAATTAGTCCTCCGTTTTTGTAAGCCTGCTTTCCGCTTGGTTCAAAATATCGCGGATTTCGTTAATTTCCTCTTGTGAAAGGTTACAGTTGCCCGACAAGGCCGAGACGAACATTTTTAGATTGCCGTCGTATACGCGCGAAAGAAAGGAATCGGTTTCATCCTTCGCCGCTTCCTCGCGCGTTATGATCGCGGCATATTGCTGGGGTCTGCGAGTGGTTACCATAGCGATCGCCTGCTTTTCCTCAAGTCGCTTGAGCATTGTGAAAACCGTGTTTTTGTTCCAATCGGTATCGCCCGCAAGTGCGTCCACCATCTGGCCGACCGTCATGGTTTCGTGGTTCCACAAAAGCTTCATCAGCTTCCATTCGCCGTTTGATAAGCCTATCAATTCTTTCATAAATACACCTCTCGATGATTTTTGACTACACGTGTCGTCTTTACTGTAACACAAAAGACTACATTTGTCAACTTATTTTCGAAAAAAATTTTCGGAAATCTTTTCCTCTCGCATTTTTGCAAAGAAAAACCGCAAAACCGCGTAAAGCGGTTTTACGGTTTAGCAAGGAGTGTGAAGCGTTACTCTTCGATTTCGAGATAGGGGAATCTGGGGGTGCCACGGGAAGATTCAAAGGTTGCGTGGTAATCGCCGGTCCATCTGAACGAGTGAAGCGTAGGCATATCAGCACCAAATCCGCAGATATAGGTGATTGCTTCTTCGGGAGCGGGAACCTTGTTGGTGCCTGCCTCGATAGCAGCGATTTCATCGGCGATGAGAGAATCGGTGTATGCGATGAAGTCCTGTGCGCCCGAGTAAAGGATGCCGTGCTTCCACATTTCGATCATTTCGTTATCGCCGTAGGTGTAAGCGAAGAAGAGGCTGCCGCAGCCGCCGTCGTCTGCCCACCAAATGCCGTAAACCTCAATGCGGTATTTGCCGTTGGGGATAGAAATAGGAACCGCGTCGGGATCGGCGGGGTCGTAAATACGGTTGCCCTTTTCGTAAATGTCGAGATGGAGCTGATTTACGGTTCTCCAAGCTTCGTCGTCGCGAATGGTTACCTGACCGACAAGCTTACCGGTTGCGTGCTCGTAAATTGCGATAACAACGTCGTCGATATAGCAGGGCGCGCTGTGTCCTTCGACCAATTCAGAGCCGTCCCATTCCTCGGTTGCGGGGAACACGGGGTTACCGAGCGGGCCGATTTCGGGAACGAAAGGCGCGTTATCCTCTTCGATCGCGGGCGCGTCTTCAATTACGGGCTCGTCTTCGATCGCGGGCTCGTTAACGATAGGCTGATCGAGGGTTTCATCTTCGATAACGGTGTCGTCACCCTCGCCCTCGCTTACGAAGATATCCTCATCGGTGAAGGGACCTTCGTCGGGTTCTGCAGGCTGAGTTTCGTTGGTTTCATCTGCTTCGGAATCGGTTATCGATTCGATCATCGAAGAAAATATGCCGCCTTCGACCGCAGAGCTGTTAAGCAAAGAAAGCGAAACCGTGAGAATGAGTACGGCGGAAGAAATGATAATCGCCGTCATCAATGCGAGCGTTTTATTTTTCATAAACACTCCTCCTTTCTGTGCCACGAGTGTAACCCTTGTTTATTTTGAAATGATTCTGGAAATATTATGATTTTGTAAAAGTTTTGGTTTCGCGATGTGCGATGCAACGGACTTGTTATCTTCTCCCCGCGAGACCCTTCACAAACTTGTAGAGTCCTATCGGGTTCAACAGACTTGTTGCTCTCCCCGCGAGACCCTTCACAAACTTGTAGAGTCCTATTGGGTTCAACAGACTTGTTATCTTCTCCCCGCGAGACCCTTCACAAACTTGTAGAGTCCTATCGGGTTCAACAGACTTGTTGCTCTCTCTGCGAGAGGCATCGCAGCCTTGTTGAAGTGTTGCTATTTAAAAACAACGACTTTTGCCGTTTTTACAGCTTTCGGTCTTTCCGCAACGGTAGCAAAGCTCGTTTTCGCAATATCCCTTTTCGCCGAATTCGATAATATTTTGAACCGTCGTTTCCGCGATATTGTTCAGTGCCTCCTCGGTCAGGAACGCCTGATGTGAGGTCACGATGACGTTGGGCATCGAAATAAGCCTTGCGAGCGTGTCGTCGTCCATAATGTGACCCGAAAAATCCTCGAAGAAAATGTCGGATTCCTCCTCATAAACGTCCAAGCAGGCGGCGCCGACGCGGCGCGATTTGATGCCCGCAAGCAGAGCCTCGGTATCGATAAGTCCTCCGCGCGAGGTATTTAAAATCACGACGCCCTTTTTCATTTTCGAAATAGCGTTTTCGTCGATAATATGCTTGGTTTCTTCGGTAAGCGGACAATGAAGCGAAATAATGTCACTGTCTGCAAAAAGTGCATCGAGCCCGACGTAATCGATGCCCGAATTCTCGCTCGGGAACTTGTCGTACGCGATAACCCTCATGCCGAAGCCCTTGCAAATATCGATAAACACGCGCCCGATGCGGCCCGTGCCGATGACGCCGACGGTTTTGCCGTGAAGGTCGAAGCCGGTCATGCCCGAAAGCGAAAAATTAAAATCCTTGGTGCGGATATATGCCTTGTGAATCCTTCTTATCGAGGTAAGGAGCAACGCCATTGTGTGCTCTGCGACGGCATAGGGGGAATATGCGGGCACGTGGAAGACGTGAAGCTTGCCGAACGCGTGCTTGACGTCGACGTTATTATAGCCCGCACAGCGCAAAGCGACCGACTTAACTCCCATCGAGCAGAGCTTGTCGATGACCTCTGCGTCGACCGTGTCGTTCACGAAAACGCAAACACCGTCGCAGCCTGATGCGAGTGATGCGGTGTCGGCATTGAGCTTGGTCTCGTAAAACTTGAATTCTATATTATTTTCGTCTCCGTATTTTTGAAAAGAAGGAATATCATAGGATTTCGTGTCAAAAAATGCATATTTCATATCATTGCCTCCGATTACTATTATTAACATTATAAAACCAAAGCAATCAAAAATCAAGCAAAAATAAAACCGCGTGAATTTATCACGCGGCTTTGCTTTTGGTATCTTCTTTATTAACCGACAGTATAGGTACCGAAATAAATACGTTTTATAAGAATATAGTCGTAAACGTCCACGTAGCTGTCGTGGTTCACGTCGGCATATCCAAGCTCGGTATCATACGGCAGATAGGTCTTAAAATGCATACGCTTTGCGAGGATGTAATCGTAAGAATCGACCGTTCCGTCTTCGTTGATATCACCGTTTCCGTAGGTCGGTGTATAATCTACCGAAATAACGTTTTCGTTGCACATTAAAACCCAGATCGCGTCGGCGTTTTCCATAACCTGCACGCCGAATTTGATATGATAACCGTAAACGCCGTCTTCTTCGGGATCGATTTGGCGTATCGTATCAACACATACGCCGTAAAGGTAACGCTTTCCGTCGCCTTCGAATTCTGTCAAGTCAAGCTCGTGATCCAAATAAACGGTAAGTTCATTTGGCGCAAAGGCGTGATCCTCTTCAAGCTCCTCAGGTGTTTTTCCGATATAAGGTGAGCGTTCGGGATAATGCTGCCCCTCATAACCAAGGTATTCGATGCTATTGAAAATCACCTTTTCAACGCCTTCGGCTTCGGAAAGCGTACTATATGCCTCGACAGTATCGGTTCCTGATGCTACTGTGATCACGTAACAGCCTTTATCAGTGTTGAGAACCTCCTCGTATCCTGCGTACAAGTCTTTTATTTTAACAATACTTATACCCAAAAAATCGAACGGACCGTCGCCTTCAAAAGCAGTCATATCCAGCTTTTCGGTCGTGTAAATCAAAAGCTCTTCTTTTACAAAAGCCGAACCGTCAAGCGCTTCTAACTCTTTGTCGTGATAATATGCGTTTGCGCACAGTGAAAAAGTGCTGAGTAACAGGCATAGAATCAAAATGAAACACAATTTTCTTAACATACTGTACTCCTTTTCCGACGTTGATACGCCTTTTAATTACTCATAACGGTATAATTATATACCACATTTTTATTTTACATTATAAAAAGCCAAATGTCAACAACAAAATAGGCAAAAGGTACTGAGTCTACAATGGTAAACCTTGCGTACTTGTTATATTTGCACAAATTACAATTCGCGGCAAAAGAAAAAGCACCCCAAAGTTGCAAGCATTGAGGTGCTTTATTATTCATGGTTGGCTTAGCCTTCGTATGCGTCCTTGTCAACGAGGATGATGGTGTTGGGGTGGAGCTTAAGAAGGGTTGCGGGGTTCTGAGTGGTGATCTTGTCGTCAAGAAGCTCGGAAACCGCCTGATGCTTAGCCTTGCCGGTAGCAAGGAGGATGATGGTCTTAGCCTTCATGATAGAAGCCATACCCATGGTAACTGCCTGAGTAGGAACGTCTTCCTTCTTTTCGAAGAAACGAGCGTTAGCGTTGATGGTGCTTTCGGTAAGGCCGGTGAGGTGGGTACCTGCAACGAGCTTTTCATCGGGTTCGTTGAACGCGATGTGGCCGTTCTGA